>OMYM01000134.1 GCA_900315225.1 uncultured Erysipelotrichaceae bacterium | reverse complement strand
AGGTTTGCTTGTTCTTTCTTTGTGTAGACGCTGATCTGTCCGCTTGTCTCCATCTCTTCGATTTCAAGAAGTCTCTTGATGGATCTTTGGATTGTACGGAAGTTTGTCAATGTTCCGCCGAGCCATCTCTGGTTGACATAGAAGCAACCTGAACGGAGTGCTTCCTCAAGGATGGTGGCCTGCGCCTGCTTCTTTGTGCCGACGAAGAGGATCTTTCCGCCGTCCTCGGTGATTTTCTTGATCTCGGCATACGCCTTTTCAAGCTGTTCCCTTGTCTTCTCTAGGTCGATGATGTAGACACCGTTCTTGGCAGTATAGATAAACTGCTTCATCCTAGGATTCCATTTGCGTGTCTGATGTCCGAAATGAACACCATTCTCCAACATTTTTCTCATTGAAACAACAGCCATTATCAATTTACCTCGCTTTCCGTTGTTTTCCGCCACAGTTTCCAACACAATCAACACCCGTGCCGCTGGGTCTGCGGCACACATGCACGGGAAAGTGAATCCACTGTGTGAGTATTAGCTCTCCATGAATAAAACGACATCAATGAAGAAGCCGATGTGCATCATAACACATCGGCTTGCGCAGTTCAATGGATTTTATTCTTTTGCGCCGTATTTTTCGTAATATGCGCGGATTGATGCAAGCATGTTGTCGTCAAGGAGATTCTTTTCCTGCATGATCTGTACGACTTCAGGCATGTCTACGATGGCGATGGCTGGAAAGCCATATGTTTCGCTGACTTCTTTCAGCGCGCTTTTGCCCCCTTTTCCTTTTTCGCAGCGATTGAGCGATACGACCAGACCGACAATCTGCACATTTGCCTGCGCCTTGACGATCGGCACGGTTTCTTCCATGGATTTGCCGGATGTCGTGACATCCTCGATCATGACGACACGGTCGCCATCCTTAAGCTTTGAACCAAGCAGAATGCCGGCATCCCCATGGTCTTTTGCCTCCTTGCGGTTTGAACAATAGCGAACATCGACCCCGTATTTCTCGCTGAACGCCATGGCAGTCGCCACGGCAAGAGGGATTCCCTTGTAGGCAGGTCCAAACAGAACATCAATGTCATCGCCAAAAGCATCGTGGATTGCCTCGGCGTAGAAGCCAGCGAGACGGCGCAACTGGCTGCCATTGACATATGCTCCCGCATTCATGAAAAACGGGGATTTCCTGCCGCTCTTCAGGGTAAAGTCGCCGAATTTCAATGCTTCGCATGAAAGCATGAAATCGGTGAATTCTTTCTTGTATTCTTGCATCATGCCATTGCCTCCTCGATCAGTGCGCAGGTGGTCGCAGGATCTTTTGCCTTGGTAATGGATCGACCAACGACAATCATGTCGCAGCCTTGTTGCCTTGCGTATTCTGGCGTGGCGATGCGCTTTTGGTCATTGGCATCGTTGCCTGCAAGCCGAATGCCAGGGGTAACAGTGAGGAAATCATCTCCGCAAGCCGCATGGATTGCGGCAGCCTCGTGTACCGAGCATACAACGCCATCCAGCCCCGCCTCCTTTGCGTTCTTGGCGTATTGCACAACCGTGTCGATTACTTCTCCATCAATGCCAAGTTCATTGTTCATTGCCTCTTTGGATACCGATGTCAAAATAGTGACGCCGATGACTTTGGCTCTTTCGCAACCTTCAGGCGTTCCTTCCAAGATTCCCTGTTTTGCGGCTTTCATCATCTCGATTCCCCCGGCGCAATGGCAATTGACAATATCGACGCCAAGCGCCGCAAGGTTTTTCATTCCACCCTTGACGGTATTGGGAATATCGTGAAGCTTGAGATCCAGGAACACCTTGTGCCCCATCTCCTTCACCTCGCGGACAATGTCCAGCCCGCATGCATATGCCAATTCCATGCCGATCTTGACGTATGCGGGTTCGTTCAGCTTGCCGAGGAAGTCCATGACTTCCTTTCGGCTGGAAAAATCCAGTGCAATAATCGTCTTGCTCATTCAAGGCTCCTTCCAATCGCCTCTTTCAGCGATTTATATCCATATGTTTCTAATACAGTGGGCAGTTCTTCGATGATTTTTGGACAAACAAATGGGTCGGCGAAATTGGCGGCGCCGACTTCTACCGCCGATGCGCCGGCGTTCAAAAACTCAAGGACATCGCTGGCGGAAGAAATTCCCCCGACGCCAATGATCGGGATCGAAACTTCCTTGGCGCATTGGTAGACCATGCGTAAGGCAACGGGCTTGATCGCAGGACCGGACAATCCTCCCGTCACGTTGCCGAGCAACGGCTTCCCTGTCTTCAAGTCGATGCGCATGCCTAGCAGTGTGTTGATCAAGATGAGTCCGGTAGCGCCTGCCTGCTCCACCGCCTTGGCGATGGAAACGATGTTTGTGACATTGGGTGTTAGCTTCACATAGACGGGTTTGTGTGATGCTTCCACGCACATTTGCGTGACTTTTGCTGCAAGGTCTGGGTCTGTTCCAAGACCGATCCCGCCATGCTTGACGTTGGGGCATGAGATATTCAGCTCGTATGCCTTTACTACGTCAGAGTGGTTCATGCGGCGGATGACTTCCACATAGTCCTCTTCGCAACTTCCCGCGATGTTTGCGATTACTTCGGTATCAAAGCGGGATAGAAACGGAAGTTCGTTTTCGATGATGTAGTCGACGCCATGGTTCTGTAGGCCAATCGCATTCAACATGCCCATTGGCGTTTCAGCGATGCGAGGCGCGGGGTTGCCAATGCGTTCATGAAGCGTGGCGCTTTTGATTGCAATTCCGCCAAGGATCGATAGATCGAATAACTCAGCCATTTCTCGACCATATCCTGCGCAACCGCTGGCGGGTATCACAGGGTTTTTCAGGTTCAGCCCTGGCAACTTGATAGATAGATCCATTAGAACACCTCTTTTCCTGGGAACACTGGACCATCTCGACAGATGCGCACTGCTTTTCCTTGCGCATTCTTAACAACGCAGCCATTGCATGTTCCCATGCCGCATGCCATGCGGGCTTCTAGCGATACATAGCATTCATTGCATTTTTCCGAAACCGCCCGAAGCATTGGCATAGGACCGCATGCTAGCGCCGTTTTCCCTTCCAAGCCATGCTTTACGATCACATCGATCACTGTTCCTTTTAATCCCAGAGATCCATCCATGGTAGCGACTAGGACCCGACAGCCAAGGCTTGCGAATTCTTTGCACAGAATCGACGAGGAAGCATCGTTGAAGCCAAGTACAACCGTCGGGCATATGCCGTTGGCGATGTAGCTTTTGGCTGTTTCGTATAATGGCGGGACTCCAATGCCTCCCCCTACGAGGATCACATCTTTCTGTAGCACGGGAAAACCGTTGCCAAGGGGACCGAAAAGATCAAGTGTTTCACCGCTTGGGCATTGCGAAAGCCTGCGTGTACCATCGCCAACGATGCGATATATCAGCGAAATGCTGTCGTCGTCTATATTGGCAATGGAAATCGGGCGGCGCAAGAAGAACCCAGGGATCGCGACCTGTACGAATTGCCCGCACTTAGCAAGCGGTGCAATGGCTGTTTGAAGTGTTAGCGCGTAAATGGAATCAGCGATCTTTTCATGTGATAGAATCAGCGATTTATCTACGATCATGCATCATTCCTCACCTTCTTTGTATATGAGCTTGCCATTGACATAGGTGCGCTTGACGGTAGCCCATGTCGTCCAGCCATCAAAAGGCGTGTTTTTTCCCTTGGATTGGAATTGTGATGCGTGGATGACACGTTCGCTAATGAGATCCATGACAACGATATCTGCTTTGTAGGAAGGCTTCAGCACGCCAATGTCCTTGAAGCCAAAGCGTTTGGCAGGCTTTTCGCTCATCCATGAGACAAGCTGTGGCAATGTCCAGCGGTGGGTGCGCTTGACGAATTCACTGTAGAGCAAGGCAAAGCTTGTCTCTAGGGAGACGATCCCGAAAGCGGCTTGCGCCATTGGCTTGTCCTTGTCTTCGAACGTGTGTGGCGCATGGTCACTGGCGATGAAATCGATTACCCCGCTTTCGAGCGCATGAATTAGCGACATGCGGTCGGCGTGCGAGCGCAAAGGCGGATTCATTTTCCAGTTTGGTCCCATGACATCGGTGTTTTCCAGCAATAAATGGTGCGCCGTCACTTCGGCGCTAATGTCTGCCCCAAGGACTTTATAACGGCGCAAGGCTTCGACGCTCTCCATGGCCGAAATATGGCATCCGTGGTAGCGTGCTTGTGTCTTCAGAGCCAAGGCAAGATCGCGCGTAAGCTGGGAGCTTTCGCAATCGCTCGGAATGCCGATCCAGCCATGTTCATAGGCGTATTGCGCTTCATGGACGCTTGCGCCAGGGATACGGAAGCGCATGTCTTCCGTATGGGAAGCGATCAGGGCGTCAAGTGCTGCTGCCTCTCTCATCGCCTTTTCCATGACTTCATCGTTCGCAACGCCAACGCCATCGTCTGAGAACCAACGCACGCCAAGTTCCTTCATGTCTTTCATGGCGGAAACTTCTTCTCCCTTTTCCATGCATGTGATTGTTCCATAGGGAATGACATTTATCACACTGCTTTCCGCGATGCGTGTCAGATATTTTTCCATTGTCTCCTTGTTGTCGGGATATGGGTTGACATTGGGCATTGCCATGATGGTTGTAAAACCTCCCCTGGCAGCAGCTTTTGAGCCGGTTTCAATCGTCTCTTTGGCTTCGAAGCCTGGTTCTCTCAAGTGGACATGGACATCGATCAGCCCGGGAAGAACTGCGAGATTTGTGCAATCCAAAACATCGTCTGCTTCATCTTCGATGTTTTCCTCGATTTTCAATATTCCGGATTCATCGAACAGCACATCCGTGGCAACGAGATCGTTGCCATATGCCACGGTTCCGTTTTTTAACAAAGTTTTCATAACCTACTCCTTGAAGGGCTTAATGCCAAAGGCACGCTTGATTACCGCCTTGCGCACCAGAACGCCATTGGCCATCTGGGGAAAGATCCTGCTTTTTTCCGCTTCGATCAGGTCGCCATCGATCTCCACGCCGCGGTTAACCGGGGCGGGATGCATCAAGATTGCGTGATCCTGTAGCATTTTGTAGCGATCCTTGTTCATGCCATAGGCATTGAGATACTCGGCATCGGTTCCCGTTGTCTTGGCGCCGCGTTCCCTTTGGATCCTCAGCATCATCACAGCATCGGCGCTCTTGATGGCTTCATCGAAATCCACGAACGGGAAGCCTTCCCTTTCCCACTCGCTTGGTCCACAAAACGCCACGCTTGATCCTAGCATTTCCAAGGCGTGCTTGTTGGAGGCGGCAACGCGGCTATGGGCAATATCGCCACAGATCACTACCTTGAGCGATTTAAGAGTTCCAAATTCCTTGTAAAGCGTCAAGAGATCAAGCAAGCATTGCGTGGGATGTTCTCCCTTGCCATCCCCCGCATTGATGACCGGGATTTCTACGCCTTCTAGTCGTGCATAATAGGCATCTTCGGGATGACGAATGACAACGGCGTCGTACCCAATGACTTCGAGCGTCTTGATTGTGTCGTATAGCGTTTCTCCCTTGGTGATGGAGGATACGCTTGTGTCAATGTCAGCGACCTTGCAGCCGAGTTGATATTCAGCGCTCTCGAAAGAATAATGCGTTCGGGTCGATGCTTCAAAAAAAAGATTGGCAACCATCGCCTGGTTTACAGGTAACTGCCAATCCTTGTATTCGGTTTCAAACAATAAAGCATCGTTAAGAATGCTGAAAATATCGGATTCAGCTAGATCTCGCATTGAGAGAAGAGAATTTTTGTTCATAAAGTCCCTCCGTTTCCAGCGACTGTTGACCAGTCCCGAAAAATGATACCATACGCCGCATAGAATGCAAGCGGAAAATCATTCCATCCGAGAAAGGTACCCAGCGACAATGCCTGCGATTTTAGTGCTTCCAACGATATAGCTTCCATGGCTTTCAGCTGGCAGGACTCGCATTTGACAGTGCGGGATGTTGTCGGCAATTTCCTTTGTGTGCGAAAGCTTGATGAGATCATGTTGCCCAACGCATATCAGTGTCGGGCATGCGATGGTCTTCAATTCCTCGTGCGTAATATCTGGTTGATGCATCATGAGATCTAGCAATGGGCTAGGCTTGCATTTTGCCATCAGCCAGAACATCTGCCTAAGCCAGGGAACAAGCCCATCTGGGCGGATATTTGCCCCGCAGGCAATCGCGGTGCGGATGCGAGGATTTCCCATTGCCACAAGAAGCGCAATGATTCCCCCGTCGCTAAAGCCGCACAAGGCGATATTTCTGAGGTCAAGCGCTTCGATGAACAAGCGGATATCATCGGCCATCTCTCGGTAGTCATACTTTGTGCATATTGAAGAAAGCCCATGTCCTCTGCTATCGATAGCGTAGCATGTGTATTGTTTCGACAATGGCGCAATTGCGGCATTGAAGATCTCATGCGTTTCCCCATTTCCATGCAATAAAAGCAATGGCTTTCCCTCTCCTTGCGCTACGTAGTGTAGGATCGTCCCGTTTTCAAGTTTTATCTCGCTCATAGCAAGCCTTGCTCCTTATATTCTTTTAGGAGTGCAAGGGATTGTGGTGCATATGCTTCCTTGCGCTCTTTTTTCTTTACTTTTTCCTTCAGGTGCATGATGCCAAAATTGGCGTTCATGGGCTGGAAGTTTTCGGGACTAGCGCTAGAGATGTAGCGCGACATCGCTCCGATCATGGTCAAGGGTCCTGGCGCAATTGGCTCTGAGCCATGCAATACATGCGCTAGGTTGATCCCCGCCAGCATGCCGGAAGCAGCGGATTCAACGTATCCCTCTACTCCCGTCATTTGGCCAGCGAAAAACAAGTCGTCCCTGTCCTTGAACTGGTATGTCTCGCGGATATACATGGGAGAATTGATATACGTGTTTTGGTGCATGACGCCATAGCGCACGATTTCACAATTCTCTAGCCCCGGGATCATGCGCAATACCCTCTTCTGCTCGCCCCATTTCAGGTGTGTTTGGAAGCCAACGATGTTATACAGGCTTGCCTCGGCGTTGTCTTGGCGCAACTGCACGACCGCATATGGGCGCACGCCTTCATGCTCAAGCCCCACCGGCTTCATCGGTCCAAACAGCAGAGTATTGCGTCCCCTTTTTGCCATGACCTCGAAAGGCATGCATCCTTCAAAATAGACTTCCTTTTCAAAGGAATGCAATTGGGCGGTTTCGGCGGCGATTACAGCCTGATAGAATTCCTCGAATTGTTCCCTTGTCATAGGACAGTTGATATAGTCTGCCGTCCCTTTGTCATAGCGCGACTTTCTGTATGCCTTTGTCATGTCGATTGACTCCGCCGTGACAATCGGCGCAGCAGCATCAAAGAAATAGCAGTATTTTTCATCAATCAGAGCGCCAATTGCCTTAACAATCGCATTGGAGGACAAGGGACCGGTCGCAATGACGCATGGTTCATCGGGAATATGGTCGACTTCTGCTTCGATGACTTCGATCATCGGGTGGCTTTTGATTTTCTCAGTGATGCCCTTGGCAAAAAGTTCTCTGTCAACCGCTAGCGCTGAACCAGCGGGAACCTTGGTCTTGTCGGCGATGGAAATAATGAGAGAACCAATGAGTCGCATTTCTTCCTTCAAGAGACCAACGGCATTGGTCAATGCATCGGAACGCAGCGAATTCGAGCATACGAGTTCCGCAAAGTCATTGCTATGGTGCGCGGGTGTTTTCTTTTGGGGCTTCATTTCATAAAGCGTAACATGAACCCCTCTTTCCGCCAGTTGCCAGGCTGCTTCGCAGCCCGCAAGTCCGGCACCGATCACTGATGCATTCATTCACTGACCTCCGGCTTCTTTTTTCTCGTGGTCGTCTTTTTGGTTGTTGCGGCAGTCGTACGCTTTCTTGCGGCGGGCTTCTTCTTTGGCGCCTCGGCAAGGTCTGCAGAGGCAACGGATTCAGACTCTGCTTTTTTCTTTCTTGTGGTTGTCTTTTTTGCTGTTGTCTTTTTGGCTTTAGTTGTCTTCTTTGCCACGCTGGTTTTCTTGGAAACGATCTTTTCACCGTTCAAGGACTCCATGTACGTGCATGACGGGAAATTTGAGCAGCCAAGGAAATATGTTCCATACCTGGACTTTCTCTTTAGAAGCTCATGGCCGCAATCGGGACACATTTTTCCGGTAGGCTCCGCTTTTTCCGTTTCCTTGCCATCTGTTGCTTTGCTTGTGTAATGGCATTTTGGAAAATTAATGCAAGAAATGAATTTTCCGTATCGTCCCGTGCGGTATACAAGATCGCCTCCGCAATCAGGACATTGCGCCCCAACCTTTTCCAATGCTTTCTTTTCCATGAGTTCGTATGCCTTGTCGAGCAAAGGGACAAAGCGATCATAGAAATTGCGCAGCGTCTCGATTTCGCTTGCATGTCCTTCCGCAATCAAGTCAAGCTTTTTTTCCATGTAGGCAGTATATGTCACATTGATGATATCGGAAAAATACTCGTCAAGCTTGTTCGTGGTCAATGTTCCTTGTTCCGTTGGAAAGAAGACTCGCGTGCGGCTGGTGGGGGCTGGTTTGTCTAGCGTCACATATCCTCTTGCCTGGATTGTGTCAATAATCATGGCATAGGTGGAAGGGCGTCCGATTCCATCTTCTTCAAGCGCCTTGATCAGGCGTGCCTCGGTGTATCGTGCGGGCGCTTCCGTAAAGTGTTGGTTGGCCTTGAGGTCCTTGGCAGGCAACTGCTCGGTTTCCTTCAAAGAAGGAAGGACAACGTCCTTGGAGGAATCGTAGTCTTTGTAGATCTTCAGGTAGCCATCGAATTCCAGCACGCTTCCTTGTGCGGTGAAGTCATAGCCATTCTGGCTCAGGGTCACGGTTTGCGAGCTGTAGCGCGCCGGTGCCATCAAGGAAGACAACGCTCTGGCATAAATGAGCTTGTAGAGACGGTATTGCTCTGCCGTCAAATATGGTTTGAGCTTTTCTGGCGTATTATCCAAGGAAGTCGGACGGATCGCTTCATGTGCGTCTTGAGCGTTTTCATCGTTCTTTACCTTGTAGCTGCCAAGGTACTCCTTTCCGTATTCCTCTTGGATGGCATTGCGTGCCCCATTGATGAAAACATTGGAAAGACGTGTGCTGTCTGTCCTCATGTAGGTGATCAAGCCTTCCATTCCGTTGCCCGTGTCGATTCCTTCATACAGGCGCTGCGCAATGCTCATGGTGCGCTTGGAACTAAATGAAAGCTTGTTGGCTGCTTCTTGTTGAAGCGTACTGGTGATAAAAGGAGGCTTGGGATCTCTTTTCCTTGTTCCTGATTTGATCTCGCTGATGGTGAATTCAGACTGGCATGCGTTGTATGCTGCCATTGCTTCCTCTTCATTGTGAAGCTCTGCCTTCTCTCCATTGATTTTTGCCAGCGAGGCATTGAACTCTATGCTGTCTTTTTCAAACAGGGCATCCAGCGTCCAGTATTCATCGGGCACAAATGCGTTGATTTCTTTTTCGCGGTCGACAATGAGCTTCAATGCGACCGATTGAACCCTCCCTGCCGACTTTGACTGGATCTTGTTATGCAAAAGCTTGGACAGCTTGAAACCGATGATACGGTCAAGGATGCGGCGTGTTTCCTGGGAATGAACCAAGGCCATATCGATTTTGCGGGGATTCTGAAAGGCGGCGGTTACGGCGTTTTTTGTGATTTCATGGAAAGTGACACGATCCACAGCGTCTTCTGGCAGGCCTAGCTCTTGTGCGAGATGCCAGGAAATCGCCTCTCCTTCGCGGTCTGGGTCGGTAGCAAGGAAAACATTGTTGCTGTTCTGTGCATACTTCTTCAATTCCTTGACAGTGTCGGTTTTATCCTTGGATACAATGTAAGTTGGCGTGAAGTCATTCTCCACATCAACACCGAGTCCATCCTTGCCCTTGATCGCAAGGTCGCGGATGTGTCCCTTGCTTGAAACAACAAGATAGTCATTTCCTAGGTATTTGCCAATCGTCTTTGATTTTGAAGGCGACTCTACAATTACAAGGTTTTTCATATCAATCATTCTCCAAACATATTGATGCCTAAAGCAACCTTTGCTCTTTGAAACGAAGCGGGTTGATTGCCTCAAGCTGTTCTTTATCATAGATAATAATGGCTCCCTCCGCAATCAGCCGATTGCAACCGAAGCCTTCGTTGTCAAAAAAAGAATACGGAAAGCAATAAATGTCTCTATCAAGGTCTAGCGCCTCATTGACCGTCAGCAGCGTTCCGCTCTTTGTGCTTGCCTGTGTTACGACAATACACTGTCCCAAGGCTGCCAAGATTCGATTGCGCCATGGGAAATGGTATTTCCTGATAGGCGTAAGGCGTGGGTATTCGCTGATGATCAAGTGTCGAGCCGACATATGAAGATAAAGATCGCTGTTTTCCAGTGGGTATTGGGTCGCAAGTCCGCAGCCAACGACTCCAATCGTATGCCCTCTTTGCATGGCGGCTTGATGCGCGCATGCATCGACGCCTTTTGCTAGGCCAGATACAATCGTGAACTTTCTGGAAAGGATGTCTGTTGCCAACCGCGTGACATCGCGTCCATAGGCGGTGATTTTCCTTGACCCCACGATGGTTGCCATGGGCGTTGAAAGAAGCGATACATCGCCTTGGTAGAACAAAACCCATGGCGGGTTTCTCAATTCCTTCAACTGTATCGGATATCCGGGATCCAACAGCGTTATATAATGTTCTTCAATGGAAATGTTGTCAACGTTTTCTTCCTGCTCTATCCCTTTTTTGATTGCATGCCAGTTTCCTTCGTGCTTGATGGATAGGCGCGCCAAGTATTCTCTTTCTTTCATGTTTGTTTCCTCCAGGCAATATATTGCCCAAGGAAACGGCAATCCCCTAAAACAAATCGAGCTTTTGGATGACAACGGCAACCGGTCCATAGCTTCGACGATGGATCGGTGTGACGCCGAATTCTTCGATGGCTGTCATATGTTGCTTGGTTGGATATCCCTTGTTCTTCGCAAAGCCATATTGCGGATACTGTAGGTCGTATTCCTTCATCAGCCTGTCTCGCGTAACCTTGGCTAGAATGCTTGCGGCAGCAATAGATATTGATTTCTGGTCTCCCTTGACAAGAGGGATGATCGTTTTGCCTGGTATTTCCAAGGGCATGGCATCTGTCAGCACAATCAATGCATCGCTTTCGCGCGCCATCGCGTCCATGGCCATCTGGTCGGCACGGTATATGTTGTAGCGGTCGATGTCTGCTGGCGGTACATTGACGATTTTGTGCCACAGAGCATCTTGTTTAATCACTTCGAACAGACGTTCCCTTTTCTTTTCGCTTAGCGCCTTGGAATCGTAGATTTCGGGATTTTCGTAGCCGATGGGAAAAACCACGCCGGCTACAGTCAACGGACCGGCAAGGGGACCCCTGCCGGCTTCGTCAATGCCAAGGATCAGCCGATCCTTGGCCCAATGTTCATGCTCATATTCATTGGAACATATTTTGTTCTTTTTCTCACGCGGCATTTGGTCTCTCCAATGTCAATCTTCCAATCCTGCCTTTGCGCAGGTCATGCAAGAAAGTTTCCGCTGCGCGTTTTGCATCAGGTTGTCCATTTGCACCAATCAATAGACGTTTTTCCGCTATTTTTTTCAGCATTTGGTTAGGATTTGCCCCATCTGCATCAAACATGCCTTCCAACAAGCCAGGATATAGATCCTGTATCTCGTGGATTGCGTCCATGGCAACCATCTTGACATCGAATATGTCGTCGTTGATCGAGCCATACGCCGCCAGCAAGGCACCGGTCTTCTCATCGTCGAACTTTGGCCACAGTACACCAGGGGTATCCAGCAATTCGAGATCACTGTCTGCGCGCAACCATGTCAGGCTGCGAGTGACTCCCGGGCGATCTTGCGCAATCAAAGTGTTTTTTCCCGCAATGCGGTTGATCATGGTGGATTTACCAACGTTTGGTATGCCGACTGCCATGGCACGCACAGCGCGTGGACGTATTCCGCGAGATAATTGTTTGTCTCGTTTTTCTTTCATCAAGGCAATGGAGGCACGAACAATCTTTCCCTTGCACTTGGCGTCATGCATGAGGTCCAGCGACATGCATGAGCCATATTCTTTGGCCAGCGCTTTTTCAAACGCCGCTGTCTGCGAAGGGTCTGCCATGTCGCGCTTTGCGAGGATGACAAGACGTGGCTTTCCCTGCGCCATGGACTTGAGAAGCGGGTTCGCCGATGCCATTGGAATGCGTGCATCCCTAAGCTCTATGATCATGTCGACCACCTTGAGCTTCTCGGTCATCTCGCGGCGAGCTTTTTCCATATGGCCGGGATACCACTGTACCTTTACCATGTGTGAACCCCGGCTTTGTTGAAAGGAAAGAGGACAACGACCCCTTTGCCTAGGATGTTGGAGTACTTGAAAGGTCCATATACCCTGGAGTCGGAGGATCCCGGACGGTTGTCGCCAAGGCAGAAATACTCATCCTCGCCTAGCGTCAGCGGAGAAATATTGCCGGTATAAGAGGCGTTGTGGCTACTTCTGTAGTCATTTGCGAATTCAGTGTCTAGGAAAGGCTCCTCGACATATTCGCCATTGACATACAGCTTGTCGTCTTCATAATAAATGGTTTCACCAGGCAGGCCGATGGCGCGCTTTACAAGATACTCGTTTTTTGTTTCGGTCACCACATGCACGATGACGATGTCGAATCGATCAATCGAGCCAAGATTTTTTCCCAGTATGTTGGAAATGCCGATTTCCTTGTCCTCAAGCGTGGGATACATGGAGCTGCCCTTTACTTGGATTGGTCTGGCAATGAAATGCGTGCATACGAGGACAATGCCTGCGCATACAACAAAATCTTTGCAAAAGGACCATACTTCCTTAAAGAATGACTTGTTTTTTTCACTCATGCTCTACAACCTCCGTGTTTTTACAACATTACCACAAGGTTAAAAAAAGGAAAACCCGAAGCTTCCCTTTTTTTTCTGGTCTTGGACTAACGATCTTCCTTGATGCGTGCGTTCTTTGCGGACAATCCCTTGAGGTATGACAGCTTTGCTCTGCGCACCTTGCCTCGACGAACGACTTCGATCTTTTCGAGAATTGGCGAGTGAACCGGGAAAGTCCTCTGGACACCAACGCCATTGGAAATCTTGCGAACCGTGAACGAGCCGCGGATACCGTTGCCATTGGAACGGTCGACACAAACGCCTTCGTAAATCTGGATACGTGTCTTTTCGCCTTCTTTGATTCTTACATGTACCTTGAGGGTATCGCCAGGCTTGAATTGCGGAATATCGCTGCGAAGCTGATCCTGGGTAATTCTGTTGACTAAGCTAAAGTCCATATTATTTCTCCTTATATATCTATTGGGCTACCTGTTCATGCGCATCTTGCCAGCGGAACAGTGCCGCGCATAAAGCGCTTGAGAATAATACCACGCATTGGCTGGTTGTGCAAATTCTTTTTGATTCAATGCTTGGCCCAATGCGTGGAAATCACTTCGTCCTTGTAGTCGATATGTATGACATGGTCAAAGACATCTACTTTTGTGCAGAGCCAGAAGTCCCTTTCCGGGAATACGCTTTGCCTGGAGGGATCAAAGAATTTCTTGCCTTCTTGTTCGCGGAGCGCCAATGCTTTCTCGCGGATGTCCGCCATAGGATTTCCCTCTATGATGGAACGGATGTATTTGGCGCAAAGAATGTCTTCCTCGGTTTGCTTGACGCCGTTCCATCCCATGGCAACCAAGGATACGTTTTCTGGATTTTGCGAAAGTATGTAATTTGCTACCGCCGATGCATTGCACAATGCACCCGTAACGACTTCTTGCGCATGCGAAGCTGCAACGAGTCCCTGCACTCCGGCGCTTGTCGTATGGATGATGCTTTTGCCTGTTAAATCCAGGGCTTCAAACTGAGAGGGAGAATTGCCGTAATCAAAGCCTTCGACCATTACGCCGTTTCTCTCTCCTGCCAAAAGATAGCCTGGGTGGCGCAGTTTCATGGAGAACGCCTCTTCGACCGTGCCGCAGGGAATTATTTTCGTTGCATTTCTTGCATACATATAGCATTCGAGCGAAAAAGCCCGGAAAACATCAATGACGACAGCAATGCCACAAGCATTTCTTGCGCCTTGTAAACCGTGGAGAATGTGAATCTTCATGAAAAGCCTCCCTAAAAAACCTTTGTGATAATTATATCATTCTCGTTTCTTGCTAAAACGAGAGTTTGGGGATATGATAATAAACGTTAAGTAAAAAGGAGAGCGCCGCATGGTTCCAGTAAAGCTATATTATCCGTTCAACCACTTCTATCACAACGTATGTACCGTGGCATTCTACGGGAGCAACAACCCTGTTGTATGCAAGGGGCACCTTGTGTTGCGTACATATTACGAAGATGATGAAAAGACCAAGGTTGATATTCGCCATACTTCCGACCAGTGGCTGGACTCAATTTTCTATGAGACAAACAAGATTCTCCGCGAACAGCTTGATGATTCCTACACTGGACGCAGGTCTTTGGTTGAATTGACAATCAACGAGCTTGGCAAGGAATATCGCTTGATCTATAACGCTGCGGAAGAGCCTTCGGAACGCTACGATGACAGATTGCTCATTCTGTCGTATCGTGATCCAGAGGCGCGCGGCGTGGCAATCATATTGAAGCGCGATGAGAGCAATATGATACAGTGGCTTGATGAACGTGAGGCACGTAGCATTGTGAATCGTTTCCGCGCTGAATAATCCTAAAAAAGCCTGGTAGCAGGCTTTTTTATATATCCATGTCAGTGATTGTAAAATGAACGATTGGTGTTTCTTGCGGTTGTTCATCTTTGAGTTGAACGGCTTGGTAGATAAGATTGCGCGCCTCTTCCAGGTTTCTTTCGTCATTGACATACATGCGGCAGATTGGTGCGCCAATATGCATAAAAGCTCCTCTCCTTGCTTTCATGACAAGACCAACGGAATAATCGATGGGATCCCCTTTTCTTTCTCTTCCAGCGCCTAGCATTTGCGCCGCAATGCCGATTTTGCGGGCATCAATGGAATAGATGTAGCCTTCCCTTTGGACTGGAATATCGATGGTTTTTTTGACGTGAATGAGTTCATCGATGCGTTCCATGCATAGAAATGAGCTATCCCCCGATTGCAAGGAAATCATTTTCTGTAAACGGGCGAGCCCGCTGCCGTCCTTCACCGCTTTTTCAAGCATTGCGTGTGCTTCTTCCGCATCCTTGGCGATATTGGACATGCAAAGCATATGCGAGCCAAGAAGAAGGCAAACCTTGTACAAGGGGTCGCTTTCAGGAATCAGGCCGGATAGCAGTTCCACCGCTTCCTTGACTTCTAGAGCGTTGCCAATGGCATTGCCAAGTGGCTGGCTCATATCTGTGACAATCGCCGAGACGCGTCTGCCAAGGCGCTTTCCAATGCGCACCATCAGCGTTGCAAGCTCTCTTGCTTCCGCGTCTGTGCGCATGAAAGCACCGTTTCCCGACTTGACGTCCAAGACAATTGCATCCGCCCCTGCCGCAAGTTTTTTCGACATGATCGATGAAGCGATCAGCGGAATGGAACGCACTGTCGCTGTGACATCGCGCAAAGCGTAGAGCTTTTTGTCTGCTGGGACAAGATTTCCACTTTGTCCAATGACTGAAACGCCGTTGGCAAGAACGATTTTCTTGAATTCCTCTAAGCCAATTTCAACCTTCGTTCCAGGAATTGCTTCAAGCTTGTCCAATGTACCTCCGGTGTGTCCGAGTCCCCTTCCGCTCATTTTTGCGACAGTTCCGCCGCACGCCGCGACTAGCGGTGCAACAGCCAATGTCGTTGTGTCTCCAACGCCACCTGTGCTGTGTTTGTCTACCTTAACGCCAGGAAGGTCGGACAAATCTGCGATATCGCCGGAATTCATCATCGCCATGGTAAGGTCGGCGCTCTCCCTGTCGTTCATGCCTCGTTGCAATATGGCCATTGCCATGGCCGACATTTGATAGTCGGGTATTTCATTTGCGACATACCCGTTGATCATTTCCTTGATTTCCTGCGTTGAAAGCGGCATGCCATCCGCCTTTTTTTCAATTAAATCGACAAATCTCATGATTTCCATACCTCTGCTTTCTATCTTCCTAATGATTATCTTGTCAAACAAACCGTCCGCATTGCGCGCGAAGTCTTTCATCCAGCTTTATAAAAAGCATATCTTCTTGCATAAAGTATGGCATGGAACCAATTGATTTACAATTCCCGCGTTAAACGCATAAGAAGCAGAACGCCTGAATGAAGTGGCATATGCTTCCAGCAAGCACGAACAAATGGAAGATTTCATGATTGCCGAAACCTTTGATGCCGGTAAGATCCTTTTTTCTGGCATAGATCAGCGCGCCTACCGTGTAGAATAGGCCTCCAGCAAGAAGCCAGGCAAACGCAGGACGTGGCAATGACTTAAGCATATCTGGTATGACCATGACGCAAGCCCACCCCATGCATGTGTAGATGAGCGAAGAAACCCACCTTGGGCAGGTCACCCATAATATCTTAAAGGCGATTCCCGACAAGGCAAAGAGCCAAATGAACGCTAGAAGCATCATTGCCTTTTGGCTTGCCAGCCCGCAAATGCACACAGGCATATACGAACCTGCGATCAAGACAAAGATGCTGGAGTGATCTACGATCTTGAGAACCTTGTTCACTCTTTCATTCACATTGAAAGAGTGATATGCCGCGCTAGCGCCATAGAGAAGCGTCATACTGAGCATAAAGACGGCATATGCGGTCAATTCCCTCATTCCGGCGCCGTACACTGAAGCCTTGATCAAAAGCACTGGCATGGCGTTCAATGCCAAAACAAAGCCAACAGCATGCGTTGTTGCGCTCCAGAAGTCCTTTGGATAGAAATGAATCGAAGTACTGTCTAAATTGTATGTGGTCATAAACATCCTCCTTCAAAATCACAAAGACCATTTCATCGGTTTTCTAATAACCGTTCATGTCTCTATATTATGGGATATTCAAAAACTTGTCAACGAGAAATTGAAAATTTGTTTGACGGTATTCAAAAGATAAAATACAATGGAGACATGGAAACAGAAAGAAACAAGACGGCGGTAATGCCGCACTACAGTGAAATACCTGACGTAGGCCTATATCTTGACCAGACCGCAAAGTTTATCAATGGATACCTTGATCTTTATCCCGACATGCTGGTGACAACCTCAATGATATCTAACTACGCAAAGCAAAAGCTCATAGGCAAGCTTTCAAGGAAAACATACAGCCGCATCCAGATTGCATCCTTGATTCTTGTCAATGTTTCAAAGACGGTGTTGTCTATCCAGAATGTCAAGACGCTTTTAGAGGATATCCGCACAAGCGAGGATGATTTTCAGTCAGCCTATGAGAAATTCAGGCAGGTTCTGGAGGATACGCTTGGCGCTTTGTATGAAAACAAGCAGATATCGATCGGTGCCCAGGGCGAAGGAACGTCCGACATGTTGTCGGCAACGGTAGTTGCCATTGCGCACAAGATGTACCTGGAACAGTATTTCGCTTCGCGAAAAGAAAACCCGGAAAATTGATCCGGGTTTTTGTCAGTGCTTTTTTCCGCAATGCGGGCAATATGGTTCATTGATTTCTTTTAGCTCATGCCCGCAATATGGGCAATGGGTTTTTTTGTTTGATTCCGCTTCCTTGATGCGGACCAGCTTTGTAAAGCGGTCATTGTAGTAGACGGCTGTAGCCGCCAAGTGCAGGCACAGGAAAAACAGGATCACGACGCGCATTCGATAGAACACCTTGTCTTCAAAGAATAAAGCAAAAAAGCCTATTCCGTAGTAATTGAAACAGTCCCTTGTCAACGCCAGGTATTTTAGCAAGACGTTGCTGTTGGCATACATGCCGTATACCAAGAGGGCTTCCAAGGCGATGTCAATGAAAAGCAAGATTCCCCACACGGTCCAACATCCGTTTTCATCCTTGGAAAGCTTAAGGGTCGCGACAACCAGAATGACAAGTCGAATGATAAGGTATATGACGATCAGTGAAACAAAAATTCCATGCTCGCCATAGAAGTTTCCATTGATGCCAAGAAAGCTAAAAAAAGGCACAACCAATGGAAAGGCGTAGGTCATAGGCAAATTCCTGATGTAGGCAAAAATAGAGCAAAGGATGTATGCATCGGCAGCCGCCATGACGGGAAGCGCGGTTTTTAAGAAGTTATGCCACTTGAAGGATGGCTTTTGCGTATTCTTAGCCGCCATTTTCCGTATTCTCCAATTTCTTTAGGATCTTTTTTTCTTCTTCGGTAAAAACATGCGATGCAAACAAATCAGGTCTTAGGCGGCGCGTAAGAAGCAGAGATTGCGCTATTCGCCATTCCCTGATCTTCGCATGGTTTCCCGAGACAAGCACAGGAGGAACTTCTTTGCCGTCATAGACTGCGGGTTTTGTATACTGGGGATACTCAAGAAGACCGTTTTCATACGATTCGTCTTGGGCGGATTCTTTTCTTATGGCTCCATCAAGCAAGCGGATTACGGAATCCATGATCACCATGGAGCCAAGCTCGCCCCCCGTTAGAACATAATCGCCAATCGACAATGCTTCATCCGCATATTCCAAAATACGTGCATCCATGCCCTCGTAATGCCCGCACATGATGACAAGATGTTCTTTTGAAGCAAGGTCATGTGCTTTTGCCTGTGTATATGGCGTGCCAGACGCACTCATGACAATGACATGGCTCTGTGGCGTACGAACCGAGTTAAGGGCATCCAGGACTGGCTGGCATTTCATGACCATGCCTGCGCCTCCACCAAAAGGCGTATCATCCACATGCTTATAGTTGTCCAGCGCAAAGTCTCGAATTTGTACGAAGTCTATGGACACCAGTCCGCGCATGATAGATCTTCCCACCACAGATGTCGTTGTAAAGCCGCTGAACAATTCTGGAAACAAAGTCAGCGCGGTAATCCTCATAACAATCCCTCAATGACATGAATCGTGATTGTTCCTGTATCAAGGTCGATTTTTTTCACAAAAAGAGGAACATTTGGGACAAGCGTTTCTTTGCCATTGTCCATGCGTATGCGCAAGTTGTTTTGCGCACCATTGGTTGTTTCAACCTGAATGCATGTTCCGATTCGGTTTCCCTCCTCATCGACAACCGCCAAGTTTGCAAGGTCAGAGAAATAATACTGTCCTTCCGGCAATGCTGCGCGCGTAGACGCATCGATCAGCACCTTGTCGTTTTTGTATGCTTCTGCCGCATTAATATCCGTGATTTCCTCAAACGCAACAAGGCTCATGCCTTTATGACGTCGAAACGAACGCGCTTTCATGGGAATAAGCTTTCCGTCATGGAGAATGTACACTATAGCCCCCTTCTTGTATCTGACGGAATCAAAATCCGAGATGCTCTGTATTTTCAATTCGCCCTTGATGCCATGCGTATTCACAATCGTGCCAATTTCAATGTATTCCATGTTCACCTCCGATAGAACAGCGCTTCTATTGTACCATTGACATCACCATGATAAACCGATGTTGCGCAAAAAAAGGATGCGCAGAAGCATCCTAGATTTGCTCAAACTTTATCGAAACTTTCTTGTTATCCGCGTGCGAAGCAACGGACATGACTTGGCGTAAAGCGCTTGCCATGCTGCCTTTTCTTCCAATCAGGCGGGCAATATCCTCATCGTCCGCATACACATGAAGAAGAATCTCATCCTCATCGCCAGTTGGCATTGCACGAACTTCAAGACGATCATCATGCTGAACAATCGGCTTGATCAAGCCCAGGAGAACACCTTCAAGATCAGCCATGACTATTTCTTTACCTTGGCTGCAACTTTTTGTTCGTGGAACGTTTTCATGACGCCCTGCTTCTGCAGAATGTTGCGAACAGTGTCGGAAGGCTGCGCTCCATTATGGAGCCACTTCAAAGCCTTTTCCGCATCGACATGCATTGTCGCTGGTTCTGTCGTTGGATTGATCCATCCGATAATCTCAATCTCGCGACCATCCCTGCGTGTGCGTGCATCTGCTGCAACAATACGATATCTTGGTGCCTTCTTGGCTCCCATTCTCTTCAAACGAAGTCTAACTGCCATTTAACTAACCTCCTATAGCGATGATTAGTTTATAGCGCGTCAATGAATGTGTCAAGTAAAAATACTTGACAGGAGTGATTTTCTTTCGAAACCAAGAAAATAAACGATAAAAAATACTGTTTCCCGAGGTATTATGGCACTCAGCGGCGCTTCTGGCGCGCGTTGTTGAATTGATTGCCCATGGCGTTGGCGCGCTGTTGCGTAGCTTCTAACATTCGTTGCACGTTTTCCTCGGTAAACGCCCCGTTGCGGTTCATTGCGCCAATTTGATCCATCATTTTCTTTGTCTTGTTGAACATGTTGATCAGCTTGGTGACATCGTTTACCGTTGTGCCAGATCCTTTTGCAATGCGTTTTTTCATCGTATTGCGGATCTTGGCTGGGTTTGCTCTTTCATAAGGCGTCATCGACTGGATGATCGCTTTCATGTGCTTCATGGTTTTGCCTGCCTCTGGTTCATCAAGCATATCGGCAAACTGATTCATTCCAGGCATCATTTTTATAATGCCGCCAAGCGGACCGAGCTTTTCAATTTGCTCGAATTGTTTCAAAAGGTCTGCCATTGTGAACTGCCCGTTCAACATGCGTTGCGCCATTTTTTCGTTTTCTTCCGTGTCCAGCTTTTCCTGGGCGCGCTCAACAAGCGTGACGATATCGCCCATGCCAAGAATGCGGTCTGCCATGCGGTCGGGATGGAAAATATCCATCTCATCGATTTTTTCGCCTTCACCGACAAACTTAATCGGGACGCCAGTGATCTTTTTTACAGAAAGGACGCCGCCTCCCCTGGAGTCGCCATCGAACTTTGTCACAACGAGACCCGTCAATGGCAATGCCTCGTTAAATGCCTGGGCGACATTGACGATATCCTGTCCAGTCATTGCGTCGACCGTTAACAAGATTTCGTCCGGATGGACCAAGGCGTTAATGCGCCGCAATTCATCCATTAGCTCTTCATCGATGTGGAGACGTCCCGCCGTATCGATAAACACCGTGTCAAAGCCGTTTTTCTTAGCATAATCCATGCCTTGGCGCACGGTATCGATTGCAGGCCTTTGGGTGCCAAGGGAGAAAACCTCGGTATCGATCGCTTCGCCTAGCGTGCGCAATTGGTCGATTGCGGCCGGACGAATGACATCTGCAGCAATCAACAGCGGATTGCGGTTTTGCTTTTGCTTGCAAATGCGCGCAATCTTTGCAACGCTGGTGGTTTTGCCTGTACCTTGGAGACCCACCAGCATGATTACGGTAATGCCGCTTTCTTTGAAGTGCAATTCGCCATCGTCGTTGCCTAGCAAGTCGATGATCTGGTCATGCACGATCTTGACGAGCATTTGTCCTGGCTCGACGCTGTTGAGGACATCCTCGCCGCGCGCTTTTTCCCTGATATCCTCCAGGAATTTTTTTACAATCCGGTAGTTGACATCGGCTTCAAGCAAGGCGAGGCGGATCTCTTTTAACATGTCCTCCATGTTGGCATCGGTCAGCTTGCCCTTGCCCACGACGTTTCGCACCGTTTTATTTAATCTGTCACTTAATGAATCAAATGCCATGGCTGTTTCCTCACTTTTTTACCGACAGATATTTTAGCATGAATTGTCAAAACAATAAACGCATCACCTGATCTGCAGATAGCTGACTTTTTCCGCCACAAGCATCAGGTTGTAAAACTTATTCTCCCCCTGCATTCGCACGTCCGATTGCATGCGTCCTTTCACGGCAATCCAGTCCCCTGGCTTGAGGTGGTCGCAGCATTCCTCCGCAATGCCGCGCCAGAAAAACACCTTGAAGCGATCCTTCGTTACCGAGCCATCGTCGTTTTGGAAAGGATGGTCTGTTTCCAGCACCACATGCCCGCACATTGCGCCTTTTGCGTCTGGGTTGTAGCGTGGCATCTCGATTACCTTCCCCACAAGAACAAACAAACTTAACATCAGAACCTCCTTGCGTTGATACGCCATTATTTTCATGAAATAAAAAGACTTCCAGCGTCATTGGACGCGGAAGATCTTTTTAAGTTTTTTTTGGAATTTGATGTGTTTTTGCGCTTTTTGGATATCATGCACCCACTTGCAGGAAGATCCGCATCTTTCGCAATCGCCACCGCATGAATCCAGTCCGTTTTTTAGCAAATACCTGATGTCCAGTACGACGATAAGCGCAAGAACCGCCACTACTGCAAAGGTAGAAAAATTCATTGCCACCTCCTGCCAGTATCTTCAACGAAATGATTCGGTTTGTCAAATGATTTGTTTTCAATACATTCCACCCGTTTCCGTCATGTCATCGGCATCCTCGCGCTTGACAAGGACTTCTCGCGGCTTTGAGCCATTGACCGGACCAATGATCCCATTGGTTTCCAAGGCATCGATCATGCGCGCTGCGCGGTTATAGCCAATGGAGAAATTACGCTGTAGCAAGGAAGTCGAAGCCTTTTGGCAGCGAATCACGAAATCCTTGATTTCCTCGTAGAGCGGGTCTTCGTTGACTGTGATCACGGCGCCATCCTCGCTACCTTCCACGCCTTCCAGCAGAACGAACGAATCGTCGTACATTGGCGTTGCCTGGCTTGAGCAAAACTCGGCTATGCGCCGTACTTCGTCATCGGTGACATACACGCCTTGCACACGCACAGGTGTATTCTGCCCATACGGGATATACAGCATGTCGCCATTGCCAAGCAGGCGCTCGGCGCCTTGGTGGTCGAGAATCGTGCGCGAATCGACTCCGGACGATACGGCAAACGCAATGCGTGAAGGAATATTCGACTTGATGACGCCGGTAATGACATCAACGGAAGGACGCTGCGTTGCAATGATCATATGGATTCCCGCCGCACGCGCCAGCTGGGTGATGCGTTGTATGGAACTTTCGACTTCTTTTCCAGCAACGGTCATCAAGTCTGCAAGCTCATCAATGATAACAACGATGTAAGGCATTTTTCTGAGTGGAGGCGCTCCATCTACTGATGGCTCTTGTTCTTCCACCATGCGGTTGTAGCTTTGGACGTTTCTGACACCGGTCTTGGAGAATACCGTGTAGCGGTCGTCCATGATGCGTACAATTACCTTGAGGGCATTGTTCGCTTTGTCCGGATCGCTAATGACGGGTCCAATCAAATGCGGCACCCTCTGGTATGGCGTGAATTCAACTTTTTTTGGATCGATCAAAAGCATCTTGACATTGTCTGGATTTGTGCGGAACAGAAGAGATGTAATGATCGAGTTCATGCATACGGATTTTCCCGAGCCAGTTGCGCCGGCGATCAACAGATGCGGCGTGCGGTCGATGCGACATGTGACGGGTTTGCCATAGAGATCCTTGCCCAGCCAAATCAAGAGTGGCTCTTTATCGTCTGGCGCAGAAGCAATCATCTCGCGCATCCTGACCGGAACGCTTTTTACATTTGGAATTTCAATGCCAACGGCGTTTTTTCCTGGGATCGGTGCCTCTATGCGAATGTCGCGAGCCGCCAGCTGCATCTTTATGTTGTCGCTAAGGGAAGTGATTTTGGCGATTTTCACATTGCCATCGGGGCGGATTTCAAATTGCGTTACCGATGGTCCGATGTGCTTGTCCAGCATTTCCGACTCAATGCCAAAATTCGCCAATATATTCAACAAAAGCTTTCCCTTCTCCTCTGCTGCAATCTCGTTTTCATCGGTTTTGCTAGGCTGGGGCAAAGCGTCGAGAAGAGTAATTTTTGGCAGTTTGTATTTACCGTTGTTTTTTGGAGCTGGCGTATCCAAGGCGAATGGCGCCTGCACGCGTTCTAGCGCCTGTGTGTCCGCCTCCTTGTGTTCTGTTTCATCCGCATTGATGAAAAGCCGGCTGCTGCCTCCAGAGATAACCTCTCCCGATGGAATCATCGGGAGAGATGTATTTGTATCTGCGTGGCGTACAAGACGAGGTGCCTCTTCCTGAAACTGCTTGTCTTCGTCATCGCCAAAATGCGTTGTCTCCTCTTCAGTACTGAAAAGGTCATGGTATAGTCCTTTTCCTTTGCCTAACAGATCGTCAAAAAAGGAACCTTTTTTCGCCTGGTCATTTTCGGTGCCGGTTTCATTCGACAACAAGATTGGCTGTACAAGAGGCAACTCCTCTGTTGGCTGGGCTTGTTTTTGCTTTTTGCGCGGCTTTTTCTTCGGTGCCTCGGTCGGTTCGTCCCCCAATAGGTCTTTCGGGCGCTTGAAAAGCTTGGTGAATATCTTTTTGTATTCTTCAAAGGTGAAAAGCAGCACGAAGAAAATCACCGCAAATACAACCAGGAACACATATGCACCTTGCTTGCCAAACAGAAAGGAAACGGTAGAGTACAGCACCATTCCCAGCAATCCCCCTCCCGCCGATATTTCTGGACCATTCGTAAAATAGGCGAATGTTTTTTGCAGGTATTCCAGCAATGAGGAGGGATCCTCGCTATCGGACGAAACCTGGAATGTTGTCACAAGCAGGAGAAACCATGCGATCAGTATTAACATGACATGCAGCTTTTTTTCCGGCCAGTTGATTTTCTTCAGGTATATATTCAAGACCATCCAGCCGATCAGCGCAATGTTGACTAGCCAGAACAGATCTCCCAGTAGATATCTCTGGAAATTGTACAATAAATTGCCGAGCCATCCTTCTTGCATCAGGACACTCAGCGTCAGCATGATTAGAATCGATATGATGATCCAACGCCGCGAATCCTGTTGCTCAGTGTTTTTCTTTTTCTTTCGTATTGCCATTTACACCTCTGGTTTTTAGCTTGCCGTATTGATCTCAACAATGGCAGGCAAGATCATCGGACGCTTTCCTGTTTCGCGCATGACATAACGGGAAATCTTGTCGCGTGCCTCTGTACGGCAGCCTAGGTTGTCATAGCGACCTTCTTTGACCGCATCGTTGATGGTTGTTTCGAAGATCGTTCCAATTTGCTTGACGATATAGTCTGCGTCTTTTAGATAGATGACCCCCCTGCTTTGCACATCTGGCCCGCCGATGATTTCCTTCGTCGCATGGTTGACGACAATCCCGACGATAATAGCGCCATCCGTACTCAAAAGCTCCCTATCCCTCAGTATCATTCCCGCTGAATCAAGGTTGTCTTTTCCATCGACCATGATTTCATCTACCGGTATCTTTTCGAAATCGGGCTGTCTTTCTCCATCCTTGAACACAACCGCCATGCCGTTGTCAAGAACAACAATGCGATTTGCGTCATAGCCCATTTTCAGCGCTATGGATGCGTTTGCGATCAGTTGGCGGTATTCTCCCTTGACTGGGATATAGTATTTCGGACGCATCAGATAGATCATCATCTTCAGGTCTTCAATAGAAGCGTGCATGGTGAAATTACGCTTTGAGTCAATGTTGATGACCTTTCCGCTTTCCTTGTAGAGATCATCTTCCATGCTTGCTTCATCGCGTTCCGTGCCAGGCACGGCAGGAGAGGCGATAAGAATGGTATCGCTTGTCTTGAATGATATTTCAGGGTTTTCCTTTGTCGCGATGTGATGCACCTTTTTGAAAATCGTGGAACCTGTTCCCGAGACAATGACGATGATGTTGTCCATTTCATTGCTAAATTGGGACATGGGTACCTCAAGACCCGCTGGAATATGGTAGTAGCCTAGCTTTGCCATGTCGCCCATCAATTCCTTCAATTCCTCATCGTAGATCACGACCTTGCGATTGTATTTGTAGGCAAGCTCGATGACTTCGATGACACGGTAGATGTTCTGGTTGTAAAGCGTAATGAACAAGCGTCCAGCCGCATCGTCGAAATACTGCTCGATGACATCGGTGATCCGATGCCTTGGCGACGAGTGCCCTTCCCTTGTGGAGCCAACCGATTCGCATAACAGCGCGAGCACCCCGTCCGAGCCAAGGTCGGTGATGTTCGTTATGTCAAAGCGGAACGCGCTGTTGGACGTATCGTAGTCAACGATAAACTCGCTGGAGTATACGACAAATCCGTCCGCTGTCTTGATGGCGACACCAAATCCATCCGCAATCGACTGGGTGGTTCCAAATGTACGGATCTCGGTCCTGCCAACCTTGAAAGTCGCGTTTCTTCGCGTACGATGGATGTTCAAGTCCCTAAGACCGTATTTCTTTGCCTTTCTTTCAAACATAAGGGCTGTGAGCGGCGCCATGTATACCGGAATCTTTGGCATTTCCTTCAACAGGGCAGGCAATGCGGCCATGACATCGTCATGGCCATGGGTAATGAACAGACCTTTGATTTTGCTTTGGTTTTCTCTGAGGTATGCGAAATCAGGAATAATCATTTCGATGCCAAGCTGATCTATGTCGGGATATTTCAAGCCACATTCAATGATGAATATGTCGTCATTGTTTTCAACGACATACATGTTTTTTCCGTCCTCATCAAGGCCGCCAAGGGCAAAAATGCGAACCTTACTCATATAATTATCCTCCGAATTCTAATAGTTGCTTCTATTATAAACAAAATGCTGTGGATTCACAACGCTTCACCGTCAAGAGAGAAACTATGCGTGGATGTGATCGTAACATCTAGGATTTCGCCGGTTGGGTCGTGTGGGCAGGAAAAATTGACAAGCTTGTTCTCCTCGCTGTATCCGCTGTATGCATCGGGGTTTTTCTTGCTTTTTCCTTCGCAGAGAACCTTGAGTGTCTTGCCTAGATAGCAACTGTTTTTCTTTGCCGCATGAAATGCCAGGCGCTCGTTAAGGATATGAAGGCGGTCTTTCTTTTTCCTTGGATCTACTTCGTCTTGCATGGATGCGGCAGGCGTGCCTTCTCTTGGGGAGTAGACAAAAGAATAAGCCATGTCAAAACGACAATCGTCCACTAGGCGCAAGGTATCTTGGAATTGCTCGTCGGTTTCCCCAGGGAAGCCGACGATTAGGTCGGTTGTGAATGTGATGTCGGGTATGCGTGCGCGCATCTCGTCGACGAGTTCGCGGTAATGGTCTGCCGTATACCCCCTTGCCATTCTTCGCAGTATTTCATCCGACCCCGATTGGACGGGAAGATGAAGGGAATTCATGATGTTTTCATGGCGCGCCATGACATCGATTGTCGATACCGTGTAGTCGCGAGGGTGCGATGTATAGAAACGGATTCGTTCAATGCCAGTGCCAGCGCATTCCTCAAGCAACGATGCAAAGCCATCAGCCATGCCAATGTCCTTGCCATATGCATTGACGTTTTGGCCAAGAAGGACAACTTCCCTGGCGCCAGACTCCTTCAAGGCGTTGATTTCCGCAATAATGTCCTTGGCTTTGCGCGAGCGCTGCCTGCCCCTGGTATATGGAACAATGCAGTAGGTGCAGAACTTATCGCATCCGTACATGATATTGACAAATCCCTTGACGGGGCTTGTACGTCGCACAGGCAACCCTTCGATGACCTGACCCTCTTGGGAAAAGACCTCGACCTGCCGCTTTCCTGTTGCCATCGCCTTATAGATGAGATCAGGCAGGCGATAGATGTTGTGCGTCCCAAAGATCACATCGATGTTTTCGTATTTCCGCAAGATCTCTTTGACAACGGTTTCTTCTTGCGCCATACATCCGCAAAGGCAGAACAGTTTCTCTGGATGGTTTCGCTTGAGAGGCTTGAGGCTGCCGATTTCGCCTAGCACATGGTCTTCCGCCGCTTTTCTAACAGCGCATGTATTGAAAACAAGCACATCAGCTTGGTCTGTTTCAAATGTCCTTTGGAATCCCATGAGTTCCAGCATGCCCGCCATGGATTCACCGTCCCTGACGTTTGCTTGGCAGCCATACGTCCGGATGTAGTATTTCTTGCCTGCCCCTATGGAGGCAGCACTGTCGCTAAGCTTGAACAAATCGTAGCTCGCCAATGTCTCGCTCTTTGTACGTTGTCTCTCCGCCTTGTGGTCAGGCAGGACGTATACACTCTTCTCTGATTTTTCCATGCAAGCAATTATACCAAAAACAAAAGGAAAAAAACCAGCGTGAGCTGGTTTTCTTAGCTGTTACTAAGCTTCACTGATTGCAGACACTGGGCAAGCGCCTGTGCAAGAGAGACATGTGATGCAAACATCAGCGTTGCACTCGCTCTTTCCCTCGTCGTCCAGCGACAATGCTTCAACAGGGCAAACTCCAACGCAAGCACCGCATCCGATGCAGGCATCCTTATCAACTGTTACTGGCATATACAACCTCCTTGCACGTATTATACCACCAACTGGAATGTTGCACAACTTAATCTGGTCTAATCTGTAGTCTTTTGATGTTGACCGCACGATTTGTCTGGTCATCGGTTTCGATGATGCAGCCGCAGATCACCGAGGGACCAGTTGCTGGCGCATAGTGCGTTGGCTCTCCTTCGACATAATTGGCAATCACTTCGTCTAGGTCTCGCCCAAGCACGCTTCGCCATGGCCCGCACATTCCTACGTCCGTAATGAATGCGCAGCCATCGATGATTCTTTCATCTGCCGTCTGTACATGGGTATGTGTTCCAATCACTGCCGTAAGGCTTTTAGCAAAATATTCGGCGAAAAGAATCTTTTCGCTTGTCGCCTCGCCATGAAGATCAACGATAATGATGTCGGCATCGATCTCATGTTCAAGCATTTCATTCATAACCTTCAGCGGATCGTCCGTTGACATGGGCATGAAGACGCATCCGAGAAGGTTGATCACGGCAATTCGCTTGCCCATGCATTCCCGGATCACCATGGAAGAACCACCTGACAAGGGGTTGAGGTTAGCGGGACGTGTCATGAATTCACACCTGTCCAATGCCTCTACGATTTCTTTTTTTGAAAAAGCGTGGTTTCCCAATGTAACTATATCAACGCCAGACTCGATCAACTTCATGTATATTTTTTCCGTGATTCCTTTTCCATGCGCAGAATTTTCAGCGTTGACAATTGTAAAATCGATTTTATTAGCTTGTTGTATGGAATATATGTTGTGGATTACTGCTTCGCGGCCGCTTTTTGCAACCACGTCCCCTAGAAAGAGAATTCTCATTGTATCTCATAAACCCTTCCGGCAAGGCTCTGCCTTGCCTAAGTGTCTCCACCTGTCCCCTATCATACACATAAATTCATTGCACACGCAAGTTTAATAACCCTAACTCCCCAATGGCGCATCATGAAAAAAAGCGTTTAATAGTTTCAAACGCTTTTTCTTATCGCTATTTTGCAAGTTCCTGGACTCTTACCTCGCGGATCAGCGTCACTTTGATCTGTCCGGGATACGTCAATTCATTTTCGATGCGTTCACGCAGGTCATGCGCTATCTTGACCATTGCTATATCGTCGATCTTGTCGGGTTTGACCATTACCCTGATTTCGCGCCCTGCCTGGATTGCATATGCCTTGTCAACGCCATCGTATTCGGTCGCAATCTTTTCGAGCATCTCAAGGCGGTTGATGTAGCCTTCCATGGATTCATACCGTGCGCCAGGGCGCGCGGCAGACAGAGTGTCTGCGGCAGATACAAGAATCGCTATGATGTCCTGAGGTTCCGTGTCGCCATGGTGGCTTTCAATAGAGTTGATGATGATGTCGCTTTCGCCATACTTTCGCGCTACCTTGACGCCAAGCTCGACATGCGATCCCTCTTGCTCGAAATCAAGCGCCTTGCCAATATCGTGCAAAAGTCCTGCGCGCTTGGCAAGGCTTTGGTTAAGACCTAGTTCCGCTGCCATAATGCCAGCAAAGGTGGCGACTTCCATCGAATGCTCAAGACCGTTTTGGCCATAGCTGTAGCGGAAGCGCATTCTTCCAAGCAAGCGTATCAGTTCCTTGTTAATGCGCCCGATTCCCAGCTTGAAGATTGCATCCTTGCCAATGTTGTACAAGGTTTCCTCGAGTTCCTTGGTTACTTTATCGACAACCTCCTCGATTCTTCCTGGCTGGATTCGTCCATCACGAATCAGGATTTCAAGCGATTGGCGTGCGATTTCGCGGCGAATAGGGTCGAAGCAGGAAACCGTAATCAGGTCTGGCGTATCATCGATGATCAAATCAACGCCTGTTGCTTGCTCGATAGCCTTGATGTTTCTTCCTTCGCGCCCAATGATTCTCCCTTTCATTTCCTCACTTGGTAAAGTCACCGTTGAAACAGTGCGCTCGATCGTTTCTTCTTGTGCAAGCCGCTGTATTGCAAGAGAGATGATATTGCGCGCGTTTGCAGCGGCGTTGGCCTCTGCTTCTTCTTGTTGCTCACGGAGATACAATGCAACCTCTTTTTCGGTCTTTTTTTCCACAATCTCCATGAGTTCTTTTCTAGCCTCCTCCTGGGTAAGGCTGGCAGTCTTTTCCAATACGGACATCTGGCTGTCAATCTTCTCCTTCAGTTCGGCTTCCATTTTGCTGAGATTTGATAGTTTTGCGTCAGCGAGTTTGTCTTTTTCGTCTAGTTTCTTTTCCTTTGAAGCAAGGTTTTGCTCGCGGAAACTAAGATTGTCTTCACGTCTTACAAGTTTATTCTCCTCGGACTGGAGCTTGTCCCTCTGTGACTTCAATTCTTCTTCGGCCTGTAGCTTCATTTCATAGACTTGCTGCTTGCCGTCCAGATTTGCCTGCCTGACTGCGGTCTCTGCCTTTGAGTTGGCCTCGTCGAGGATCTCCTGCGCCCTGACAAGCGCCTGGTCAAGCCCGGCTTTTCCAACAGCCTTCATGATGGCAATGCCGATCGCTACTCCCACAATTCCAGCGAAAATGGCGGTTAATACATAACTCATCTACTTCCTCCATTTTCAAATAGAATGTTTGAGATTACTCTCGCGAAGCATTATATCGTTTTCGCTGTTTTTTCACAAGCATCAGAGGAATAAAAGAAGCGACCATATGCCCGCAAGCAGGAATGAAGCGATTGTATCAGAAACATAGTGTACGCCTCCCGCCACCCTGGAAAAGGCTACCGCTAGCGATGCCACGAGCATTGCAAATCCTGCCTTGGGAACATAGTGAAGCACTGTAAAGGCAATGATGGCAGCCGAAAAGACATGGCGCGAAGGACATGATTCGCCGCGTTGTTCTTTTCGGATCAAGGGCTTTATATCGTGTGTTTCGTATGGACGCGGACGACTGATCGTCTTCCGCAGAATTGTCGCAAAAACAAGTCCGCACGCTGGGACAAGCATTGCTTTTGGCAGGTCGCGAGGTCTTTGCGCGGCCTGAGTGCATAGAAAAACCAGGTAAGAAAGAGCCACCGTGCTTGTTGCACAAGTGTCTAGTATGGCTATCGCCTTCCCAGAGCCAAAGTGCGCGCGCATAGAGTTGTAGAAAGATTTATAGTCCTTCATTGTACATGTCGAAAGAAAACAGGCAATGCCTGTTTTCTTATGCCTCCGGTGCCGGCTCTGGCGCCGGGCTTGCACTTGGCTGGACTTTTTCTTGCGCGGCGGGGAAAATCTTTTCCTTGACCTGACGTGAAATCTGGGCATCGAATTCAGGATTGTTCTTCAAGTAATCGCGCACAGACTGGAAACCCTGACCGATTTTTTCGCCATTGTACGAGAACCACGCACCTGCCTTGTCGATGATGTTGTTTTCAATCGCGAGATTGATCAATTCATCTGCGTGGCTGATTCCCTCGCCATAGATGATGTTCACGGTCGCTGACTTGAAAGGCGGCGCAACCTTGTTCTTTACCACCTTGATTTTCGTAGTGTTTCCTACGATATCGGTTCCGCTCTTCAAGACTTCCCCCTTGCGCACGTCAAGGCGCACAGACGCATAGAACTTCAGCGCTCTTCCTCCTGGGGTTGTCTCAGGGTTGCCGAACATGATGCCGACCTTTTCTCTCAGCTGGTTGATGAAGATCGCGGTTGTACTGGAACGATTCATGACACCTGCAAGTTTGCGCATCGCCTTTGACATCAGGCGTGCCTGCAATCCAACCGATGCATCCGACATTTCGCCGTCAAGCTCTGCCTGCGGAACAAGTGCAGCGACAGAGTCGATGACCACCAGGTCGATAGCCCCGCTCTTGATCAACAGCTCAGTGATTTCCAGCGCCTGTTCGCCAGAATCAGGTTGTGAAAGAATCAATTCGTCGATGTCAACGCCCAGGTTCTTTGCGTAGACTGGATCGATTGCGTTTTCTGCATCAATGAATGCACAGCGCCCTCCCTGCCTTTGGCATTCGGCGATCGCATGCAAGGCAAGTGTGGTCTTGCCGGAAGATTCCGGTCCAAAAATCTCCACGATTCTTCCCTTTGGGTAGCCGCCAATGCCAAGCGCTTGGTCAAGCGCAATGGAACCAGACGGGATTGCGTCTACCGAAACATCGGCACGATCCCCCAGGCGCATGATGCTGCCCTTTCCGTATTCCTTTTCAATTGCCTTCAATGCTTCATTCAGAAGCTGATCCTTCTTGTCGTCTGTGACAGTTTGAGTCTTTCGTTCTTTAGCCATAAATAATATGCCTCCTGCCTTTGTTATTGCCCCCAAAGTAGGCAAACCCCCGTTATTTCTTGAAAATCTTTATTTGCTTTCCGTAATGTCTTCTTTTGCTTGCGAGTAATACTGCAAGCAACTGGACATGGAGACAAATGCCCCAAGCCAAAGCGATATTTCAGCCACTGGCAACCCCCAGAGTTCGAAAGGAAGGTTGCACACGAGAACCAGTAGGATCGTCTGCGCCTGAATTACCTTTCTCAATCTGCCGGTGAAGCCAGGGAAAAGAGCCTTTCCATTGACGGCAGCCGCAAGGGTGCAACCATCCACGACAATGTCGGAAGCCATCATGAGAATGACTGGGACAATGGGGACGATCCCTTTCGCCGCAAAAAGAAGAAACAACGACATTGTCAAAAGCTTTTCTGCGATTGGCTTGGCAAATTTGCCGAAAGTAGTGATCATATTCCGTTTCCGCACTATATATTCGTTCAATATGCCGGTCAAAGATGCCAGGGCATAGAGGGCAAGGACCACGATATTGATGGACGACAGGTTCACCGTCCCAATCCTGTATGACTGTGGCTCTACGCCAAGCGAAGGATACGGAAACGTATAGATCAAGATGATCAACGGAACCAATACAATGCGGAATATCGTCAATCTGTTGGGAAGATTCATACTCTCTCCTTTCATCAGCCGTTAAAGTATATCACAACGCGCGGCGGTCGGACTCTTCATTGTTTGCGCGCAAAATAAAGAGAGGAGATTGTGTCTCCTCTCCCAAGATATGCGCATAGTCATAAGCCATGTTCTGTTACGCATTGCTGCGCTACGGCCATTTATCTGCGCCTTTGAAAGGCGCCCGTTGAAAGCTTCGCTTCGCTTTCGCTGGTTCCCCTACCAAATTTGGGTTTCTCGCTTGAGGGGTTTATCTCGTTCCACCCGACGGGTTTCCCTGCCGGCTGCGTCACTGTGACACCTTAGGGACCTTGACCATGGACTTTCGCCTTTAGGTTTCGGCTCCGCCGTCATGCCCATTGGGCATGCCTGACCTTATTGATTGGATCAGCACAAACACTACTGCCATCGCAGGCAGTGCGAGCATGGACTTTCCTCTGGCTGAATAGACCAGCGGCCGTATCGTATGCGCATATCTCGCTAATACTTGTTTTTACTGTCCTCGAAGACTTGTTTCTCCAGTCTGCTAAGGCGCTTCAAGATATCGACATTTGAAGAAGCAACGTAGATTGGGTCGGCGCTTTCGGCGGCTTTGGCCTTGCCTTCCAATTCCATCACCTTGGCCCTAAGGGATGCGTTTGCGCGTTCCAGGTCGCTGACTTTTTCACGCAGATCGCCAAGCATCTCCTCATACGCTTGGTAATCGGCAATGACCAGGTCGAGAATCTGGTCTACTTGCGCTGGATTGTACCCTTTGAAGTCAATGTCAAACTCCTTGTCCACGATGGATTGTGGGCTAAGATTCAGTTGTGATGCCATGTCTACCTCCTTGCCACATGTAATTATCTCATCCCTGATTATCAAAATCAATAAAACTTCCTTATTTATGGGAACAAATGTATAATAATGCGGGAAAGCGAAAGAAGGTGAAGCTGAGTGAAATGATACAGTATCCCAATGGAAAGAAAGACGTATGGCAACCAAAGCTGCATTCTGCCAGCCAGCGGGGAATGAATCTGGAAAAAGACCTGAATACAACCAATGCCTATTATCTTGGCCAAGACATCGCCGTGATTCATAAGAAGCCTACGCCAGTGCAAATTGTGCATGTCGATTACCCGCGTCGTGAAGCAGCGAAAATCACCGAAGCTTATTTCAAGGTGCCAAGCACAACAGATTATAACGGCATCTACAAGGGACGATACATTGATTTTGAGGCCAAAGAATGCCAGGCAAAGACATCGTTTCCACTAAAGATGCTATTTGCGCATCAGATCACGCATTTGAAAAGCGTAGTGCGCCACGGGGGAATCGCGTTCCTTGTCGTGCGCTTCACATCAATGGAGGTGACGTTTCTCGCCGATGCAGAAAAAGTCGCGTTGTTCAATGAAAACGGCGGTCGTGCCTCCATCCCATATTCATGGTTTCTTGAGCATGCCTATCCCATTGACGGTAGCTATGCCAAGCCTGTCGACTATCTAAAGGTGGTGGACAAGATTTACTTGCAATAGGAGGAAATACAATGAGCAAACCGCATTTAAGGTTTCATGGTTTTAGATTCATAACTGTGCTGATGGCGATACTTGTCGGCTTTGAGCTGGTCTTTGGAACCGTTGCTATCGTGGCGCTGAATACATTCCTGGAAGGGAAGCAGGATATCATGATCAACGATTTCTTCGCCCAGGAGTCGACGCTGATCTATGACAGAAATGGCACGGAGATCGCTGACGTTGGCACCCAAAGGCGCGAGAACATCAACTATGAAGATGTTCCCGATGCATTGATCGATGCATTTCTCGCCGTTGAGGACTCGCGTTATTTCGAACACAATGGCTTTGACATCCCTCGTTTCATGAAATCCATTATCGAAACGATTTTGAATGGCAACATGCAGGGAGGCTCGACGTTTACAATGCAGTTGGTCAAGCTAACCTACTTCACCGATGATGAGACCTCGACGAGCCGCACAAAAGACCTGGCGTACAAGATCCAGCAGATAGCCCTTGCCATTGAGCTTGAGAAAAAATCGAACAAGAAGACAATCTTTGAAATGTACGTCAACAAGATGAACTTTGGCGGCATTGGCAATATCAGGGGCGTTCAAAAGGCGGCGCAACAGTATTTCCACAAGAATGTCAGCGAACTCAACCTCAATGAATGCGTGATTCTCGCGGGTGTCGTCAATTCCCCATACTACTGGGATCCGCATCTGTATCTCGACCATGCCTATACGCGGCGCAACACGGTATTGAGCCTGATGGTCACCCATGGCTATCTTACGCGTGAGCAATATGAGTTGGCTTCTGCCGTAAAGATTGAAGACGAGCTTTATGATCCATATTCCCGCAGCGATGAAGAAGAAGCATACCGCTACCAAGCGTATATCGATAGGTCGATCAAGGAAGCTGCCGATTTGACCGGCATGGATCCCTTGAACGTATCCATGCTGATATACACGGAAATGGATCCTGTGGTACAGGTTGCCATGGAAGAGATCCAGGCGGGGGAAAACCCCAGCGTCAAGTTTGCCGATGATTTGATGGAGATTGGGGTTATCGCCGAAAACAACCAGACTGGCGCCATCGTTGGCATCGGCGGAGGGCGCAACTATTCAAGGGGAGGTTCCATGTTGCTCAACCATGCAACCGAGCAATACAAGCAACCAGGCTCCACGGTCAAGCCATGGCTTGACTATGCGCCTGCCTTCGACACCCTTGGCTGGGCAACAACCCATATCTTGACCGACAAGCCTGTAACATATGGCAACTGGACATTCAAAAACGCCAGTGGATCTTATCTAGGCGATGTAAGCCTAGAAAGAGCCGTTGCATTGTCTTTGAACACAACGGCCATCCAGGCAATGCAAAGTGTCATCGATGAAGCGGGTACAGATTATTATATGAATATGTTGAAGGGGCTTGGTTTCAGCCAATTCAGGGAAGACCTGTTCGACATCGGCTTTGCGATCGGAGGCAACAACTTCTACTGTTCATGCGAGGAGCTAATGGCGGCGCACGCTATCTTGATGAACGGCGGCAATTATATCAAGCCGCACACGGTATCCAAGATTGTCTATCGAAACGGTCTTTTGCCAGATTGGGAGGCAAGCTATGAACCTGTAAGCATCATCTCCCCGCAAGCCGCATACATGGGCGCGTGGTTGATGCAAAAAGCCGTTACATCGACAGCCATGAACTATCTGGAAGTATTGGAGAGAGCATATGTCGTCTATGGCAAGACGGGGACAACGGACTGGGGTGACTCTGGGCTTTCCTATGGGATTCCAAGAGGCGCCGCAAAAGACCACTGGATGGTTGCGGAAACTTCTGAGTACACGATTGTGACTTGGGTAGGATATGAAAAAGCGATTGAAGGCGAAGGAACATGGTTTGATGCCTATAAGCGTGACATGAACACGCGTGGCAAGATTTGCTCTGCGGTCTTGGATGTCGTCAGCCGCGACCACTACCCTGAGCCTTTGCAAAGACCAGAAGGTATCAGCGACATCACGCATATCCGCGGCATATTCCCGTATGCAGCCGTGACCGATGGCGTGCCTAGCGATTTCATTTCCCGCGGCATGATCAAGTCAGAATACTACAAACTGGTCAGCTACACGATTCGCATCGACCCATTGGCAAATTTGTCATGGTTCAACGCATTTGCAAATAACGACAACAGCATCACGTTCCAATGGGCAGGATATCCCGATGCATCGAAGCTATATGTATCTGGTACTACGTTTAACTCTTCATGGCTCACTGGACCTGTGCGCTACAAAGTCAGGGTCATGCAGAATAATGTTACTTTGGGCGAGTTTTCCTCCGAAGGCTCTGTCTCCACGAACTATGTGAACGGACTGCAGGAAGGGACGATGACGCAGGCATGCGGCTATTATGGATATCAAAACAGGGGCGACACTTCCAACGAGGTATGCGTCAGTTTTATAACCAATACATTTAGTACGCCTGAGCCTGAAGAGCCGGTTGTTCCTATCGAGCCAGAGCAGAGCGACTACGCTACTGCGCCTGGATATGGCTCCTCGCTAGATACTGTTACAAGCTGGGCGGCATCCAATGGAATCTACTTGAATTATGCTCATGTTGAGACACCTGATGCGGATCTTGTTGGAACATTCGAGCTTTTGTTCGCCGATGGTTCAAATGCATTTGGTGCCCAGGTAGAAAGAGGATCGATACTTGATATCGTCACTTATGCCGCAAAGAGCGAAGAATGATAAATGCAAAAAAAGCACCTTTTCCAAAGGTGCTTTTTTTGCATTTGAAAAGGAACAGGCAATTGCCTGTTCCTTTGTTGAATTAATTCAGCCAAGGATTCATTGGATCAGGATCGGTTGGATCCCATACGGATCTAGGATCCGCAGGATCAACATAGATTGTCGTTGGCTTGCCCAATGGACCTGGGAAGTTGGCATCGTTGTAGACCGTGACGCTTGTTCCTACCGGGCAGTTGTCATATAGCCACTTGGCATCCCTGACTGCCATCCTGATGCATCCGTGGGACTTATAGTTGCCCAAGGCGTTGTATTCATACACATACAAGGAATTTGGCGTATCGTCCCAGCTAGGCACGGAGTGGAAATAGTAGGGGCCAGTGAGATACGTCACATATTGTCCCCATACGCCTCCCATCAAGGAGCGATACCTTGCCTTTCCATAGGTATTGAAATTGCCTACCGGCGTTGCTTCGCCTGCGGAAATGGTTATTGCCCTGATTGGAATTGTATATCTTCCATTATCATCGCGCATGTAGACAGTCACCACATTGCTTACCTTGTTTACCTCAAGGCGATATAGGTAGATGCTGTTGCGGGTGTTATTGGAGCTTTCCATGATACCCGAATCATGGTTGAAGTATACATTGGTTCCGCCGATGTTCTTCCAGTCATGGGCCATGGCGCCGGTCTTTTGGTCAAAGTAATACCAGACGCGGTTATAGTCGTTTGTTCCTACGGAATCCCAGCCCTTGATCATATGGCCAACCGCATCGTAGCGAACCCATTTTCCTATATTATCCTCGCCATGGATCGTATATGGCTGGTAGACATCCTTCAGCACGGCTTTCTTTCCTGCCGCATTATTGTCCAGCCAATACCATGCGTTGGAGCCTGGGTCGTAGATTTCCTTGCCACGATAGCTTGGGTCGCTTATGTCGTACCCTTGCCTAATGCCGCATTCATACCAATAGCGGCCATCGACCCAGCGCAAGTGATATAACGCAACGCCTGTCTTAGGATCGAAGCTTCCCAGATACTTGCCATCAATGACAACATCGTATCCCTTGATCATGGCACCAGTCTGTGTGGAATAGTAATAGTAGCCTTTCGCATTGGAATAGCTTCCCGTCACCATGTGGCCTTCGTTGTCATACCTGACCCACTTTCCATCAGTCGAACCCATTGCTTCATCGCTGTATATGTAGGGAATCCAAACTTCCTTGTTCCGTGCCTTTGCGCCATTGTTCTCTGCATCCAGCCAATACCATTTTTCGGAGCCTGGATCATAGATTTCGCGCCCGCGGACAGTATTATCGACCACAATGCATTTGTCGTCTTCGACCGTTCCTTGGCGGATGCCATCCTCGTACCAATACTGATTTCCATTTTCCTCATACCATCCAGTATAGCCTGGTACATCGATCTCTTCTTCCTGCTCTTCTTCTTGTTCTTGTTGTTCTGCCTCGGGTTCTTCTGTCTCATCGGAGGCATCAGGTGTCTTGGCTTCTTCATTGAATTCTTCAGCTTCAACCGTTTTTTCTGTTATAGCTTCTTCTTCCGAAGCGTCTTTTTCCTCTGGCGCAATTTCTATTTCTTCTACAGGCGAATTCTCCTCCCCTTCCGCTAGAACTGCCAGGCTTGTTGCTGGCATAGACAAAAGGATAACCAGTCCCGCAATCTTCCATCGTTCAAAACTCATACAACCTCCTGTTTCCGTAAAGAATTATACCAATGTTTGCTGCAAGCAATCTATGTTTTTTTAAGTTTTTTAATCAGAGAATCGTACTCACGGCGGATTTCTTCTGGCGCAAATGATTGCAATGCGCCAAATTCCCCTTCTCTGTCGTAGCTGAGATAGTACATGGCAAACCATGTCAGCTTTTCCCTGTCGTTTAGTTCATCCCAATTGTCAGGCAATTCAATCATGGTTGATACCGCCTTTCTGCCACTTCTTTGCTTCTTGCGCAGTGCGGCGCAAGTACATCATTGCTTTATCGGGATATTTTCCCTCGGCGGTCTCGTTCGTCAGCATCAACGCGCTGGCGCCATCCAGCACGGCATTGAATATGTCTAACAGTTCAGCCCTGGTTGGAACAGGGTTTTGGGTCATGGAGGCAAGCATTTGTGTCACGACAAGAAATTCCTTGCCTGCCGCAAGGCATTTTTCTTCGATTTCCTTTTGCGCGGCAGGCAGTTCCCACAAGGGCATGTCGTTCCCTAGGTCACCGCGCGCAATAACGATGACATCTGCCAACGACAAGATTTCTTCCAGGTGGCGCATTCCCTCCTTGTTTTCGATCTTTGCGAATATTCGAAAGTCGCCGCATCCATGTTGCTCCAGGGCTGCTCGCGTTTGGATCAACTGTCGCGCAGTCGTCACAAACGGACACATCACCTCATTGACATGAAAGCTTTTTGCCAGCTTGATGTTTTCTATGTCTTGGCTGGTTAGCGAAGCGCCATGGACATCTTTCCCGACAACCTTGATGTTTTTGCGCGCCTTCAACATTCCCCCTGTGCGAACCATGACCCTTGTTTTTTTCACCTCTTTGCCTGTGACCGTGCAGCTGATCCTGCCATCATCCAGCAACAGCTCATCTCCTTTCTCAAGCACTTCCAAAACGATGGCGGGAAGGGAAAACGTTTCGCTTGAGAAAAAGAACTCTTCCTTGTCCACCAGAAGAATTGGCGATGATTCATCGCCAATCCGTAGCTCTGGACCTTGCAAATCGATCATGAGCCTGCGCCTAGGCCATGGCTTGGCGGCAGCCTCGAATTCCTGTAACATGCCGGTCGAGTGGCTTAGCCCACCATGCGACAGGTTTAACCGCATGCCGCTCATTCCCTCCTCAAACATCTTCGCCAGTGTCCTTCTATCGGCGCAAGCGGGACCAAGCGTTCCGTAAAGCTCGATCATGTCCTTTCACCGCGCTTTCTAAGGCGCAGGTAGAAACATCCTTTGACCATCCTGTTTTCTTCCATCTCCCATTCGTTGCCTTTGTCCAGTGAAGTCCCTTGAAACAAATCCTTTTGGCCATTTCCTTCGATGACCAGCGCCATGGGCAGGGAAAGTTCATCGATGGCACCAGCCTTTCGGAAGCTTTCGTTGACCACTCCGCCGCCCTCCAGCAATAGCGTATGGATGCCAAGCAGCGTTTCCAGCTTTTCCCTTAGCAAGCATATGTCCAGCCTTTCCTTGCCTGCAAATAGGTAGGATATCCTATGCTCTTGCAGATAGCCAATGAAAGCATCATCGATGTCCTCGCACAAAACCTCGATGACGCCGCAATTATCATATCCAGGGTCATCGTCATGTATGATGCCGTCTTTCCAAAAACACTTTCCATGGGTGTCGATGGCTACTGCATAAAAGCCATGGTGCCCAAAGAAACAATCGGTACGTGGATAAGAGATCCCTTTGTATTTTTCCAATGGCGCCGCAACGTCCCCTGTGAAACTCGACTGCATCGTCGCCCTGCCGCACAAAAAAGCCTTGCAGCCATTGTTGCGGAACTCCCTGTGCATTTCATAATACAGTTGGGAAACTTCTGGAAAGCGATTTAAAAACGCCCCTGTGATCTTCAAGTCGAGCGATACTGCCATGTGACAGATGATTTTCATCCTTCCTCCTTCACGTTAAGCAATGCTTTCCAGCCTGCGGAATAATAAACATTCATTGACTTCAACGTCTGTAGCGCATCTTTTTTGTTCATCCCGTCCTTGATCATGATCCTGTATGCCTCAAACTGCGACTTTAGCAACAGTTTGATCGCTGTTTCATCGAATTCGCCTTTGCACGCTTTTTTGAAAAAAAGCGCCATCTCCCCGACTTTCTTGTCGACCATGTCGTCGTAGAAGGATTCCATGGAACTTCCCTCGCTGTTTAGCAGCAATAGCCGAAAGAGCTTCAGCCGCCGATAGATCAATGTGACAATGGCGGATGTCTCCATCTGCACCACCTCGATTAGCTGCGCCCCTCCTTCGCTTGCGGCGCGATAATACGCCGGCCCTACGTTTTCAAAGAGCTTGTTGAGGTCGGAAGACACATTTTCAAATAAGGAGCGGAATAGTTCATCCTTGTTCTTGTAGCGTGTGTACATGGCGCCGGTGGTCAATCCCGCCCTGGCGCATATGTTGCGCATCGAGGCATCCCGATAGCCTTTCTCAAGAAACTCATCATAGGCAGCCTCGCGAAGCATTGAATCCATTTCATCGTTCTTTATGTCCATAACCACTCCCTGCGCCTAGATAATCACGGGTTTTTCCCGTATGCCCTGTTTCTTTTCCTTTTCCCGACAGATTTTCACAAACGGGCAGCGCACGCATTCCGGATTGCGCGCATGGCATAGGTATCTGCCGAAGAATATCATCTGGTGATGGGTCTTGATCCATTTTTCGCGGGGAATCTTGCGGCATAGTTTTTTTTCTATGGCATCCACCGTATCCTTCTCATAGCAAAGCCTTAGCCGTCTGGCAACCCTTGCGACATGCGTGTCCACAGCAAGCGCCGGGATGCCATGGCATTCCGCCATGATGACATTGGCGCACTTTCTGCCTACCCCTGGAAGAGAAACCAAGTCTTTCATGTCGGCGGGAACGTTCCCATCGAAACGATCGCATATCTCGCGGGCAAAGCCCTGTATGCTGCGGGCTTTGTTATGATACAGCCCAAGGGAAGCGATAAGCTTCTCTATGTCTTCCGTATTCGCAACGGCCAATGATTGTGCATCGGGATATGCCTCGAACAACGATGGCGTGACCCGATTGACCGAAACATCCGTTGTCTGGGCGCTCAGGATCACCGCCACAGCCATTTCATACGCGTTTTTGTGGTTCAGTTCACACCTAGCGTTGGGATAAAGCTTGTCAAAGCACGCCAGGATTTCATCGATTGACATTTGTTCCATTGCCTACCTCTTGTTTTCGATTGTATCAGCGGTGACTCCTTGCGATGCCCACGCAACGAGGGTTGATTCCACGTATTGAACCGATTGCTTGCGATAGGCGCTGGCATTCTGCAGGGCGTAAAGTATTAGTTTCTTGTCGTATACCTTGCCTAGGTCGCTGATCTTCGCCATTTCCGTGCCGCTGAGGGTGCGCCCAAACTCTGATTCAAACACATCGATCAATGAACTATCCAAGGCGTTTTTTTCCTTGCGGAATTCGCTTTGGAACATGCCCTCCAGGCTAAAGCGGACATCTTTCTTGGAGGCTCTGATATCCATGTATTTTTTAGAACAAAGGGTAGAGAAGACTTCGTTGACCTGTTCTTTTTCAAGTCCCGTCATTTTTGAGATTGTCTCAAGTGACACAGGCATATGGTGGTCGTTCATGAAGTCAATCATTGTCACGACCATGAATTCCTGCGGGCTTAGCCCAAGCGCCGCAGCGTTTTCAATCATCCAATCTCTTTTGTTCACATACCTTTGTTCATACCATTTCATACGCATCACCGTTGTCTTGACATTATAGGACGCATCGCGCGTGTTTTTCAATGCATGAATTGAATTCGATTCTTGTCTTTGGTAGAATACTCAAGTAACGAAAGCAGTCAGGATATGTTGAAAAAGATATTGTTTACCCTTTTGGCGATGTTGGTCACGTACAGCTCGGTGACCATCATCTACCACATCTTTGAGCCGCATTATGAGTCAAGCGACGCGGTTTCCCATATATATTATGACTCGCTGGATGAATACTTTCGCTCACAGCCCAGCGGCTCGACGCATTACCTGTATTTCTACAGCGTCTATAGCCGAGACTGTAGGTATGTCCTGAATACGGTATTGGCCACGGTTGACAGTGAAGTCGATCCCGATGTGTTCAAGATCATTGATATCGTCGATGTCAGTGACCTTGAACATGATGACAACCTTTACAAGCTTCAGGAAAAATGGAAAGTGTCTTCGGTTCCTTCGTTTGCGGCTGTGCAGCTGGACGAAATCCCCAGGGTTTTTTCAACGCTCGAATCAGACGGCGATACGTTGCTGTCCTCTGGGACGATTGAAAAATGGCTGGTGGATTGCGGTCTGAACCTGGGAGCTGGATTCAATACACAGCAAGTCGAAGTACCGGTTCCATGATGGTTCCGGTTTTTTTCATGAAAAAAAGGACACCCTGGTGCCCTCTATAATCTTTGGGTTGGCTGGTCCGCCCAGAGCGACTCAAGACGATACAGGTCGCGCGCTTCCTTCAAGAAGATATGGACGATTACATCATGGAGATCGATCAATACCCATGAGCTTTCTTTTTCCCCTTCACGCGTTCTGACATCGTATCCGTTCTTTGCGGCCTCCTGTTCCGTGAATTCGGCCAAAGACTGCGCATGACGGACATTCTTCGCCGTGCAAACGACGAAATAGTCGGTAAACGGATTGACAGCCCTCATGTCGATCACAACGATATCTTCCGCCAGCTTTTCATCCAGCGTCTTCGTCACGATATTCAACAAATCAGACATGCTTGCCCTCCTTTTCTAATATGTATTGCTTGGATTTCTCAAGGACTCTATCGGCGCCCTTTGCAAGGCTGATCTTCGTAAGCCTTGTTTCTTCATCTGTATTATAACCCCGCAAAGGCTCTGTTTTATCAGCGATATACAGAATTCTGGCGTAATCGGATTTCCCCGTTCCAACGGTATGTGCATCAATCGCCGAAAGAATCCTGTGGTCATAGATGCCGAGTTGTTGCTTAAGGATAATGATTGCGGTACGGCTATGCCAAATGGCAGGATCTTCTTGCAGGCATTCAGGGCGGTAGCGTTCCAAAAGTGCCTTTTGCGCTTGGTTGTCCATTGCCTTTGTAATATCGTGCAGAACGCCAATGCGGTATGCCAACGCAACATCCAACCCATGCCATGCGGCGTATTTGGCGCTGGTTTCAGCAACGGATATGCTGTGGCGAAACCTTTTGGGAGTACACATTGCCTCGGCAACGCATACATCATAAAGGCTTTCCCTTGCTAACGTCGACCTGATTCCATCCGCCGCTAGATAATAGCTGCCGCTTCTGATTTTGGCTTCTTCATCTTCATCGGTGAGCAAAACGTCGTATTCAAGGCAATCCACGGCATGGAGATGCCTGAACGGCGCAAGTGCCTTGCGCAAAAGTGCCAGTCTTTGTCCTTTGTCCAGCACGCCTTCTCCGCTGATTGTGACATGCAGGTCATGCGGATGCAGGCTGCGCATCATCTCTTTCAGCTTCTCCAGGCTTTTTTGCGAAATAGGGTCAAACCGTCCCGCGACAATCATGGAAGGATAATCTGTGGCTCTTTCGACCTGCGATACAGAACGATCTGCCTTCCAATGACTTGGACGAGTTCGCTTCTTGAGAGTCTCGCCAAGTCAAGCGCAAATTCCTTGATGTCATCCGCTGCCGACTTCATGACGGAGACCTTGACCAGTTCATGGGTATTGAATAACTCGTTGATGTTTTTGATTGTATTGTCGCTGATACCGTTTTTTCCAACCTGCATGAGGGGTTTTTCCGTCATGGCAAGTCCTCTAAGGTACGCTGTTTGTTTGCTTGTCAACATATTACATGATTGCCTTTCTAAATGTAACGCCGATTCCCTTTGGAACACGGACTTTGATTGTCGAAGCGTTGCCACTGACGCAGGCCCAGCCAAGGCCATCCACAACGACATCGATTTTATCTAGTTTCTTATGAATCGAATATTCGGTGAATTCGCTTGTTGTTGCAACGGGAGAGAGCATTTTGCCATAGTGTTTCTTCCACAGGTCGTCTGCGTTGGCAGCCTTGCTGCGGTGGATCTGAAGCCTATCGGAAAGATACCAGACGCAAGTTGCCTTTTGGCAATCGTAGATATCCAGCCTAGCCAAGCCGCCGATAGCAAACGATTGGTCGTCCTTGAGCTGGAAAACAATTGGCTTGACGCGCGTTTGTGGGATAATCGTCTTGAGCGTTTCTTCCTCGACCTGCATTAACATGGAATTATCGATCTCAATGCCAGGCGTATCGATATAGGTCTGGCCATTGATGACAATCTCGTTGAAATCAAGGGTTGTTCCAGGATATCTGCTCATGGTAAGCGTCTTTTCGCTCATCATCCTGTTCAAAAGCGTGCTCTTTCCCGCATTTGCCCTGCCCATGACGACAACATCCCTTCCGCGGGCGTTTTCGGCCACAGCATCAAAGATATCGTTGAGCGAGTCATCATCATTGCGGCTGGTCAGGATCAGTTCCTTGATCTTTACGCCAAGCTCCTTTAGCCGTGAGAATACAAACGCCGCTAGTTTTTCATAGCCTACGCTTTCCGGGAACAAGTCCCGCTTGCTTGCGACCATGATGATATCCATGCCCGCCAGCTTGCGGTTGATGCCTGGTATCATGCTTGCCTCAAAGTCAAACAGATCCACAATCCATAGGACCAACGCGTCCATGGTCGCGATTCTGTCGATAACCATGTCGGGATCGATTCCCTTTTTCATGGATACCGTTAAATCATCATAATGTATCAATCGGAAACAACGCTGGCAATATTCACTGTTTTCTTTAGGCGAATATCCCGGTAAATTCTTGTCTTGGTGCTGCAATGTTGCGCCGCATCCTTTGCATTTTGTCATATAGTCTCCTATCGTTATGCTTGCCAGGACAAATCGACATGCTGGCATTTGTCCTGGACATTGTCATATGCGAAAGCCTTGAAAACAAGCTAGGAATTTTCAAGGCTTTTATATGTGGTTTAGAATAACGCAATCTTCTCCACGTCGTCGTGGACTTCATCGCTATTGCCTTCAGGTATGTCGATGACCTTGATTTCCTCGATTCCATGCCTTACCTTCCAGCCATCCGCCAGCGCCACAACTGTCGCAAAGCCAGACTCACGCGGCCGCAACGGGATGTCTGTCGCCTTGACTGTTTTTTCCTCGGGGTCGCAGAAAACAATTTCTTCCCCAGGGGTGATCGCCTTGGCATAGGCAAGGCGGGAAGGACTGATCTTTAGCTTTCGGCAGACCTGTACACCTTTCATCGGCCTGTTTCCCTCGGGAATTTCCTCGATCCTTACACGCTTCATCATGCCGGATTCCGTCACAAGGCACAATGCATCGTCGTTGTTGCGGAGAATGCACCCACAGGCACAAACATCCCCCTTTGCCAGATTCATCGCCTTTACGCCTTTTGACTTTACTCCAGTGGAGGGAATGTCGGAAACGGGGAAACGGTAGGCAAATCCATCGCGGGAGACGATGGCCACCTGGTCGTTTTCATAAGCGGCGCAAGCAAGCAAGATCTTTCTTCCCGCAGCGATGGACATTGCCGGGTACACCTTGTTCGTCTTTGTTACCTGCCAAGCAGAGACGGGTGTCTTTTTGATTTGGCCTTGGTCGGAGAGGGTGACGATCCATGCATATGTGCTGAAGTTTTTCACCACCATCGCCTTGATGACCTTGTCTTCGGAAGTAATGCGCACAACCTTGTTCAAATGCATGCCGTTGTCTTTCCACCTGGCATCGTCGATCTGCCATACCGGCAAGCTGATATAGTGGCCTGCATCGGTAAACACAAGCAATGTATCTGTCGTATCGCATTCAATGATGCCGACAAGCATGTCATCGGTCTTCATTCCCGTGGGTTGCGAAGAAGCGGCGCCATAACTGCGCATTGATACGCGTTTGACGTAGCCGTCCCGTGTCAAGGTGACCACGACATGCTCGCTTGTAATCATCTGTGCCTTGTCGATGATGATTTCCGAGACTTCCTTTTCAATACGAGTGCGCCTAGGGGTGTTGTATTTCTCCTTGATTTCCCGCAGCTTGTTTATAATCCGTGAATTCAACACATCAGGGCTGTCGATCACCGCCTGTTCGTCGGTGATCAAGGCAGTCAATGTGCCATATTTTTTCTGAAGCTCAACAATGTCTGTATTGGAAAGCCTGTACAGCTGCATTGTCACAATGGCTTCTGCCTGCGGTTCATCGAAGCCAAATTCCGCCATCAGGTTTTTCTTTGAATCGGCCTTGTCCTTGGAAGCGCGGATAATGCGGATGACTTCATCAAGAATGGACACAGCCTTGATCAGTCCCGCTGTCTTGTGCCTGTCCTCTTCCCACTTGTCGATATTGTATCGGGCACGGCGAAGGACGACTTCGCGGCGGAAATCGATAAACGCATCCAACAGGCTGAGCACTCCGACCTGCACGGGGGATCGGTTGATGATCGCTACATTGTTGTAGCTATAGTAAACCTGAAGATCTGTGTTTTTATAGAAATAGTTCAGGATCATCTGGGCATCGGCATCTTTGTTCACTTCAATGACAATGCGCATGCCTTGTCTGTCGGATTCATCGCGGACATCGATGATGCCATCGATTTCCTTGGAGACCCTGATTTCATCCATTTTCTTGACAAGCTGTTGCTTGACGACTTCGTATGGGATTTCGCTGATGATAATGGTGTTGAATTTCTTGTCGGGAACAATCTGGCATTTGCTGCGGACAACGATGCGTCCCTTGCCTGTTGAATACGCGTCTCTGACACCTTTTTCTCCTTGCACAATGCCCCCCGTTGGGAAATCGGGACCCGGCATGATGGCAAGGATATCGTCTAGCGTGCATAATGGGTTGCGAATACGGCAAATTGTTGCATCAATGACTTCCCCGAGGTTGTGGGGAGGCATGTTTGTAGCATATCCTGCGGCGATTCCCGTGGCGCCATTGACAAGCATGACGGGGAACGGAACCGGCAAGACGGTAGGCTCTTGGGCAGTGTCGTCGAAGTTTGGCGCCATTTCCACAGTGTTCATGCCGAGGTCATCTACCATGACCTCTGTCACCTGTGCCAAGCGTGCTTCGGTGTAGCGCATTGCGGCAGCAGGATCATCGTCGATCGATCCATTGTTTCCCTGCATATCGATCAGAGGGATGCGCATTTTCCAGTCTTGCGACATACGGACCATTGCGTCGTATATGGATGAATCGCCATGAGGATGGTAGTTTCCCATGACGGATCCAACGGTCTTGGCGCTCTTGCGATAAGGGTGGTCGTGCGTATTTCCTTCCTCGTACATGCCATAAAGGATGCGGCGCTGGACTGGCTTCAGTCCATCGCGTGCATCAGGCAGCGCCCTTTCCTGGATGATATGCTTGGCGTAGCGGCCAAAACCCGCCCCCATGATATCCTCTAGAAGTTGCGGCACATACTTGGTGTTGTCAATGAAATCTTTCTTTTTTGCCATGTCTATTCCACCTTAAAGCTATCCTCAAGGGTGAAAGAAACGTTTTCCTCGATCCATTTCCGACGCAGTTCCGCCTTGTCCCCCATCAGGACAGCCACCCTTCTCTCCGCCTTCATGCCATCTTCAATCCCCACCTTCAACAAAGTTCTGCTGGCAGGGTTCATTGTCGTTTCCCAAAGTTGCTGGGCGGACATTTCGCCTAGTCCCTTGTAGCGGGAAATCGTTGCCTTGCCTAGGCGCTTGCGTGCCTGGGCAAGTTCTTCATCGTCATAGCAGTATTCCACTGTCTTTCCCTTGGAAACCTTGTACAACGGAGGCAATGCGATATACACCATGCCATGTTCCAGCAGCGGTCGCATATAGCGGTAGAAGAACGTCAATAGCAGTATCTGGATATGCGATCCATCATCGTCCGCATCGGTCATGATGATGATCTTGTTGTAGTGACTGTCGCTATAGTCGAAATCCGATCCAACCCCGGCGCCGATCGTATAGATCAGTGTATTGAGTTCTTCATTCTTCTCGATATCGCGCATTGTGCATTTTTCTGTGTTAAGAACCTTGCCCCGCAACGGAAGGATTGCCTGGAAACGGGAATCCCTGCCCTGTTTCGCCGAGCCGCCGGCTGAGTCGCCCTCAACCAAAAACAGCTCCTTGATGCTGGAATCCTTGGAATTTGCCGGCGAAAGCTTATCGGAAAGAACTCTTTCCTGACGCGCAGATTTCTTTCCCTTGCGCACTTCTTCTCGGGCTTTTTTCCCTGCTTCACGCGCTTGCCTTGCCAACAACATGCGGTCGATCAAGGCATCGCTTTGTTCGCGGTTTTCCTCCAGCCATGCAGCAAGCTTTTCGGAAATGACATTGTCGACCGCCGGCTTGCCTTGCGGTGTTCCAAGCTTTCCCTTGGTCTGTCCTTCAAACTGAAGAATGTTTTCCGGCACAGTCAATGATAAAACCGCCGTCAATCCTTCGCGCACATCGCTGCCGTCAAGCTTTTCTTTTGCCTTGAGCTTGCCGATCTTCCTGGCGTATTCGTTGAACGCCGCCGTAAAGGCTCCCTTGAACCCTGATTCATGGGTGCCGCCATCCCTTGTCCTGACCAGGTTGACAAAACTGTATATGCTTTCGGAATAGTTCCCATCGCCCGTGAACTGAAAAGCCACGTCGACATGGATTCCCTCATAGTCTCCGCTGATCTTCACCGGCTTGGACAGGACGCTTTTCCCTTCATTAAGATAATCGATGAATGCCATCATGCCATCGGAAAAGAAATACGTCTCGCTCGCTTCCTTTTCTTTTCTCTTGTCATTGACAATAATCGTAATGCCTGACAAAAGGAATGCTTCTTCACGCATTCTGTCACAGATGGTCTCATAGTTGAAATTCACTGTCTTGAAAATTGACGCATCGGGCTTGAAACGCACCGTTGTGCCGGTTTTTCTTGTTGCACCGATAATCTTGGGCTGCGATGCCTTTGAGCCTCCATCGGTGAATTCCATGCGCACGATTTCGCCACCGTATGCTGATTCCACGGTCAGCCATTCGCTAAGGGCATTGACAACCGAGGCACCAACGCCATGCAGTCCGCCTGCCGTCTTGTATCCCCCCTCGGATGTAAACTTTCCTCCGGCATGGAGGACAGTGAAGATTACCTGTAGCGTGTTCATTCCGCTGGCATGCATGCCAGAAGGCATGCCTCTGCCTTCATCCGCCACCGTGCAGCTCCCATCCTTTTCCAATGTGACGGTTATCTTTTTTCCATAGCCGTTCAGCGCTTCGTCCACGGCGTTGTCCACCATTTCCCAGATCAGATGATGAAGGCCAAGTTCATCGGTGGAGCCAATGTACATTCCCGGCCTTTTCCTGACTGCTTCCAATCCTTCCAGGATCTGGATATTTTGTTCAGTATACTCTCGTTCCATTCATCCTCCTGTATCAAGCACATATTATAACAAAAAATCATCCTCGATACCGCAACGTTTCAAACAGGTCTTTGTCATGAAGAGAGAGGTATGGTTTGTCCATCGCTGTTTGTGCTAGAATATCCCTTGCGGTTTTTTCCGCATGACAATCGGCAGGCGATAGTTTAACCAAACGCTTGCTTTGAAAATCATAGAAAGTTAGGAGGCAATATGTCTAGGATAGAAGAATTTGAGCTTTCAATCGCGCCGCTTGACGAGGATCCCCGGAAAATATGGGTGTATCTTCCAGATAGCTATGACCACACGAAAAAGAGATATGATGTTCTCTATATGTTCGATGGACACAATCTGTTCTTTGACGAGGTCGCGACCTATGGCAAAAGCTGGGGCATGAAGGATTACCTTGACGCGAATCATATCGATCTTGTCGTTGTTGGGGAGGACTGCAACCACAAGGGGAACAGGAGAATGGATGAGTACTGTCCAATGCTGGATGATGCGAATGCGGAGTGGAACAATGAAAAGATCACTCCCCAGGGCATTGAGACTGCTGAATGGTTTGTCAATGTCTTGAAGAAAGAATGCGAAAAGAGATACCGTGTCTACAAGACCCGCAAGCACATAGGCATCGCAGGTTCATCCATGGGAGGCTTGATGGCTTGCTATATGATCGCGGCGCATAACGATGTGTTCTCGAAAGCAGCGTGCGTTTCTCCTGCGATATATTATTGCCGAAAGGAAATGGAGCGTTTGATCGCAAGCACGGAGTTTGCGGCTACGCGCATCTACATGGATTTTGGCTCCGAAGAGCGCAAGGCAAAAAAAGACGTTGTTGCATTGGTTGACACGATGCTTGGCTTCAGTCATCTTTTTGGCGAAAAAGGGTGCAATACGTATCCCAATCTTGTCGTCAATGGAACACATAGCGAGGCAAGCTGGGAGACCATCGTTCCAGTCTTCTTGCGCTATTTGTATCCAGAATTATTCCAAGGAGAATAGGCAAAAAAAAGGATTCCAGTCATTTGGAATCCTTTTCTTTGCCGTGCAAGTCCATTAGGCGCGCATCGACATCTGCCTTTATGACCGAGACTAGGTCATTGTTCAATGGCGACCCGGTGGAATTTGGGTGAATGCCTAGCCTGCCAAGCTCGGAAAACAGGCGTTCCATTGTCAAGGATGGCTCGGCGTAGTATTCAGAGCCACGAACTCTGACAAATCGCCAGCCTACCCTTTCCAGGATTGTCTGCCTCTCCATGTCTTCGAACACTTTGTCTTCACGACTGTCCCATCGTTCCCCATCGCATTCAACGGCGACTTTATTGTTTCCGTCAATGACAACGATGTCGATGAAATAAGAGCCTGCGCGCCAATGGTCGCGGATCTCATACCCATGCCCTTCCAGGCTGCGTGAGACCGCTTCTTCAAGCGGCGACTTCATCACTGGCTCATTGCGTGACTCTTCGGGGAGGAATGCCATGGGATTTGCGGCGTATGCCAACAAAGATTTGCGGATATCTCCATCTTTGAGGTCTTTCTCCATATCAAGGGAATGAATGATCCAAACCTGGTCTTTGGCGCGGCTGGCAGCGACGTTGAAACGTTTCTTATAGCTATTGTCAACGCCCTGGCCGCTCTTATGAACGGTTCTTCTGCGCGATGAGTCGCTTGGGGAATCGACAAGGGAAAGAATGATGACATCCCTTTCGTCTCCTTGGAATTGCGCTGGCGTGCCAAACAACAGTTGGTGGCGCTCCATGACGCTTGGCTCCATGCCGACCTTGGAACGAATCAAGCGCGCCTGTTCATCCCCCATCATGGAGATGACGCCAAATGTCTTGTCCTCATAGGCTGGGTCGGACAGGCATCTATCGATCAACAGCGTTACAGCGTCCGCTTCGATTTCATTGACACGCTTGCGGATATTCCTTTGCCCTGCGACAGGATAGGGAATCACTGCGGGATGCAGGTTGGTAGAACTGGAATCGCGCAATGGATGGATCTTGTAGTCATACGACAACATGTTTGAAAAACCGATAATGTCAGGGACGCAACGGAAGTGTTCCTTCAACATCAAAGGGTGGAAAGTCTGGGAAACGATATCATAGAGTGAAGTGCGCGCCGTATACAAGACGTAGTTGGGGATGATGTCTTTGATATAGCTGTTGAGCAACCCATCGATGCGAGAAGCATCGACGCCAATGCCTAGCGGGCTTACCTGACTGTCGTCGCCAACGATAATGACTTTTTTCGCCAGCATCATGATGCTAAGGGAGGTAATGTCGCATTGGCTTGCTTCATCAACGATCAACACATCGTAAACATTGCTGCCAGGGGTCAGGTTCTCATAGATTTGCCCGACCGTCATGATCCATACAGGAACCGATTCTTGGCACTTCTTCATGAGTTCCCTTGCCTGCCTGCGATACTTTGGCGCATTTTTTCCCGTACCCTTGCCAATGCGTTTTGTGATCAATCTCCAGCCATTGAGTGCCTGCTGTATCTCACGATCATTCTCGCACTTCTTGATTAGTTCGAGCCATGCGCTGTATTGTGTGTACAACTCTGTGATCCTGCGGTATTCATGGGACAAGGCAGAGTTTTTTTCCTGCAGCCCGTTGAAGGATACTTCGTTGTTATGGCGCAATACCTGGTAGAACTGTTTCCATTTCCAAACATCGCCAATATGTTCCGGGACGCTTGGCTTGCCATGGATTCCTTTCCTTCCCTTGATTGCGTTGGCCCAATCACGCGCGCCATTGCGCAGCTTCGCCAATAGCCTTGCCCTTGTCTCTACTGCTTCATACTTGCCATGAAGCGCGGTCAATGTATTGTAGGCATCGCCATAGTGCTGCGCGTGGAAAGATGCCACGGCATCCCTTAGCTTGCGGCATAAGGCAGAAGAAGCAGGATATGCATCGACAATTTGCTTTAGCTCGTCGTAATGCGCCAAAAGCTCGTTGTACTTCAGTATTTCCCTTTGTATTTTCAATAACAACGGTAATTCGAAACGGATTACCTCGAAATACGCGCGCATGACCATGGCATCGGAGTCCAGGGGAGAAGTCATGAATAAGTCGTCAGGGTCGATGCCGCAAGTGCGCAAGTGATCCCGCAATGTCGGATACTCATTGTTAAACCAGGCAAGGTATCGCTCTATCAAAGGCACATAGAGAACCGCATCATGCTCAGGGAAGCGCGGATCCATGTCATCAAACAAGCGGGCGCCGCTTTTGCCCATCAGGGCATTCCATTTCTGCCTTGCGTCTTCGCGGGATAGATTGATCTCTACTTGGCGCATGACAATCTGGCAATCATCTTGTGAAGCTATCCTCTTCCCGTTGATTTTTATGCCATCCTCGACCAAGGCAATGTCCTTGCCGTTCATCATGCGGGTAATGCCATTCAGCCTGGCTTTCTTGATATAAAGCTGTTCAACGCGCTCCAAGGCGCCTAACAGCTCATCCGTGTCGGCGTTTTCTGGCAAGACTACATTCTTGCCAAGCAATTCCTCATATGATGCAATGCTCAATTGCTCCGTCCGTTTCAATGCCGTCAACAGTTGTTGCCAGGCATTCATCCTAACGCCGCCTGTCTTGCCATCAGCGGCGACCGAAACAACCCATGGCTCGCCCGACTGCACGTAGCTTTCCAATTCGTGTTCCATGGCATCCAACGATTCTTCCGTAGTCTCGGATAGCTTGATCGTACCGTTTTCCGATTTCAGGCACAATCCATCGTTGTCATTCACGGTCACATAGCCAAGCCGAGATGCGGAATCATTGATCGTTTTTTCCGCAAGAACCATGTCGTGGCGCAAGCGGTCGAATTCATCCGGACTCATCAACCCCGTTGTATCGGGAAGCCCAATTTCGAATTCAATCTCATCGCTTGCCGAAAGAATCCCGTTGGTCGCATAAAGCTCAGTCAATTCTTCGCTGTCCAAGGGTATGTTTTCACTTTCGTTGACTTTGCCAGGGATGATGGATCCATAGATGTTGTTTGCATGTACATATTTTGCCATGTCGGACAGGGAATATTCCACGCCGTCATAGGTGACATGTAGGTATTCATTGCTTTTGATATTGTAGATCTGCGAGCGGATCTGGTTCATTTCCGCTAGGATCTCCTGTCTCCTGTGCCGATAGGTCTCGACTTTGCTCTTGAGTTCATCGGAACGATAGGAAGACATGTATTCGATGATATTGCCCACGGATTTTTCCATGTCGCTGTTATCATCGTCCAGCAAGGAGACGCACAGGCTTCTTAGCCCTTCTGGAACCATTGACTTCAAGACCGACAATGCCTTTTTTGTGTGGCTGGTAACCAAGACACGTTTGCCTTTGGAAAGAAAATGACCAATTAGGTTCGCAATGGTATGCGTCTTTCCTGTTCCAGGAGGACCTTGCACGAGTACAGAATCATAACGCTCAATGCGTCGGGCTATTTCCAGTTGCTCACGGTTTGCGACAAGCGGGAAAAAGATGGATGGATCTTCGCCAGAGGCTTCTGCAAGGCTTTCACTGATGGTTTTCTGCACGCTTTCCTTGGGAAGGTGGACATAATGCCCAGTGATGTCGCATAGCGATTGGGGAAGCGGATAACCGATATTGACCTGGTGGATTGCCTCGTTGATAAATCCTATGGCATCGGATGGCTTTCGGCGCATAAAGAAAACAGGTAGAAAGCTAAGCGCCAGGATCTCCTCCTCCCCCAATGATTTCCCATAAGGGACAACCTTTCCGGCAGGGTTTAGGAGCTGAATGAATTTTTCGAGGAAAGCATAGGTCTTAACGGTGTCAAAAGGATGATAGAATTCATCATCTGCTTCACGGGCAAAAGAGCCAAGCGCGTTTTGCGAAACCAAGTCGTCTTCCAGGGCGTTCAACGAAGCAAGGCATAGCGTATACAACTCCGTTCTTGCGGATGTATCGCGGATCGAGACAATATCTTTGTCTGCATCATAGTCGACATTGACGCGTTTCATGATGACGGGATGGTTGAGGCTCGGGTTCAATGAGCTGCGCACAAACCCGTTCGCCGCAAGAATTTCCATATTTTCGCCATTCAGCCGCAGTTGCGCGTATTGGTTGTAAAGCTCAAGGTATAGCTTCCGTGTGTTTTCGATTTTTTGCTGTCCTTTTGCCCAGGCTTTCCATTCCTTGAGCCAATCCTTGGATTCAACATTGGCAATCTTGCCCATGCCTTCCTTGAATACAGGTGTTTGCGCATAGTCACGCCAGTCAAAGTCAACGAATTGCGCAAACGAAGCTCTTGGCGCATCGTCAAACGCCGTATGCTCTGGTTTTTTGACTTCAAGCAATATGAAGTCTTCCTCTTCTGGCTCTTCGTCCATGTTGGTTGAATCGCGCGACCCAATCGTAACGTAGCCATCCGCATAGGAAGACAAGCCATCTAGCGGCAGAAACCACAGCTGCTCGTCAATGGATTGCATGACCCTTTGAGAAGATGAATTATATTCAGCCAAATATCTTAAAAGCTGTACCACTTTCCCTCGATGCTCCATGGCTCCTCCTTTTGTATCTTTTTACAACATTGTACCACCACATGGCAACAAGGGAAAAGAAGAAAACACAGGCAATCATGACACAATAGGGTAAAAGAGGTGTCTTGCCCTACCTTTTTCATTGCTTCATACGTTTCGCGTATATGCACTCAATGCTTTTCAGCAGCTGGGCCTGTGTCATGCCCGACACACCAAAAAAGAACCCCGTTTGAAAACGTGGTTCTTTTCATGATCGCACAAGCTTTATTTTATCCCGATCAAGTACAGAAGTTTTTGCTCTGGATCTTCTTCGCGCAAGATACGGGCGATCTTCCCTAGCCTTTCAAGAAGGATGCGGTTGGATGGGCATTCTCCTAAAAGATCCTGGGCTTTGCCAATGATCTTTTCAGCATTATCTCGCTGCGATTCAAGCTCCAAGAGATGATCTTCCAGAAAACCACACAGCGATTGGACGGCATCTTGGACATGGATGCTTTCTTTCTGCGCAATGTCGATGTATGTTTCGTAGAAGAAAAACGCATGCGCAAGGTTTTCTTTTTGCCAGAAAGCGTTGTCCAGATGCATGTCCTTTAGGATTTCCAGCATCTTTTTGCGTTTGCCGTCTTTATTAAGAAGCTTCAGCAGAGCCTCAAGGAAAACATAGTCCCTAGCGCCAAGCGCATAGGCCTCCAGCATTGCCTTTACGGCTTGCTTTAGGAAGCCTCGCTCTATGCAACAAAAGCCTAGTTCACGCATAGCCCAGCGATTGCCAGGGTTTTCCTTCGCCAATCGGCGCGCCGCATTGAGGGCTTTTCCATGGCTGCCTGTATATCTCAAGGCGCAAACCAAATGGTAGAGAAAGAACATCTCTCCTGGAAAAGCATCAATACATTTTTCACATAGTCTGATAATGCTCGACCAGTCTTTTTTCCTGGCAAGGGTCTCGATCTCAATCTGCATGCCCCTTGCTCTTTCATTGCACAAGGGGGAAAATACAGGCTTGTCTTCGTTATACCTGCCCTTTTTCAGTTGGTCATAGGCCTCCCGGATTCGGATGAACTCTTCTGGGCTGGACTCAGGCGCATGTGTTCGCAGTAGCCTGGAATAAGCCTTCTTGATTTCCGATTGCGAGGCACCAGGGGCAATGCCCAACACCTCATAGGGGCAGCTCATGCCTTACTCTCCCTGCGACAGATTATCCTTGACGTCTTTTTCAGCCTCGTCCATGAGATCATCATCCTCTTCGATGATTCCTCTCTTCAGGCGATTCAATGCATCTTCCAGCTTCTTTCTTGTCTGTGAGTCCATTGTCCCTTTCTTAAGCGATCTTTCGGCGCGGCGGATCAAGGCTCTGTAGTCGGAAGCAGCCTCGGCATCCTTCCATGCTTCAAGGTCGATGCCTGGCTCATCGTCTTCCACGCTGTTGTTGCCCATCAAGTCAATGTTGATGGATGCCTGGTTGCCAGTGCTGACAATCTTAGCCTGTACTTCAAGAATGCCGTTAAGGTTATACGAGAACTGCACGTCGATGGCTTCCATTCCAGCGTATTTTGGAGGAATGTCGCCAATCTCGAACTTGCCAAGGAAATGGTTGTTTGAAGCGACCTTGCTTTCTCCCTGGTACACCTCGATGATGGCGTTTGTCTGGTAATCGTGCGCCGTATAGAAGATATCCGATTTTGTTGTTGGAATCGTTACATTGCGCTTGATCAGCACTGACATGTGGTCAATGTCGAACCCGTTGATGGAACGGATGCCAAGGGTATATGGGTTGACATCGGTAATGATCAGCCCGGTTTCATGTGAAATGTCGTTGTTGATGATTCCCGCCATGATCGCTGCGCCTTCCGCAACGGCGTAGTCAGGGTTCACCGACTTGCCTGGCTCAATGTCCAGGTATTCTACGATATCGTTGAATACCAGCGGCATGCGCGTGGAACCGCCAACGAGAATGACACGGTCGATATCGGTCGGGGACAATTGCGAGTCCTTCAATACGACATCGATTGGATGATGCGTACGTTGGATCAAGTCTTTGGACAGCTCCTCGAATTCTTCACGGGTAATCGTCATGTCCAAGGCAAGCGGTTCGCCGTTTTTCTCGATGATTGCGGGGATCATGACACGGTATGAAGTCTCGCTGGACAATGACTTCTTGCATGCTTCTGCCTCTGTCTTGAGCTTGACAAGCGCAAATTTGTTAGCAAGAAGATCAACGTTATGCTTCTTTTTGAAGGCTTGCGCCATATGATTCATGAGCTTTTCATCGAAATCCTTGCCGCCAAGCTGGTTGTCGCCGCTGCTGGCCTTGACGTCAAGCACGCCTTCGAACATTTCCAAAAGCGTTACATCAAACGTTCCGCCGCCTAGGTCGTATACAAGGATATGGCTTTCTTCTTCCATATGGTCAAGCCCATAGCTCAATGCGGCAGCGGTAGGCTCGTTGAGGATTCTCTTAACGTCCAATCCAGCGCCCATGCCCGCCTTGATGACCTCGTTTCTTTGAATGTCGTTGAAATACGCCGGCACGGAAATAACAGCCCTGTCGATTTCCTCGCCGACATATTCTTCGGCATACGCCTTTACATATTCCAATATCTTGGTGGATAGCTCCACCGCCGTGTATTTCTTTCCATCGATTACGATAGGCTCGTTTGTTCCGATCTTTCGCTTGATTTCAATGGCTGTTCTTTCCGGGGAAAGCAGGAACTGCGAGGCAGCCCTTTCGCCAATAACCCAATTGCCAAAGTCATCCACGCCAACGGCGGAAGGAATGATGATCTTTTCGTCTTCGTTGGGGATCATGACTGGTTTGTCGTCTTTGTAAATTGCACACTCTGTTGTAGATGTACCTAAGTCAATGCCAAGAATAATGCTCATTT
>OMYM01000290.1 GCA_900315225.1 uncultured Erysipelotrichaceae bacterium | reverse complement strand
GATACAAGCATGAAAACGACACAATGTGCAAGATAAAGACAGAATATTCATGCGATTGGTGATAAGATCTATCCATAAGAGAGAGGGACGTATGAAGATGAATAACTGGATTTGGCTTAAGGGTTATATCGAACACCATGAACCAGTAACTATATTGTTTAGAAAGGCTTTTTCACTGACTCAAATACCTGAAGATGGTTCTATCAGGATTACGGCGGATACAAGATATAAGCTTTACATCAATGGTACACTTGTCGAGACAGGACCATCTAGAGGCGATGATCATGTGTGGTTTTATGATGAAGTAGATGTATCATCATATCTTAGGGTTGGGGAGAATGTCATTGCGGTGCATGTGTTGAGAATGCCAGAGGACACAAACCATGCTAATCATGGAATGTTTCGGACAAAGACACCTGGCTTGTATGTCGATAGTGAATTTGGCTTGTTCACGGATGACACTTGGAAAGCAAGGGAAGAAACAGGCAGGAAGTTCTATCGGGAGGAGATACGCTTTGCGCCTTTGAATATACATGAGATTGCCAAGGGAGATAGGTACTTGCTAAAGTGGAAGGATATTGCCTATGACGATACGGAATGGGAATATGCTGAGGTTGTAGATGTGGTGGATGTGTTGAAAGACATGAAACCTAGGACAATCCCGTTTATGAAACGTATGCCAGGCAGGTTTGCGTCAATCGTAAGACAAGACAACCCGAATGACTATCTGTCTTTGATCAGGAATGACGAAGAAGTCGTCATTCCTGCAGAAACAACGGAAATCGTTGAGATTTCCAATGATGTGGAAATGACAGGGTATATTCATCTTGCGATGTCTGGTGGAACAGATGCCAAGATAGAATTGCTGTATTCTGAGGCATATGTCCAAGAAGGAACGATAGGGCCTGAGAGAATCCCGATCAAGACAAACCGCATGGATTGCATTCATGGACATCTCAGTGGATATACAGATACATATACCGTGGCAGGCAATCAATATGAGGTGTATGAACCATATTGGTTCAGGACATTCAGGTTTATCCGTATGACGATCACAACAAGCAAAGAACCTCTTGTTCTGCATCGATTCACATATGAAGAAACAGGCTATCCTTTGGATGTAAAGACACATGTTGAAACATCGGATCCAACAATGCCCAAGATCTGGGAGATCTCGGAAAGAACACTACGCAGGTGCATGCATGAGTCTTACTTTGATTGTCCATTCTATGAACAACTGCAGTATGTCATGGATTCAAGGCTACAGATACTGTATACATATGCTACTAGTGCGGATGACAGGCTGGCAAGGAAGTGCATTGACGACCTGTCTAGAGGACAAAGAGAAGATGGATTGTTGAATTGTTCATATCCCAATAGGACGGTAAATGTAATTCCTACGTTCTCCTTGTACTTCATTATGATGGTGTATGACCATATGATGTATTTTGGGGATAAGGAACTTGTGGTCAAGTATATGCCAGTGATTGAAAGAATCCTAGGGTTCTTCAAGAAACATACGACACAAGAAGGATATGTCGAAAAGACAGGTGGTCCAAATGGACAACAATTGTTCTGGTCGTTCATTGACTGGGCAGCCCAATGGAATGATATGTCTGGTGTTCCTACAGCAATAGAAAAGGGACCAATCACCATGGAAACATTGTTGTATGTGTATGGTCTTCAACACGCCCAGGCATTGGCTGAGTATATTGGAAGAGACGATCTGAAGGGAACATGGAAAAACGATGAAGCCAAGGCTAAGAATGCAGTAAAGAGTTATTGCATGGATGAAGATGGAGTAATAACAGATGGTCCAGGTGTTCATGAATATAGCCAGCATTGCCAGGTATTTGGCGTTTTGACTGGCATTCTCGAAGAGAATGCCAGGGAAGTCTTGAAGAAAACGATCAATGACTTGAGCTATGCCCAATGCACTGTCGCAATGCGATACTATCTTTTCAGGGCAATGGAGAAAACAGGATTGTATGAACTGACGGATCACTATTATGATGCATGGAGAACAATGCTTAAGAATCATGTTACAACATGTGTGGAATCAGAAGCATATGCTAGAAGTGAATGCCATGCATGGGGTTCACTTGTCCTGTATGAATTACCATCCATCACCCTTGGCGTACGTCCAGCAATGCCAGGATACGAAAAGATTCTCATCAAGCCAATCAAAGGATACATGCACCACGCCAAGGGTGATGTGATTACTCCCAAAGGCATGGTGCATGTGGAATGGGACAAGGATCATTTGAACTACACAGCGCCAGAGGGAATAGAAGTCATCGTTGAAGAAGCGTAATGTTTATACTTTTTTTGATGTAACTGTTGACATTACAAATCAATGTGCTATAATTCATAAGCCTGATGAAACACTCATGGTTACATCGAGGCGATGGAGGTGCATGATGCGTAATCAAGTTTATATTCGACCTTATGATACACCGAATGGAATAGAGAAGCTCAGCAATGTGATCAAGGAAGCGGAGGCTGTGATTATCGGGGCAGGAGCTGGTTTGTCTACATCGGCTGGCTTTGTCTATGATGGCGAAAGGTTCGAGAGATACTTTAAAGACTTTTCAGAGAAGTACCATTTTAACGATATGTATTCTGGTGGTTTCTACCCATATGAAACGCCAGAAGAGAAGTGGGCATTCTGGAGTAGGTTCGTGTATATCAACAGATATATGAAGATACCGAAACCAGTGTATGAGAAATTGTTGGATCTTGTCAAAGACAAAGATTACTTTGTGATTACGACAAACGTTGATCATTGTTTCCAGAAGACGGGATTTGACAAGCAGAGATTGTTTTATACCCAAGGTGATTACGGTCTTTTCCAATGTAGCAAGCCTTGTCACAATAAGACGTATAACAATGAAGAGACGATTAGAAAGATGGTTTTGTCGCAAGGGTATGCCATTGCCAAGGATGGCACATTGGTGGAGAATGGTCCAATTCAGATGCGTGTGCCAAGTGAATTGATTCCCTTCTGTCCCGTTTGTGGGGAACCTATGGCAATGAACCTAAGGGCAGATGATACATTTGTCCAGGATGAAGGATGGGAAGTTGCTGCAGGGAGATATTCTGACTATCTTCAAGCACATAGGAACAAGAAAGTCTTGTTCCTTGATGCGGGAACAGGGTTCAATACACCGATTATTTTCAAGATACCATTTTGGCAATGGACAGAGGAATGGCCTGACGCAAAGTATGCATGCTTGAACTATGGCGAAGCATTTGCACCAGAAGAGATCAAGGATAAATCGATATGCATTAATGGTGACATCGGGGACATTCTCGATCAACTGTTATAACAATGATATGCCTGGACTTCGTCCAGGCATATTTGATAGTTCTTTAGTTGTATGTGGCACGGTTAGGATGCAAATGGTAGGAATCAGACTTAATCCATGCGACAACTTGATTGTCATAGAAGAATTCATACCGGCTTTCCAAGAGATTGAAACAACAATAATCGTATATGACTTCTGATGTGTTGTTGCAGAAATGGATCTGGGCAGTATTTCTTGCATATATCGAAAAACTAGTGAATTTTTTAGAGAAGGAGATCTCTGGCAAGGTAATAAGGATTGGGAGGGGAGAAGGAACGGATTGGGTTGGGATTCTTTCACTGGTGATTTCTACCCATATTTGGTTTACGACACGGATGGAAAGCTTGCATCGATAGTTATCTTCACAGAGCCTTACAAAAATCTCAGGCAATATGTTTTCGTCAAACTCTTCGAAGAAAGAGGCAGACAATGCTTGTTTGGCTAATGATAATGCTTGTTGAGCATTATCAACGACCGATGAATCACCGAAGAACGTGGATTCTGAAGCACGCAATTTGGCCGCATACTCTGCTTCCAGGTAATGGTAATACGCTGTTTCTGGATCTATATCCACGCCAATGCCTTGGGCATAGACGTGTCCCATGCGCAATGCAGCATCGGCGAAGGAAGAACGATTGCTATTTAAGAATACCCTCTTTGTTTCAGTGTATACCAGGTTATACAGGCCTTTTGCCATTATATCGTTTTGGGTGCAGGCATAACCATGGTGGAACATATCACCCAATTTGTAGATGCTTTCATACACGCCATTGGTCGCTCCATAAGCAAAGTAATGAAAAGCCTTTTCGTAATCTGGTATTCCATTGGAAACACGTCCATAGTAGTAGATATACCCCAATGTGTTGGCGAATTCAGGACTCTTTGTCTTATCGTACAAACGCTTAATGCAATCGTGTGCTATTTGCCAATCACAGGGATATAACCTGTTGCCTCCGTAACAGGCGTATCCCTTGCAGAGCAATGCTTCATCGTTGTCCTTCTCACACAGAATATCAATGAACTTGCGCCCCAAAAACAGCATTTCATTCGTTGCGCTTTCAACAACTTCCTCATCTTCAAAGCCACTGATAAACGCAAGCATTTCATCGTCCGAGAATACCCTTTGGCTGATCGGCTTGTTGTGGTTATCGAGGAAGCGATAGAAATCATTGATCATCTCATCGAGTGGTAACAGTGATCCCACTGGCGTTGCTTCATCATCGCAAAGGTAACATGCGTCTTCAAGCTGTTGCCAAATGTGGGTGGAATACTCTTCATCCGTCAAAAGCAAGATGGGTTCCGTGTCTTGTGTTTCAGGGTGACTGGGCTGAAAGACATATTCTAAGCTGAATGCTTGATACAGCTGTGACAAGGGGTGATACCAATGCTCTCCCAATTCCCGTGCAGTGGGGTTGCCAGCCCTGATGTTCTTGAGTGCCTGCAACAGGTCTTCAAGCGTAAATGTGTATATTCCTTGAATTTTGATGTCTGCATCTTTGTATGTGACGTCGCCAAAGATCTCATCGAACGTAAGGTCGTATCTAGCAAGTCTTTTCATTTGTTCAAGAGAGATGTATATATATTTTTTGCTCATGGTCTACGCCTTTCTTTGATCTGGTGAGTCTGTGTAAGCATTCAAAATGTCATTTATAAGCTCGATGTTGGTTGAATCCATTTCTAGTTTCTTCAACGTTTTGACATATTTTTCCAACTCTTTGGAATTAAGGGAAAGGGGCTTTTTGGTTAATTGTAGCCATTTCTTGAGGACTTGCAAGGCAAACCTTCTTTCTTTTCTTGAGATGTCGAAAATCCCTGAAATAATGTACTCTTCCCCAGTAAAAGGTATATTTTCTAGCATCAGTAAGAGCGTATTGTATTGCGTGGAATACTTATTGTGAGTTTCTTCATCAG
>OMYM01000404.1 GCA_900315225.1 uncultured Erysipelotrichaceae bacterium | reverse complement strand
CCGATAACTGATGCCATGACCACCGCATATGCCATGCCGTTTGGCGCAGTCGCGATGGTTGGCCATTCGCATGGCATGTTCCGAGTCGCATGGTACCTCATTTCGGACGCAAGCACCCCGTTCCGCTTTTGGCTTTTGATTTCTTGTTCAGACGGTTAAGCCGACAATGCACCATCGGGTTGCTTTGATCGCTTTTTGAATGTATCGAATCCTACAGCGTTCTGATAATTGTTTCCTGCCCGCTTAGCGAGTACAGTATTGGCTCTCTCGATGATCTTGCCGTCGTTTCTACGCAATTCCTTTGCCTTGGCAAGAACGGTCTCTTAAGCGATATACACCACCAAAATGAAAGATTCCAAAGGAAGCACAACGTCCTGATAATCGAGTTGAAAAGTCCTTCAAGAATCCTCAGGGAATGACCTTCCATACGGTTTAGTTCATAAGCCGGAACGCATCGAATCAATGCTTTTACGCTTCCGCTCCTGCTTTGGAAGAAACGTTTCGTTCAAACAAATGCACAATGCGTAAGCATGGCTCCTTTGCAACAACGGAAGAAATCAGGGTTCCCAAACCCGTATTACACCGTAAAGCAGTCTACAGATCAGTTAGGCGTATGACCTTGGCTTTGTGTTTGTATTTGTACATCGCAAAGGCTTTCATTATTTAATCCTAAATTCTATTATTGCGTGAATATGTTGTGTTTATGCAAATACCCTTGAAAGTTAATTCTAACTATAACGTTAGTTTCAGCTAACTGTGAGGATTGCTATGACAGACAGAATGCTTGTGGATCACTGTTCCCTCCCTTGCCGGTATCAAGACTGGCAACTTATTCACCGTCTACGAAGGCGTCGGGACGTGCATCATCCACGAGATATGCGAGTTGAACAAACGTCTGCATCGCTTTGGAGTCAAGGCAGTATGCTTTCGGCATTCGAAGAGAAGCACTTTAGTGTACGTCTACCATCGCAACGCTTTGTTGAAAGACTGGCAATCGCCGCTAGCGCAACAGATGCTGAGGGAGAAGGGATATCCTTGCAAGCATACTGAGCGTAGCATCGCCATGCTTTGCAAGCATGTCTGCACCGATGAGGAATTCCCCACGAGATCGGTTTGTTCCTTGGCTATCCCCCTTCCGATGTCCAGGCATTCATCAACCAGCCTTGCACGGGAGTCAAGTACGTAGGTTGCTGGAAATCGTACAGCAACCCCGATGAATGCAAGCGTCTCACCGATAGCTACAACAAGTGCATGGAAGCCTGGCGCAAAAAAATGTCAATGGGCTTCTCATTGGAACAATTGCTTGTCTCTTTGGCAGCATAGAAAGGAACACTTATGAGCAAAATCGCAATCGTTTATTGGAGCATGACAGGTAACACCCAGGCAATGACGGAAGCTGTTGCCCAAGGCGCAAGAAACGCAGGGGCAAAGGTCGATATTCTGACTGCTGCGGAATTTAATGGCGCAGACGTAAACAACTATGACGCCATAGGCTTTGGCTGTCCCGCCATGGGCGCAGAAGTCCTTGAAGAATCGGAATTCGACCCGATGTTTACAGATGCCGAGGCATTCTTGTCGGGAAAGAAAATTGGTCTCTTCAGCTCTTACGGCTGGGGAGATGGAGAATGGATGCGCAATTGGTTCCAACGCGCAACCGATACCGGCGCAAGCCTTGTGAACGATGGTCTCATCGCCAACAATGCACCGGACGATGGTGCATTGGCGCAATGTGAAGCTTTTGGCGCATCCTTGGCATAACCATAGAGTCCTTGCTCTTCTTAAATCGCATAAGGCAGTAAAATGCTTAACATAAGTGTTTTTACTGCCTTTGCCCTCTTATGATAGACATTCGGATTCGGGAAGGATGATCTTCGCCATGACGCAGCTACGACCTTTTATCAATCCGTACAACTTTACGTGTATGACTGTAGAGTGTACTGAACCGTATATGCGCATCCACGATTACGCTACAGGTTGCTTCGGAAGTCATTTATGTGAACGAGAATTGTTCCGATGCTTGTCCTCATTTCTTTTTCCATGTATGGAATAAGGTGCCTCACTTCCTTCACCACATGCTTCAATGACATTTCTTTCATCCATGCGTTCTCGTTTAATCGTTGGGAGAGGTTTTAAACGATTGGCTATTCCTGGAAGATATCTCGAAGCGTATATTCTCCAATCTGCTGGCCAACGGCATCTTCGTTACCTTTGATGCCAAAGGACATTGTCCCATACCCGTTTTGCTTCTTTTCAGCGATAGAAATGAAGCACGTACCTCGCGCGACTCTCTTCATCGGGAAAAGATTGCCCACTATCTCTCGGATGCCACGTTCCAGTCTTGCAGTTCTTCGCTTCAAGCCCTGACAGATGATTGGATCCTCAAGCTGGGCGAATGACAAAGCCACCACTGGCAATGGCTTCTATTCTCATCAACATATGCTTCATCATCCCAAGATCGAAAAAAACAAAAGCAGAAGCACATGTACTGGCTGTTTTCATGGTTCGATGATGAAAGCCCAAAATCCCTGCGCCTTCATCCAAGGCATTTCACGGATGTTGCCAGTTAATCTTGGAACAAGTCATCCATTGTCACAACATTGACAAAGATATCGCTGTATTTGTTTCGTGTCAAGCCAAAGGTAGTAATCAATGTGTTGAAGATAGATATCTTTCTAGGTATCTCTTTTCGCAAAAGTTCTTGCCTATTCAACAAAGTCTTGTAGTATGCTTTGCTCACCTCGAAGTCATTCCCATAATGCTTGATTTCACATGCGTTTATGACCCTGTCAGCCCGTTCGATCAACAAATCGATTTGTGCTCCTTCCGTGTCATCCGGCCGCTTTGACCATGCGGATTCTTTCGATGCAACAGCTTGTATTCCCAATGCACGCTTAATCTGCGGGATGTGATTAAAGCAAACATTCTCAAATGCATATCCTTGCCAGCTAATCACGGATTGGCTTGACTGCTGTCTCAGCCAATAATCCTCGCCAATGCTCCCTGCATCCTTGACAAAGTGAAGATAGAACAAACAGAAAGGATCAACCAGCTTATAGTGTATCTTATTCTTGGGCATGCCAAACGGGACATAATCCATGATAAAGCCGCTTGCAATCAAGGCGTTTAATTTCAAAGTAAGATCCCCTCCATTCGCAATCCCTGTCCCATTGCATATTTCATTCCGTGTGTACCCTGCATTTCTATTCTGAAGGAATTCGACAATCGCTTTATGGTCTTCAGGAGAAGAAAACACAGAGGAGAATAATCTATCATACTCATGGCGCAATACCGCTTGTTTCCTAAACATCAGTAAATCAACATTTTGAGCAACGCTTTTGTCACGCGTAAAGTACGAAAGGTAATACGGAATGCCTCCCGTAATCATATAGCTCTGCATCACATCATAACGGGAAAAAGCACATCCCCGATCCTCCAAAAACTCTTCACATTCCCGCAATGTGAATGGAGATAGCTTAATCTCACAGGTCACCCTGCCATAAAGACCGCCATGGTTGTTAATCAGTTTATCCTGTATCCAGGAACTGGCACTGCCACAAACAATCACCATGAGATTTTGCCTATGACATCCCCAGTTGTTCCAGAACGACTCAAAAGCGGTCATAAACCCCGATCTCTTTGTGTCCATCCAAGGTAATTCATCCAGAAAAACAAGTTGCCGTTCTCCGTCATCGATGTCTTGCAGGTGGCATTCCAGGAAAAAAAACGCCTCAAGCCAGTCCTTGGGAATCGTATTGGCTTTAATGCATTGCCTCCGCAGGGAATAGTAAAAGTTTCGAAGCTGTTCCTTTTTTGTATTCCCCAGTTCTTCCAATGGGGATAAACCCGCATGCAGGAAAGTTATTTCGTTTGAAAACGTCTGACTTACAAGGAACGTTTTGCCTATCCGTCGTCTTCCATATACAACAACTAGCTCTGCTCTCCCGCTATTATAGAGATCCTTAAGTTTCTCAGCTTCTTTCTTCCTTCCAATCATTTTTGCACCTCATGTTTTTTAAAAACAACTCATTTTTCTGGTTCTAGAGGAATTGTACAGCAATACCCCGTGACAAACGCTCTAAAACGAAATCATTTTCCTGGTTCTAGAGGTTTTGTATATTGAATTCTATTCCTAACGATAAAGAAAGTCAAATGAAATATTCTTGTGATAAAACCACCCTGGCGCATATAGACTTCTCTTCTTTTCAAACGTCCATCTTCCTTTACCCAAAAGAATCATTTTGAATCTTTTAGAGGGTTATCATCCATAAATACATGAATAAATCCTCTAAAACAAAGAAAATTCTATAGTTTTAGAGGATTTGCGCATGGTTTTCCAATTATCAAACTCTAACAAGGCAAGTGATCTGGCGTAAGGCAAAGAAGGGACTTAACGAAAAATGAGGCTCTGCTTGCTTACCCACGAATCATGTCTAATCATGGGAACGCCTGAGGCTTTATTCGTATTTAACGCCCTGGCTGAAGTCACGAAATTGAGTATACCATGCCAATAAAAACCCACAAGGTCATCTTTCTTTTGTGCTTCAAAAATCCTAATTCCCAGAGGTCGTGAAATCTATGATCCAGATACAGATGCTTGGTATTGGCTGGATGCCGTATACGATGGCGCAGTCGCAAAGAACAAAGAAGTCTGGATGCCATATGTATTCCAAGAAGACCTGCTCACTGGGGCAAATCCAGAAGGCAAGAGGGTTCGCTATGAAAAATACGGCGAGATGATCAAGGGCTGGTACGCGAACGATAATGGCGTTTACTACTACGATCCACTCACCGGCGCAATGGCAAAAGGTGAAGTTATCATCAACGGGAAAGCCTACCGCTTTGATGAAATCACTGGAATCCGGTACTAGCTCGAAAAAGGACATGATGATTCATGTCCTTTTATTTCCATTTCCACCCGCCTATGCCATGGATCCAAAAATCCAATGTTAAGCCTGTCGATCTTAAGGCACTGTTGCATATCTAGGTGGAAATAATCATCAGAAGAAAACAATAGCAATCCAGAAAGAGCCAGGGAATCCCTGGTTCTTTCTTTTCCAAAATCCATTCCTGCAACCTGCCTATTGCTAGATTGCACAGAAGAGACCAATCTTTTGTTTCTATACTCGCTAACGTATTTGACTGCCGAATGTACTGGATCGTATATGCCCGTCCACGCCTAGTTTACAGGGCGCTTCGGAAGTTATTTATGTGAACGGGTATAATTAAAGGCTCCCCATCTTTCCATCCGCCATCATCAAGACATTCGAACATTGTTCTAGGATACGGAAAGATAAGCTTCTTTTCGTCTATGATGCTGGATATCTTTGGAAATGACTGTGCTCTATATCTTCCCCCATGCTTTGCCCTTCTGCCAATCGCATAGGTGTTATTCCAATGCCTTCTGAATAGATACAATGTCTATTCTCCTCTTGGTCTCGTTTCTAGATTCTGCCATTGCCTAGGACTTTTTTCTTGGTTTCTTTTCTTCCTTTGTCATGTTATCTCTCCGCTTTGTTTACGCAAATAAGGTAGCACCCCTTTTTCCGAAGAAGAGCCTTGGCAAATACGGGCATGATTCAGGCAAATCCTGCATTTTTCTTCCGTGGTATAATGGTATCGCACGGAGGGAAATCATGCGTATTGCAATCATCGACGACAGTTCTTTCGACAGGGAAACGCTGGAATCCTGTCTAGCCCAATACGTCAAGGAAGAGAGCAAAGAATATCATTACGGCGTTGACTTTATCATCCTGGACATTGACATGCCCGGGATCAATGGCATTGAGGCAGCCAAGAAGCTGCGGGAAAAAGACCCCCATGTCACGCTTATGTTCATGACCAACATGCCCCAGTATGCCATTGAATCCTACTCGGTGGCAGCCATGGACTATGTACTTAAGCCGGTGAAACACCCTGACTTCAAGCTAAAGATGAAGAAGGCAGAACAGTATGTCGCAAGAAACTCCGATTCCCAATACTTCATACATGCCCGTGAGGGAACCATTCAATGCATGGCGTCCGATATCCTTTTCATTGAATCACAGCGCCATTATCTCTACTGCCTTACCAAGTCAGGCATCTACAAGGAACACGGCAAGTTTTCCGACATGGCCGAAAAGCTAAGCGGGCAGGAGATAATTATCGGAACATCCCAACTTTCCAAAAGAAAGTTGTTATCTTACTCTTGTTTTAAGAGGGATTGAAAAAACACAATTCTTCCCGATAACTGATGCCATGACCACCGCATATGCCATGCCGTTTGGCGCAGTCGCGATGGTTG
>OMYM01000455.1 GCA_900315225.1 uncultured Erysipelotrichaceae bacterium | reverse complement strand
TATACTTGGACGCACAAATAGGTAGAATTCTGCATCGTCTGCCTGCAGTTATATGCGGAACGATTGTAAATATCTGTTCCAGATATTTGATCGTTCCAGTATATTCTTTTACGCAATATCATGGATAAAGGAAGTCTTTTTTCATTCAGGGAAATTGAGAATGCATCGTAATTGCAAATTGCATGTATGAAAACGGGGTGCAAGAGTCAACGATTGGATTCCAATTGCTTTCCATCGAACTGGAATTTAGCATTCGCCAAAATCAGATGACCAAGAAAGACCCTTGGGAGCCTTCCTCCCAAGGGTCTTCCATCAAGTCAGAATGCATTTCTGTTCATCTGGCAGCCTTTCTGGCTTGTGGACGCAAGCACCATGAACTCCCAACCTTGGATTCTATTTTACAGGTCTACGCCTATGGATACCCCGTATCTCTTCAGGATCTCATCAGCCCTGTGCAGGGCATCAATCCTCTCTTCCCTAGAGGTGTCTTTGTCGGTGATGATCTTCATCAACCTGTCGTATTCCTCACGTTCATACTCCGGCATGCTTTTGCGTGCAGCATTCAATTTGTCTGTCAGATCCTGGTTGTTCTTACGGAGTTCGACAGCTGCTTTCAACAGTTTAATTTGATCAAAGAGGTTCATCTTGTCTTTCTTTTCATCCAATCCATCGCGCAATACAATAAATGTTGCCCAGCCAAGAAGCTCTGTCACAATTCCCGTTGTGATCGCATTCGCAATATTGCCAATGCCTGGAAACAGTCCGACAATGAATTCCGCAATGCTCACACCAAGTATGAAGCCAACGAAGTTTGTCATGACTCCTATTGCTTTCTGGATTTTGAAGTTTGCGCTATACTGAGTACCGATGGCTATGACCATTGCTATCGTCATGGGCGTAAGAACAGCCCCTGCCGCAGGTCCCATCACTGCCCCGACAATGACGTGGGCAACGGTAAACCCATGGATAATCAGTGCTGTAACGCGTTCGTTTATTTCTCTTTTCGTTGCCATGGTTCTTTTCTCCTTTTCGAACATAGTGTATCCCAACGAAAAAGAAAAATTCCCACGAAGGGACTTCTCTTCTATTCTCCCGATTGTTCCAGATACCTGACACTTTTTCCATGTGCCAAGGCGTATTCTATCTCTGACCTAGTGCTGGAGCCAACATAGCCCCCGACATTCACAACAAAGATTTCATCCGCCATGTCGATCTTTCTCTTGTGCATGTCATCCAGCATCTCCTTGACATTCTCTTTCCATACCTCGTCATCCCCGGAATGACCAAACAATCCAACGCTAATGACGATATTCCCTTCTAGCGTCAACCGTTTCTGGACCTCCATAAACGCATCTTTAAACCTTGTGCTGCCACATAGCGTGACTACCCTATATTTGCCTACCATACGATCAATGATACCTCAATTAGACACCAGAAGCAAGAAATGTGCGGTATAATAGGCAGGCATATGTCAGAAAGTGAGGAAATAGACGCTGATGGGTGTTTTTACAAAGTTGACAAAGGCAGCGCTTGTCGCATTGATTGCCATGGCGCAGGTGTTGACGATCATGGCGCAAGAGTATGGCTTTGGAGAGATCCAGGAATACTCCACTTATGAAAAAGGGGAAATGCTTCATGACAGTTACAATTACATTGATGATTGGTTCTTTATGGATCCTTCCGTGCGGAATGACGAACTGGCGTTGATGTCCATGCAATTGGATGGAGCGGCGGTGGAAGCAGGCGATGCCTCTTTTGGGGGACGGTTCTTGAAGGATGTTGGTTTTACCGAGGTTGGCTATAACCGTTTTGGCAGTGAAGATCCAAATGACTGCACTTTTACATGGGGCAAGAAGACGATCACCAACGGTGAGGAAACCTATACGTTGCTAGCGATCGCAATACAAAGCTATGCACTCGACAATGAGACCAAAGCCAAAGGATGGACACAGAACTTTATTGTTAATGGCGAGGAGGCGATTGGTGAGCATTATGCCTATGCGAAAGCAGCGGATTGTGTCATGGATGAGATTGTTGAACTGGCTAGCGGGAAAGTGAAGATCTGGATCAGCGGTCATTCTCGCGGAGGTGCCTTGGCGAATTTGATTGCCATGCGTCTGAACGATTGTCCGTTGGATTGCCATGGGATTTACGCGTATACGTTTGAAGCTCCGGCACTAACGGATGCGGCCGATGCTTCTGCCTACAGCTACATTCATAATTATCTCAGTGGCGATGACATCGTGACGAGAATCCCCATGTGGTCTTTGACGCGTTATGGCAATGTGTATGACCTAAAAGCCGAGGTCGAGGATGAATCATTGCATGAGGAACTTGTCAAGCTTGGTTCATCCGCTGCGGATTTCACACAAAGCGATGTTACGGAAAAAGTCGATCAAATCATTTCGTATCTGGAGGAACGGATTGGAAGCCGTGCGGATTATTCGCTTGAGAGGAATGATACATTCGCTGATGAGCAAGGAAATCCACTCGACATATCGTATTGTTATCAAACAGCGCTGGCCGATGTCATGGGATTCATCTTCAGCGGGGCATTGGATGATTTGTCTTCACAGGTTCTTGATCGCTTGGATGATCTTGTTGAACCTGCATATCAGCTCTATGATGCGGTGAATCATGAAAATGACGGGAATATTGAAGCCGCCATGGCTTGTTATTATGCGGCTGCCACAGGTTTCCATGAAGTGCTGGAAACGTTTACCGAAGAGCCACTAAGCATTGGTGTCGAGGATATTTATGCACTGTTAAAGCTGATTGGTCCCTTTGGAGTGAATGCCGATTATGAATTTTCAGGGGATTCGTATGATGTTATCAGCATCATATCTCCTTTGGTCACACTAGCGATGAATGCGTCATCCTACACTTATTCGCATACCTTCGATACCGTATTGGCAAGATTGAAGGCATTGGCGCCACAGAAAGCATTGACCGATATCAATATCGAAGTGAGTGTCCCTCAAGCTGAAGACGCTTTAAACAAGGCAGTCGATGAAGCAACAGCGGATATAGCTGATCTTGGCTATGCCTGGCTGACGTGCCAAGCATATTGGGACACCGATGATACCTCCCTTCAGGAAGGGACGGTGTACTATCTCCATGTGACATTGACGGCCACCGGTCACGTGACAAATGAAGACTTTGCCTTAACACTCAATGGCGAATCACCCCTAGACTCATACCATATCTCTTATGCCAACGGAGCAACGATTGTCAACGCCATATGGAAGTTTTCAATTGGTGAATCCCAACAGGTCCAGGTTTGCTTTGATAACGGACACGGAAAAGACATTGGTATCTTGAGCGTGGATCGTGGTACAGCCTTGCGCTATGAAGATTTACCGGAATATGATGAATATGTATCGGATGACCTTGGCAAGTGGCATTTCTATGGCTGGCAAGATCAAGACGGCAATTCGATTGAAAATCTCATAGTGACCGAAAACACTACCGTCTATGCGAAATGGAAACAGGTCGTGGATGAGATTGCCGTCCACCTCGATATCCCGTCTGCCGGTCATAAAATGAACGATCCCTATGTGGATGAAGACGCGCTGTATTGCATTGGTGAATACAACGCATACATAGATGAGTTGTATGATGAGTTTGAGGTTGTGGAAGCAGGCTTATCCTACGCCATAAACATCTTTGTCAAGCTGAAGGATGAAGAAACGGTAGAGTTTATTACGGAAGATTTCGTTGATTGGAAAGAGTATTCTGGTGTATTCCTTGTTAATGGGGAAGAAATAGACGATCCATTCTATGATGAATACTATGGATACGTTCAAGCAACGTACATCTTTCATGCGATGGAAGAAGTGATCGAGGAACAAGCCGACTATTCACTAAAGGAAGGAGAAGGCTCCCATTATGAACTCGGTTCCAACACTGGATTGGTGTTTGTGGTCAAACGATCAGTCAATGACGAAGAGACATTTGATCATTTTGCCGGAATCAAGGTCGATGGCACCATCCTGGATGCGACCATGTATGAAGCGGAAAGAGGCAGTGCCGTCATCTCGTTAACAAACACATATCTCAATACGTTGACAACAGGCTCCCACACTTTAGAAATACTGTTCGATGACGGCAGTATTACAACATCATTCACAATTACCGCCAAAGAACCGATTGTGTCGAAAGAAACACCGAATACCCAAGATACAAGCCATATTGGCTTGTGGCATGCATTATTGTGGATCGGTATCCTTGGCAGTGGTTCTGCAGCAGTCATTTTAACCAAAGCCGCACATTAAGATCATGGCATGCTTTCCAATCAAGATGAACCAATGAAATTCGTTTATGCAAAATGGATGTATTGTGGGCAGAATGCTTAAATTTTAGGATAGAACCACCAAATTCCAGAACAACTGTTTGCAAAGATCGTTCGCATAAATCCACCTAACGTTGTTTCACAACATCATTAGAATTCGATATCTCAACGCGTCTATTCCAGCTTGATACACAACCAAAGAAAACCCTTGGGAGCATCCCCCCAAGGGTCTTTCCGTTCAATCCCGCTTCAGCGCGATTACCCTACGACTGTGATTCATTCTCCTCCGGCTTGGAATCTGTTTCCGCAGCATTGCTTCCCTGCCCCGCGCCATTACCTGGAACTGGCCGCTCAATGCCAAACTCCTTGTAAAGCTGCCTGCGGAACTCCACATCGTGTAAGGTTCTCTTTAAGTCATCCAGTCTTCCGCTTTCCAAGAGAACTCTCGTCAAAGCAGAATACATTTCTTCACCCTGGCGAATGCCCTGTTCAATGATTTGTTTGGCTATTTCCAAACCTTTCTTCTTGCCAGCGTTGTAATGGCTGTTCCAGCTCAGGCGTTCATATAATTCTGGACTTAACATACCTTGCTCCTTCCTGTCCCGCGACATTTTGAATGCCTTCGTGTGGGCATCCATCATCGCATCCTTCTTTGCATCATCCGCCATGTTTGGGTCGTTGATGTCCGCGCTGGACACTGTCCTTGCGATCAAGTCCATGCAAAGAGGCGGAATTTCTTCTTACAGCGACTATATTCTAGCTTGACACGCATGAAATGTCAAGTCTTTTT
>OMYM01000284.1 GCA_900315225.1 uncultured Erysipelotrichaceae bacterium | reverse complement strand
TGTAGGAACAATTAATGCATATAAGGAAACGAAAGGCTGGAATAAGTTCGCCAATATTATGGAACCTTCCGAGCCTTCCGAACCTTCCGAGCCGAATGGAAACTATGGAAACGAAATAGACGATGCATTCTATATTTATCGCAACGATGGACAGTTCAATGCTTTCTTTTGCAGCGAGGTAGATTCTATTGTATTCTCACATTACGACATGGAAGGGAAATACTATGATGAGAATGTTTCCCAGTTAGTTTATACCCATGATAGTGTTTACTGCATTCCGTTGGCGGCCATTGATAGTGTAGCATTCCGAGTGAATGAGATAGCGGTGTCGCATGATTATCTGCCTATAGATGAAGATGGGTATAATATTGTAGGTGCCGATATTGAAGCAGGCCATTATGTGCTACAATTCTATGGTAGTGTGCCCATGATTAATGTAGGTAATATTATGACCATTCTTGGTGACTCAATATATGAGGTGATTCGTGTTCAGTCAGTACAACGCTCTGGGCAGCAGGTTACTTTAACATCTGAGAGAGCCACACTTTGTGATGTGTTTACCGGTGGTTCGTTTACTCTATCCACAGAAAGGTTTGCAGATGACATTTATGAAGATTCTTCTGAAGATGGTAGTCGCGTATTCTATCCATACGAGTTTTCTTTCTTTGATGAAAGCCATCATCCCCAAAGAATCCGTAGTCATGCTCCACGTAAAGGGGAATCCGAAATACCATTCTTCAAATACTCAATTGATTATACAGGGCATGAGTTCTTCAAAAACGACAATGTGAAATTGTCTATGGAAAAATGCCGATTCGATTTTGGTCTTGATTTTACGATTAGTTGTAACTTCAATTCATTTGACGAGGGATTTGACAATTGGCGCAAAGGTGAACTGGTGATGCAGAAATCGACAATTCGTGGAAATTTGGATGTCGATTTCATGTTGCGGTTTGATGCGCATGGGAAAAAGGAAGGCAAGTTAAAAGATTTCATGATTAAGAAGAATTATGACGAGCCGGTTATAACTAAGTTTATAGTGGCTGGAGTACCTATCGTTGTCATTTCTACAGTTCATCTCATGGGCTCTGGCGATTACAATGCTGAGGGTGATTTCTCTTTGTATTCTAGTTTTAAAACTTCAGCATCAGCCGAGTTGGGGTGCTCATGGTCACAAGGTGATAGCATTAAAACGTATGGTTCTTTCAGCAAAGATTTCAAGATGTACAATCCAACAATTGAAGGTAATGCACATTTGGAAGGGAAATTCTCCGTTTTTCCAAGTATCACTTTCTCTATCTATGGCTTGCTTGGCCCAACGTTTAATATCAAGCCTTATCAACGTCATGTCGTTGATGTTGGCTTCTTCAACGAGATGTTCTCCTCAAACAACCGCGACTTCTTCGGTGCAGAATATAACGAATATGTGGGTTTTGATGCGGCAGTAGGGCTGAGTTTTGTTTCCATTTTGGGCGAGAAACCATTTATAAAGACAGAGGACAAGAATATGTTTGAACTCCATCTTTATGAGAGTCCCAAGAAAATTGTTTTTGAGAAAGCATCGCAGGATACGATAGTAGCAGGCAGTCCGATTGATGTTTCATTTAGTGTTACAGACTTATCATTTTATCCCAAAGTCGAGGTAATGACTTCTCTACCCTATGCTGTGAAGTTTGTTACCAATAGTGGCTTCCTGAATAACGAAACTCAGGAAAATAGCGCGTTCGCACTCATAAACCCAAAGACTGGAATGGCTACCATCAAATGGACACCAGGCAGCAAAACAATAGACGGCAAAGAAGATCGTATTTCTGCCATTTTGTACAATCGCAATGGAAAGATTATCACTTCTGGTATATGGATACCCAAGAAGGCAGAAGCTTATGTCGTTTTGAAAGATGACATCCTTACATTCTATTGTGACCAGAAAAAGGAAGAGCGGGATGGCACTATATATATGATTGGTGATTTCTTTTGGTATACAAAAAAAATTGTAAGGGCTGTTTTTGATTCTTCTTTTGCATTGTATTATCCATCATTCACTAGTCAATGGTTTGAAGATTGCACCCAACTAACAGAAATAGAGAATCTTCATTACCTTAATACTGCGAATGTGAAGGGCATGGCCGAAATGTTCTGGAACTGTAGATCACTTACAAGTCTTGACTTAAGCAGTTTCAATACTTCGAGTGTGACGGACATGGGTTATATGTTCTCTGGATGTAGTTCCCTTACATGTCTTGACTTAAGCAGTTTCAATACTGC
>OMYM01000281.1 GCA_900315225.1 uncultured Erysipelotrichaceae bacterium | reverse complement strand
TATTGCCGGACGATCCGAGGGTATGACACGGGATTCCTTGTGGGATGGTTCCTGCTTTTGACATACCTTGCGGTATTGTGGGCAAATATCACCTCTCTTCCCATGTTCGCAAGGTTGTTTCTTGGAACGATATTCCAAATCGGGCATATGTACTCCATCTTTGGCTTTGACGTGTATTTTGGCGAGATACTTCTTTGCATATTCGCTATCATTGTCGCGGGGCTATTATGCGCTAGAAACAGGAAGCTTCCCCATCTTTTGGTGATTGTCATGACTTTTGCCTTTGTTGTGGGATTGACGGTGTGTTCGGTGGCAGCCATGTCGATGCATCGTGGCACTAGCTTCACATATGAACCTATGTTTCTGCCGAATAAAGCTCATCTGGAACAAATCATACACATTGCGGCGATATCTCCCTGGGCGTTCATTGGCTTTGAGAATGCCGCAATGTTCTCCAGTGAATTCACCTTTCCCGCGAAAAAGATACACAAGGTCATGATTTCTTCGGTTGTCGTGACAACCTTGGTATACATCCTAATGATACTTCTTAGCGTCACGGCGTATCCGCCACAATATGCCAGTTGGCTGGAATATCTCAAAGACATGGGGAATCTCCAGGGCTTAGACGCACTTCCTGCATTCTTTGCGGCAAGCCACTATCTGGGAAATGGCGGATTGTTTATTATGAACGTCTCGTTGTTTTCCGTGATCGTGACCAGCCTCATTGGCAACCTCACTGCCATCAGCCGTCTTCTTTTTGCTTTTGGCAGGGATCACGAATGGGCGGGATGGCTTTCTTCCCTCAACGACAAAGGGCTGCCGCAGAATGCCATCAAGCTGGTCGTTGTAATCTGTTGCATCATTCCATTGCTGGGCAGGACTGCCATTAGCTGGATCGTTGATGTGACGACGATTGGCGCAACGTTTGTCTATCTGTTTCTCTCCATCGCCGTGATGCAAGACGCAAAACAGCACAATCTCAAGAGAGAATATATCACGGGGCTTCTTGGGACGATCATCATGTCTATCTTTATCGTCATCCTGCTTGCGCCAAAGATTATCGCATACGAGACAATGGTGTCGCAATCATATCTTCTCTTCTCGTCATGGTCGCTTGTCGGACTGTTGTTTTTCCGCTATATCCTGATCAAGGACGAACCCAGATTGTATGGACGATCCATCATCGTATGGGTGGTGTTGTTAATGTTGATGTTGTTGGCGTGCATGATGTGGGCCAACCGCATGACGCAAATCGCCACAGAGCAATCCATGGATGCCATACAGTCATTCTATGCGGCACAAGCACCAAACGTTGATCCTGGTTCCTTCCTGGCCACAGAAACCGCTAAAATCGGCGTTACCAATGCTAGGAACACACTGATCGCATTTATCATGTTCCTTACTTCCGTGGCGATTATCGCCGACAACTTCCGCGTTGCAAATACACGGGAATTGAAATGGAAGAAAGAACTCGACGTTGCTATCACGATGGGCATGACCGATTCCTTGACCAAGGTAAAGAATAAATACGCATACACCCAATGGGAGAAGCAGATTGACGAGACGATCAACAAAGGAGAATGCGAACCCATGGCATTGGTTGTGTGCGACATCAACAACCTCAAGATCGTCAACGACAAGCTTGGTCATCTTGCGGGTGACGAGTGTATCCGCAATTGTTGCATGGTCATATGCAAGACATTTTCCCATAGTCCGGTGTTCCGCTATGGCGGCGATGAGTTTGTCGTCATATTGCGCGGGGAGGATTATGAGAATCGCGATGACCTCGTGGCCAGAATCGACCAGATCTCCATGGAGAACCTGGGAAAAGGAACCACCATCATTGCGACAGGCATTGCCGTCTTTGAAAAAGACAAGCATAATTCCCTTTTGCGTGTATTTGAAGAAGCGGACAGAAACATGTATAACAGGAAGAAAGAACTCAAGGCACTTGAGGAACAATTATAGCACCTCCAGAATATCGTTCTGTTTTATCGTTGACAGCCTTTAACAAAAAGGTTATCATGATATCGACAGAACGATATTCTGTTTTTGGAGGATGTCATATGACAGTAGAATTTCCTGTTGGATATTTCGCTTTTAACGATAATGAAGCTTTTAATTTCCAACTCAACCGTTTCTATTCCCAAGGTGCTTTCACGCAAGAGGAATTGATGGACATTGGACGCAAGATCGATGGTTTCGAGACATGGATCGAACTGTTTACACAGCTTGGCGAAAAGGTGCAGGATATTGATCCTTTCAAGGCAGCCACATGCTTTCGGGCTGCTCAGTTCTACACCCTGGCAGGACAAAAGGATGCCCAGGGAAATGATCTAAAGCATGTCTTGTATGAGAAATGCGTCAAACTGTACAACGCTTGCTTTGCCAAGATACCCCACTTGGAATTCACCAGGATACCCTTTGAAGACTACGAGATACCTGTATATTACTCCACACTGGATAACGCCAAGGGGGATATTGTCATCCATGGTGGCTATGATAGCATTGCCCAGGAATTCGTTGCTATCTTGCCATGGTTGATGGAAAAGGGATATAACGTCTATATGTTTGAAGGACCTGGGCAAGGGGAAGTCTTGATGCATCATGATAAACGCATGACCTTGGCCTGGGAACACTGCACAGGTGCTGTTCTTGATTATTTCCAGCTGAACGATGTAACGCTGATTGGAATATCCCTGGGAGGGTATCTTGGGACAAGGGCTGCAGCATATGACAAGCGCATCAAGCGTCTTGTCATGTATGACTTGATCTATGACTTCTATGGTGCGCTTCTTGCGAAGATGGGGAAATACGCCAAGTTGTTCGACTTTCTTGTCAATCATCCAAGAAACATTCTCTGGCATTGGCTCAATCGCCAGCTTGACGCAAACTACTTCACAAAATGGCTGTTGTTGCAGGGGTATGCCATCTATGAAAACATTCATACACCTTGCGAGTATTTCAACTACATCAAGCAATTCAATACAAGGGATATTTCCCGCCTAATCACCCAGGACTCATTGGTTCTTGCGGGTGAAGCAGACATCTACACCATTTTCTACCAAGATCAACTCAATGCCTTGTCTAACGCTAAAAGCGTCACGGGAAGGTTGTTCACCAAGGAAGAAAATGCCGATCATCATTGCCAGATTGGCAATATGCCTCTGTTGCTAGAGACCATCGTCACTTGGATCGAGGAGAAAAGCAATGGCTAAAAACAAGCGGGAAGAGATCGTCAAGGTAGCTTCGGAGCTGTTCTTTATGCATGGTTATGAAGGTACATCCGTACGCATGATCATGGATGCCGTAGGGGGCGAAATCGGCATGTTCTACCATCATTTCAAGTCCAAGGATATCTTGTTCGACACGGTTGTAGAGCGTTTCTTCCTCGCCAGCAAAGAGCGTTTTGAGGCAATCTTGCAACAGTGCAACAATCCCGAGGAATTCATCGATGCCTTTCTTCCCGCCTACATGCAGGCAATGGATATGTTTGGCTCTGTGCGAGGGAACATGCATTGGTCGATCCAATACGCCATGCATGCCCAGGCCATCGCATCCATGTGTCCTGCGACAGTGGAGCTGTTGAAGCGATGGAACGTCCCATCGGATGCGATGGATATGCTTGCTAGCCAACTGGTGCATGGCGTATCTGCCACGATCCATGCCAAGGAATTCGAAGCCATGGACGATGTAGAAAAGAAACAATGCCTTTTAACATACATCAACGCCATCTTACCCAAGCAAACATAAACATGTGCTAGTGGATTCCACTGGCACATGTGGTTTATTTCTTGCGATGCTTTTCAAGAATATCGTGTAGCTTGGAAAGAGATTCTTCTTCGCTAAAGGCAATTTCATCCAGTTGGCTATCTATGTAGTCACAGAAAGCGAGAACCGTTCCTGGATCATTGATCGTGAAGAAACCAATCTGTCCGTTTTCACGCTTAAACGCAATCGTAATCAAGGTGGAAGAAATACCGATCTCCACGCCATAGTCGCCAATCTGCCATGTATCCTTGAGAAAACGAAAGCGATAGGGATACGGTTCTTTTGTCTTTGCCAGGTTGTAGAGGTTTTCGATACATGTATATCGATCTGCTTCACTTGGCGGATTGTACATATTATCGGGTGTATCGCTAAGCTTCCCTGTAGCGAGGAAAGCGTTGACGCCTTGCATGGACAACACATCGCCCGTAAGGGAATTGCTTGTCATTAGCTTTGTCCCTTCGGATCGATAAATGTTATAATTCTCTAAGGCATCACGGGTGATTCCATCTTTCTTGACACATCTGCCAATAATCTCATCATTAGCGATGACTGCTGTGCAGGGAGAAACGGAAACAATGCCACGATATTCCTTGTCGCTGAACATATGCATGAAATTGCCCAAATAGTCCTCCGATAGTGTATCGGAAGAAAGCGCATGGACAAACGGGTCCGATCCTTTCTTCAGTTCATTGAAATTCGCGAGGAAGAAGTCTGCCATCTTGGCATCGTTGAATAGGATGCCGTTCTTAGATTTACAACTATACGCAAGAACTTCTTGTCCAGCGATGATAATCTCTGGATAGCTCATATACAACTCACCGCCAGCATTGGCTTCCATGAAGTATGAATACACCCTGTAGCCAGAGTTTCCCACCACAAGGGGAATCAAATGGGAAAGATACTGTATAGAGTCAATGGCAGTGCTTTCCGAATCGTTCACGCTCAAGGCAATGATATGTTCTATATTGGCGGAATGCACCGAGGTATTTCGCAAAGACTCAAAGATGTCCATGTTGGAAGGACCAGAAGCGATATACAGCGTATTGTTATCGGTTTCTTCAGCTCTTTGGCTCAGGATATGCTGTATCACCATCTGTAGCGTCCTATCGTCATAGATGGGCATGGTGCCTTCCATCAATGAGTTTTTAGCGAAGATCCTCGGTCTCTCGTTTAGCTTGTCTGTGATTTTCATTGCAATCAAAGACTTCATGAACGCATCTATCATCTGTCGCTTGCGATACACATCAACCCCTACGACCATGGCCTTGAACGCTTCTATGAACTGCGTCTTCGTCCTTGGATCCATGGTTAGAAAACGCGCCATCTTCTCAACTACTTCAATGCTATCGGGTTTTCTTTCCCCCTTGATATAGCGATAGAGGGTTCTCTCCGAGATATTGCAATACTGCGCAACATCTTTGACCGAACTCTTTTGCATAATGACATTCTTTAAGATTTCACCGAATTCCTTCATATTCAATTTCCTCACGGCATTGGGCGAAACAGATGGCTTCAATTCCATTGTTCACTCATACGACCATTTTACATATCTAGTTATATTGTGTCAAGTCGCGCTTGACCACGCAATATGACTATGATATATGTCACAATTATGCATTATCATCTCGTAATTGTCCATATTTTATGACCGTTTTATCAGCCAAATAAAACGTTTTATATTGACCACATGATCAAATTATTGTAGACTATCCTCACAAGAACCTCTGGTCCTGCAAGTCTTTTTGTGGATGTGCAGGTAGAAGCTTTTGTAAGTAACTCCTTCCCTTTGAAGCAGAAGGGCGCTCATAAAGAGCGCCCTTCTGCTTTATAGCAATTGGTTGTGCTTCATGTTGGCAATATAGGTGCGCAAGTATTCTTCATCCACTTCCTTCCACGCAAAGCCAAGCTTCTTCAGGCAGTCCTCCGTTATATCGCTGCGCACTTTCAGATTCATGGGCAAGACAAGATTTCCCTGTCTATCGATGTTATTCGCAAAACCTCGTTCTTTCTTGGCACGCACAGTGAATTCATCCAGGGAAACAACCTGTATCTTTTTCCCTATGATTCTTTCCACCATGGCAAGCAATCTATCGATTTCAATGACGTGCGTGTTGGCGATGTGGAACACCGTATGCGCATTGTCATCATGTGTCGCTAACGCATATACTGCCCTTGCGGCTTCATCCACCGGTGTAAACTCCACGGGAGCCTTCATCATCTCCCTGGCAATCAT
>OMYM01000534.1 GCA_900315225.1 uncultured Erysipelotrichaceae bacterium | reverse complement strand
TTCCGTCCATTGGTGATAGAATCTGGTTTTTCCATTGATTACCTTCTTGGAAATATAGCCAATCGGAAGAGTACTGATTTCCGCTTCTAAATCTTCAATGACATCTTTGTTCATAAATTACCTCTAACAGATTATTGCTATTATAACACCTTAATATATATATATGTCAAGTGTAGTTATTTGGGGTTATGGAAGAAGGATGATAGATTTGTGGTGGTTTGGCAATTTACATGGGTGCAATCCATTTTTATGGGTGATTTTTTTAGGAAATTTAGTATTTAAGGAAAAGGCGAGAGATGAATGGCAGTGTGGCGGCAAATCCCAAGTCAATAATAATACGAATAGTCTGTTATTGATATCCGTTTTAATTTTAGAGTGTTTTCACAAACTGTACCGCCACTTTTCTTTCGATTTTAGGTTTACAAAGCAAAAAGAACTCTGCAATAACCAGAGTTCAAAAAGCAAGATCAACCTTGCAAAGAAGCAATCAATTCAATAAACTTCATGACAACAGGGAATTCGAAATCATCCAAGTTCCCACCACTATTCAAATACTTAGACATTGCGGCAAGCATCCCCTCACTAGAAGCTTTAGCATTTGGATGTTCTTTTCCCAAAATTGGTTCCAATATCTCCAAAGTCTTATAGAAATAATTAAGAGATTGTTTGTAATCACCTGAATTGTAATACAGAACCGCAATATTGTTGTAGCTGGTGGCAGTGGAGGGATGGTCACTGCCCAGCGTCCCCTCGCGGATGGCAAGGGCCTTTTTGTAGTATTCCAGCGCCTTGCCGTAGTCGCCCATGGAGTCGTACACCAACCCGATGTTGTTGTAGCTGGTGGCCGTGGAGGGATGGTCACTGCCCAGCGTCCCCTCGTGGATGGCAAGAGCCTTGTCATAGTAATCCAGCGCCTTGCCGTAGTCGCCCATGGATTTGTACACCAAGCCGATGTTGTTGTAGCTGGTGGCCGTGGAGGGATGGTCACTGCCCAGCGTCCCCTCGCGGATGGCAAGGGCCTTCTTGTGGCATTCCAGCGCCTTGCCATAGTCGCCCATGGAGTCGTACACACCGCCGATGTTGTTGTAGCTGGTGGCCGTGGAGGGATGGTCCCTGCCCAGCGTCCTCTCCTTGATTGCAAGGGCCTTTTTGTAGTATTCCAGCGCCTTGCCGTAGTCGCCCATGGAGTCGTACACACCGCCTATGTTGTTGTAGCTGGCGACGGTGGAGGGATGGTCCTTCCCTAAAACCCGTTTCCTGTACATAATGTTGCGGCGATAGTGCGACAAGGATTCCTCATAGTCGCCACTTTCATAATATGCCCTTGCGACCATTTCATGGAGTTTGTCCTCGTCTTCGGGGGTTGCCGCCTGTTCCACAAGTTTCAGCATCCTGCCAAGGATGTTTCTTTTTCTTTGGCTTGCCGTAATGACATAGATGCCATTCAACAATCCGGAATAGCCCATGACATGTTCGTTTTCCACCGTTGAATTTAACAGGTTGTTCCAGAACACGTTGTTTTTGCCAAGTTCTGTCGGAAAATCCTTGGCAAGGTTACCAATAAACTGTAGTACGCCTTCATTTTTGTACCACTGGCCTTTGAACAGCCATTCGGTGTTGTCGGTGTCCTTCATGTATTGCAGAACGATGTATTCGCCGATCATGTCCGGCCTGAAAGCGGAAACAACAGCATTGCCGTTTGCATCCACCATCATCCACCCAATCTCTTTGAAGTATTGTTTCAGCTTCGAGCCAAACGGGTAGTCGAGATGCTGTTCAAGATGTGTGCAATAGTCTCTTGCCTCTTTCTTCAGAGTATCAAACGGAATGTTGTTATTGAAGGTTGCGATGGACATGATTCCCATCAATGCTTGTTTGAAGTAATCGATATTTTGGTTATCTTCCCTTGTCTTGATTCCCGACTTGGAAACCAGTTCGTCCAGTTCCCTGTCAAGGACGTACTGCAACGCCTCTTCTGTTGTTTTAAACAGCTTGTTCCCTGATGCCCATGCGTCAGAGATAAACAGAGCGTACAACGGCCTTTCACATTTTGGGTCGATTTGTTCCAATGATTCACAAAGACCATTTGCAGTGGATTCAGCCATATCCCTGTTCAATTCCACTTTAGCATATTGTTGCATCATTCCTGCAAGCATGTCCTTATCCGGTCTATCCGTCTGGATATATGGCAATCCACCATACTGGATCTTCTTGATTTCACTTGTATGCTCACTGTTCTCAAGGAACGGGAACACTTGTTTGAAGCTGTCGTCCAAATCGCCTGGATTGCGGCTGTTGTGCTTCAAATCACGGTCAATGAGTATCACCTTAGTCTTGAACCTTGTCTCCCTGCTCGTGGACAAATGATACAGATAATCAGCCACTGCCTTTGAATGTGAGATCGCATAGTCTACGACAACAAGCATGTCATTGCATGGACGAACCTTCAGCTTCTCAAGTTCGTTTGCAACATTGTGGTCGAGATACCTGACATCCCATGCCTTTTGGTTCATCTGCCTTGCAAACTCAAAGCAAAGACGACTCTTCCCGGTTCCGCCGGCACCCGTGACAAGGCACCATGATTGCAGTGGCTCAGCATTCACAAACCGTTCAAGTCTTTCAAGTTCTTCTTCCCTACCAATCAGTTTCAGTTCATCTACTTTGTAGTTATAAGCGAACCTAAACTTTGAAGGTGTTGATACATCAAAAGGTGGAATGTAAGGCGGGAAGAATTCCTCTGGTTTTCCTTTTACACAATCTTCCTTGACAACATCAAAGTTGTTCTTTTCAATGGAATCAATGATTTCAGGTATGACCTTTCTGATGTCCGTCGATGGCAAGGACACATAGGAAAGGAACATGTGCCGCTTCATGCATATGTCGAGCATGCGGTTTCCATGCCTGCGTTTTCTGATATCCGCCTCTTCATCCATCATGATCGGCATGATGAACTTGTCGTTGGATTCAGCCCATTCCAGTTCCCTCAAACAGTAGTCGGAATCGCTGTAGTGAATTGAAAGGAACACCACTACACAAGCGGAATTCAGAATGTTTTGTTTAATCTCTTCGTCAAAATCCTGCCCTAGTGTCAGCCCATCCTTGTCAATCCAAGTGCGGTATTGACTTGCAAGATCTATGACTGTATCACGGATAACCTTGTCCTCCGCATGACAGTAGCTTATGAAAATGTGTCTTTCCATGTCCAAATCCTCTTCCATTCTATTCTCCATTGACTATTGCCAATGAAGACGACAGTAGTTTTCATCAATGTGCAGAATCGTCTTAAACCATACGTAAATTATAATATCAGACTCATAGGTTATGCAACAGGGAAGATTTCAACGAAAGATTGTCACCTGCTCATGAAGGCAATTGTCAAGCAACCGAATCTTCATCGCTGGTCAAGCACGATTGTCCCCTAAAGGCAATCCCAAGTTTTCGGATCACTGGAAACCCTCATCACTAAACACCTCTTTCTGCTGAATGACCTTTTCCAGGATCAAAGCGAAATCCACGTTCTTAATTGCCCCGTAGCGACCGACAAGATAGTTATTCATATAATCCTCTCCCTTTCTGATTCCGTCCGCAGTCCTGAAATCGGAAAGTGCATAGTGTTCGCTGTTCCCCGTTTCTTCATTCCTTTCCACGAATTTGATTTCGTCCCTGCGAAGAAGCGATTCATCCAGGAAAATCGGGTTGTGCGTATTAAAAACCAACTGGGCGCAGTTCTTGTTGATGTCGTCATTGTGAAAGATGTTGATGATGTTCATCAGCGCCATCGAATGGATAGAGGCATCAAACTCATCCATGATCAATGTACCCCCGTTGACCAAAGCATAGATGACCAGAGGAAACTCGTTGATAAAGCGAATCGTACCGTATGATTCAAATATCTCCGCCGGGAGCGCTTTATCGCGTAAAACGGAATACAGGATGGCATCTTCCCCTTCTTTTTCATTGCTTGCCTTGTATCCCAGCGCATTTGCCGTTATCCCGAATTCCCTCGCTGCCTCCGTCAGCGTTTTCTCCACATAGACCGTATTGTCTTTCGGATCGGCGAGTCTCCTGGCAACCCTAGGATCCTCCGAATGGTAGATGACAATAAACTTGTTGCTGAACCAGTCGAGTATTTTTCTTACAAGTGCCTGAGCAAAAATCAATTTGAAGCCATTGTTCAAGAACAACTCCGTATCCTCAAGGCTTCCTTCAGCGATCTCCTGCATCTTCCGCGTTTTCCTCTTGATACCCTTGTTCACATACCCCTTGATTGTTGTTGGTAGTTCCACTGTCAGGGAGTCCCCTCTCTGAAAGATTAGCTTTTCATTGACGGAAAGCCTTTCCTCCAAGATTCTTCTGCCATCGTCTTTAGCCAGAAATTGACCAAGATCCACCTTGAGGGAATACTCAACAATGATCCCATCATCCACAAAACGGATGGAAAACTCTGTAGGTGCGGACACGCCATTGCAGTTTGGGATAAGCTCCAATGCGGATGCGGCAGTGTTCGCGGAATTCAGATCCGCATTGCGGATATTGCCACGCAGGACAATGGTGCGGAATGTCTCCATCGCACCAATCAGATTTGTTTTCCCCGAGGCATTTGGACCGTAGATCACCACCGAGCAAAGTCCTTGATATGTCTTTGATCCACCCTGCATGGCGAGGATGCTGTAATCCAGACCTTTCTGTTTGGCTGCCGGTATCATGGAAAAGCACATCTCATCCACAAAGGACTTATAGTTCTTCGTCCTGAATTCAAGCAACATGAGAATCAACCTCCTTTTCACAAGTTTCTCGCAATTACATCTCTTATAATACTATGTATAGGGTATTTGTAAACATAATAAACCTATATTTTACAAGATTCTAGTAAATGATATACTGATCCTGACGTAGTATTGGATGGCCTGCGGCCAAATTGGTTAAACCAGAGTTGATATCCTTTCTAAAATCAAGTATGATTTAAGGCGTGGTGATTGAGGAGGTATTCACATGGCCAACGACAGGATCAACGCGGTGGGAACGAACATAGCGGAAAAGGCGACGCTCATCTGGAATGTCGCCGATCAACTAAGGGGTCCCTTCAAGCCCCACGAGTACGGCCTTGTCATTCTCCCTATGACCGTGATCAAGCGGTTCCACGACTGCCTTCTCCCAACCTGGGACAAGGTGCAGGAAACATACGACAGGGTGAAGAACCTCGCCGTAATGGATGGTTTCCTTACCAGGGCGTCGGGGTACCAGTTCTACAACACCTCGAAATACACGTTCGACAGGCTGCTCGCCGACCCCGACAACATCGAGGCGAACTTCCGCGACTACCTCGCCGGGTTCTCCCCCAACGTGCAGGACGTCCTGTCGAAGCTTGAGTTCGACAACGCCATCAAGTGCATGGTCGAAAGCAACACGCTCTACCTTGTCATACAGGAGTTCAACAAGCCCAAGGGATACCTTGGGCCGGACAGGATCGCGGCCGTGGACTGCGGCTACATCTTCGAGGACCTCGTGAGAAGGTTCTCCGAGTCCTTCGGCGAAGAGGCCGGCGCGCACTTCACCAGCAGGGACGTCATCTACCTGATGACGGATTTGCTGCTGAGCGATGCGGACCTTTCAAGGGGAGGCAGCGTCACCGTGTACGACATGGCGATGGGCACGAGCCAGATGCTCTCGTGCATGGAGGAAAGGATACACGAGCTGAACAGGGACATCCTTGTCACGTGCTTCGGGCAGGAGTTCAACCCCTCCACCTTTGCGATC
>OMYM01000280.1 GCA_900315225.1 uncultured Erysipelotrichaceae bacterium | reverse complement strand
TGCTCAGCTATATTCAAAGCTGAAAGCTTTATTGCATGTTGGATATCATAATCATCTTTTCTCTTCATAAGTGTATTCAAAGCCTTTGCTTTCCCCGAAGTAGCCTTGACTTCTACTGGTGTAGCATGTCCATTATACCTTGTCACAAAGTCTATTTCCATTCCAGATTCTTTTCGGTAAAAGTATAGCGATCTGCCCATCTTACTGAAAGTATCAGCCAAAATATTCTCATAGATAGCGCCCTTATATGCTCCAAGGTCACCAGATATAATACTTGATGCTGTACCCTCTTCGAGCATAGAGATAAACAAACCACTATCCTGCATATACAGCTTAAAGTTATCTGGTTTTTTATTCCCATCCAATGGCAATGAAGGTTCTTCTAGATTAAAGCATTGCGTACAAATACCTGCATCACAAAGCCACTGGATCGCTCCATGGTAATCAACGCTTCTTGATCCAGGACGATAGTTAACTTTAGAAAACATAAACTTCTTGTTATCTTTCGCAAGCTGAACAGGAATCGAAACAAAACATGCCAAGATACGTGCAAGCTCACTCTGATTGACATATTCCGTTCCGTCATTCTGTAGATGTCTGCCAAAATCATCTTTATAGCTTTCGATTATATTCTTTTGTGTACCAAGAACAAAAGAAAGGTTATTCTTAGTAACAAAGGATTTAACTGCTTCAGGCATACCGCCAACAACCATGTATTGTCTGAATAACTCATGCATTCTTTGATGAATGACAGGAAGAACAGGCGTTCTATTGTCAAAAGATTCTTTCAAATGTCCCAAGACAGTTTCGTCTGTACCCATAGCCCAAAGAAATTCTTCAAAATCCATGGGCTTCATCAGCAAATGATATTCAAACCCAACAGGAACTCCCCTTCCCGCGTTACTAGCGTATCCCTTGATAGACAGTAAAGAACCAGTGCAGATAACATCATATCTTCCATCCAAGCAGAAATACTTTAAACTACTTCTTGCATTCGGACAATCCTGTATTTCATCCATGATAATGACCGTTTTCCCTGGAATCAACTTTATATTTGATATAGCAGCGCTTATCTGCATCATAATGAAATCTATATTAAAGTCATCTGAAAATGCATTTCGAATTCTTTTGTCTTTTCTTAAGTCAAGATAAACAACGCTTTCATAATGCTTTCGAGCGAAAGAGAGTGCAAGAGTTGTTTTTCCAACATGCCTTGCTCCTTTCAAAAGCAAGGCTTTCTTTTGTATACTATTGTTTTGAAGCCATTCTTCCATCTGATCTTCTATTTTTCTCTTATACATTATTAGTTCCCTTCTATATAACAATAGAATCACTATAACACTGGTGCAATTGATTTTCAAGTGCTATTATTTCGTTGGGAGAAATTTTCAAGGGAATTAGATTGGCACTGTGGGAATTTTCCAAGGGAATCGGAAAGGCAATGCGGGAAAATACCAAAGGAAATTATAGCGTCAGAACATATCATCGGACTACATATCTTCTTCATTCCTTCAACCAATATGCACAGTTCTCCAACAATCATTGAAAGGCACTGATCAAATTGATCAGTGCCTAGAAAAACACATGCCAGCTAGGATTCCTCCATTCCTTCCGAAAGTGAATTGCATTCAAATTCACTGTCCATTCCGATGTGATTATTGTTTAATGCAATCACTTGAACAAAGCGTCTCTTAGCGATTCTTTTCTGCTCAACATAGGAAATAGGTGAATACGCCATTAGCCTAAATACAAAATCATTTTTAAACCATTTGAGTCATTGCTTCAATCCTGACTTTGGCTTCACGCCAGGAATATCCTTCATGACATTCGATACGATCCTATAATTATCAGCATACATCTTGACACTCGGGTACTTCTTCCTTAAATCATCCCAGATACCCGAAGCCTTCTGGTAGTACTTCATCTTTTCACTGTCATCATGAACGATTGATCCAATCTTATAATACGATACAGCTAGATCATCAAGCGACTCCACCGTCCCCGTCTCCTCCGACAGCCTCTCCCTGATCCCAAGGGACTTCTTGTAGTATTCCCGGGATTTCACATGGTCG
>OMYM01000343.1 GCA_900315225.1 uncultured Erysipelotrichaceae bacterium | reverse complement strand
TGCATTGTCTGCCTGCTGTTATATGCGGAACGATTGTAAATATCTGTTCCAGATATTTGATCGTTCCAGTATAAAACTGGTCTTTTTTCCGCAGGAGTAAGTTTTATTGAGAAGTCAATATCATTGCCATAACGTTTTCGATCAAAGCCCACAATGACAATTCGCTCCCTATGCTGTGGTACATACAATTTTCCATCGACTATCGCATAGAATACCTCATAGTGAAGCTCATCAAGAGATTCCATTATCACTTTAAATGTCTTTCCATGGTCATGGCTAACCAGATTCTTTACATTCTCAAGCATAAACGACTTTGGGCGTTTATGCTTAAGAATTCTACACACGTCAAAAAACAACGTTCCTTGTGTCTTGTCTTCAAATCCTGTAGCTCTTCCCAAACTATTCTTCTTTGAGATACCCGCTATGGAAAATGGCTGGCAAGGAAAACCTGCCACAAGAATATCATGATCTGGAATACTGTTTTCATCCACTTTCGTTATATCGTCATCTGGCAGTTCGCCAAAGTTAGCATAATATGTCTGTCGGCTATACTTATTCCATTCGTTTGAATATACACAATGACCGCCCGCATTTTCATATGCCATGCGCAAGCCGCCAATACCAGCAAATAGGTCAATGAATGAATACGATTCATATTTAAAGTCACATTTATCATTTCGTTTGTCAATACACTTTTTAATTATGGGTGAAACTGCATCATATGTGCTAATATTGTCTCTATATAAACGATTTGAAATGTTCTTGCATGTATCATCTTCCAGCCTGATATCCTTTTGCATTAGTATGTTCTCTCTCTTCCTGGACAAACTATATTATATCAGACTTCGCGATTTATTTCAATAAACGTTATCAGCATCATGATATGGCAAAGCACAGAACATTGTGGTAAAACAACAAACAGAGCACATAAGTGCTCTGTTTGTTGATATCATGAAGGCATCTTCATATTGTAGCGAGGATCTGGCTTGGATAAAAGATCCAAGGCATGTGCCTCTAGCTCCTGTTCTCTTCCAATGTAGCCGTTCATTAACAGTGTCATCAAGTGGATAGGATGTCCTCCCCCTATTAACAAGCCATTATAGCATCTACAGCAACAGCAGACGATCAATTCCGTTGGACAAGATGTGACCTTCTCCTGCATGAGCTTGACTTGCCACTCTTTTGAAAGATGCGACAGATGATCAAAAGAATCAAGTTCATTGCGATATTGTGCAGTCTCATAATGCAGTGTTCCGCAGAAATCAGCCTTGTCTCCATGCATGTCAAGTTCTTCATATTGAACATGCATCTTATCAAGCAAACTTCTGACTGCTTGATGAATTTCAAGGTGATCACGGTCTCGCCAACAATCCAGCAATGTCACATACATGCCAGAATAATCTGGCAGAAGCATCTCTTTGTCATTGTCTAGTACTTCCCAATAGCTCAATGATGAAAAACCTTTGCTTTCCTGGGTTCTTCTGCATTCTTGACAGAAGTATATTGCTTTCTTATCTTCTGAAGCCTCCCTTTGGTCAAATTTGCAACAGGGGGCTATGTTCATGTTATGGCTAGTTGCATATTCTCTAAGCTTCTTTGCCGATTGCATATCTAATCGATTGAAGCTGCAGCTGGGATAGTATATGTATTCCATTGTTCTATTTCTTTCCTGCGTTTATTGAGAATCATTCCGCATACACCTAATTGTGCCTCTGGGTATACTGGTTTTCCAGATCCGCCAAAGCCTCTTTTGCGTAAGCATCGCCTTGTGTTGCCGCAAGAATATACCACTTTTTTGCTTCAGAATAGTTCTGAATCACGCCATATCCAAAGCGATACATACAAGCTAAATTGTATTGAGCCTCAACGTTTCCTTGGTTTGCGGCTAGCTTGTACCACTTTACGGCTTCCGTTAAACTCTTTGTTACACCTCGTCCTGTGAAAAGCATCACCCCAACCTGATTCTGTGCCAAGGCGTTGCCTTGCATTGCGGCTTTCATGAACCATTTGAAAGCTTGGCCATCATCCTTGGCTATGTCTAAGCCATCCAGATATCTGTATCCAACAATATATTGTGCCTTATCATGACCGTTTTCCGCAGCGATTTTGTACCACTTGAATGCTTCTTCATCATCCTTAGCAACGCCATAACCGTTTTCATATGCGTATCCAAGATTGTATTGACCGTAGGAATCTCCCTGCTCCGCCGCAAGTTTATTCCACTTATACGCTTCGCCATAGTCTTGTGCAACCCCTTCTCCCATGGCATACATCCTGGCAATATGAGACTGTGCCGGTGAAAAGCCTGCTTCTGCCGAAAGCTTAGACCATTTGAAAGCTTCCGCATAATCTTTCTTGACACCTATGCCCTGATAATACAACAATCCGAAGTTGTGTTGACCCTGCGCATCACCTCTTTCAGCCGCTAACTTACCCCACTTGAATGCTTCCGCATTGTTTTTAACAACACCTATTCCTCTGCTGTACATCATGCCAAGAAAATTTGGCGCACTAACATGACCTTTGTTTGCCGCAAGGGTGGCCCACTTGATTGCTTCTTGATAGTTTCTTTTACCATTAGTGCCCGAATGGTATGCCATGGCTTTTTGAAAGCATTCTTCAGCTGTTAGCGATTCTATATCACCGAGTATTTCACTTCTGCATGACTGTAATATGGTTGTTTGATTAATTTTCTCCATGAAGCGATCTATATCAATGGGTTCTTTCAACTTGATGGTTTTCTTACCAGAAAGCCACATTTTCATGTTGGAAGGCAAACTATTCTTAACTTCTCTCTCGTTTCCAATCACAACAGGAAAGATCTTGTATTTGTATAGGTCGAATGCCAGTTCCAGTTCTGGCCAACAGAAGGAAGATTGACGATAATCCACGGTTAAAAAGGGCATGAAGACTTCACAATCATTGATTTGTTTCGACTCTGCTTGGGTATCGCCTATGTCTGTTTTACAACAAATGTGATACCCAGCCTGACGCAATGCTGTGATGAATGCATTGACTGTTTTTTCCTGTGTGTCAGGATAGCTAATATATATGAACTTATCCAGTCCGTTGTTATTTTCTGTATCTATCATAAAACCTCGTTTTCTACCTATTTTGCTTGAAAGATGCCAAGATACCGAAAGACAAAGCCAAATTGATTGACCCGTTTTACATAGCTTTCGCAACGTGATTCAATCACATAATCGTAATTGCCTAATTCTGTCTTTTGGGGATGATCGTAGACGAAGACAAGCCTTGTCTTCTCTTCTTCCATGCTATGTAGCAAGCCTAGCACCTTTGGCAGTTCTTGCGACTTTTATGGCATTATATCCAGGAAAATTACTGTCCAACCGGTCTTTCCCCTGCACCAAACCATGCTTGTGAGAATGATTGTCTTGATATCACTGAGTTTCGTGCCTGGAAAAACAAGGATATTCCGATTGACAGGAAGCTTCACTTCACCAACCACCAAGACTGATTTCTCTTAAACCAATGCATCCATGTAGTCTATGACTGCTCCGCCGAACGTGTTTTCCTGCGGTATGACCACATATTCGCTTTCCTCTTCCGCCAATACCTCTATCGCATCAGAAACAACCTCATAAGGAAGATGCTCCCTTGTTTTGCAAAGAAAACGTCACATGTTTCTTGCGTATAGGCACCATCTGGTTCCAGACAGCTCACACTTGCGGACGCATATGAAATCTGTTCCAAAAACTCTGTGGTCGAAATTTGTTGTGGTATGGAACAACCAAGCGTCAACATGCATGGAATGCGATGATCAATCTTTTTATCTCTCAGATATCTTCTATAGCGATGTATGAATCCTCTTGTTTCTTTTTGCTTCAAGGTATGTTTCCTTAAGATCCGATTTTATACCAGATCCAAAAGTTACTGTGTTGTATACAAAGTTTAAGCCATCGGTAATAATCACATCACGCCATGGCAGCAATGTTGCCTGAAGTGCTATAGGCAACGAATAGAAAGCAAACATCTCGTCCAAAGGCGTTATGGTTCCAGATACTTGGTAGACTTCATTGTCAGAGCCAATGAAAATTGTTCCTTTTTTAAATGCCTTTCTATCATAAATTTATCCTTCACCCGGCGTTTCCAACCACGAACAATATCCTGTTGCTCCTTTGGCATATCTGGCATTGCCTGAAGAAAGTCATCCAGGATCGATACATCATCCTAAATCTTGTTGGCGATCTTCTTGCATTCCGTTGTATCCAACTTTTGCCCAGGGACTATTCCATTTGGCGCATCCATCACCTTGTATCTTTTGTTCGCAAAGTCTAAGAGTGGAATCCAAATCTCATAGAACATATCCGAATCTTCTTTTGACAAATTCATCTTGTTTTTCCTCCGTCTTCCATAGCATAAAAGTATGTGTCCCAAATCACAATCGAATTGGAAACACGGCAGCCAGAGCCACATATTCTCTTTATGCACATGAAGTATATCACTTTATGGCAGAACAACACAGGGCACATTGTGCCCTGTGTTGAATTAACCTATGCTAAGACTTCGTCGTCTGACAGGTCGCTGGTCATACCTGTAACAGTGGACTTGCCGATATTGCAGCAGTGGTCGCTGATTCTTTCAATTGTTCCAAGAATATCGCAATATACCGAACTAGCCACTGGAGAAGCGCATATCCGGTTCTGCATTCTGATGAAATGGTTGTTGCGGAAGGTCATTTCCCTTGCGTCCATCCTCTTTTCCATCTCCAGAAGTTGGTTGTACTGTTCCTGACTGTGGGTCATGAATATTTCGGCGGTCAAGTCGAACATATCCAGCATTCTTTCTATCATCTTGTCCAGTTCCCCAAGTGCCGCTTCCGAGAAACCTACGCCCTCTTCCTTAATCATAGCAAGGAATTCGGACACATTGACAGTCAAATCGCCAACTCTTTCCAAGTTTTTGACCGCATCCAATTGTCTTCTTGTCTCCTCTGTGTCCACATCGGAAAGAGAGTTATTCATTGACAAGCGAATCAAATAATCGGTAATCTGTTGATCCATGCGGTTGATGACAGCTTCGTTTTGTTCTACGGAAGCTGTGTCAAGTTCGCCACGGACACCTTCTTGCACCTTCATAATGTTGAGCCTTACCATATCAACCATCTTCAAGTAGGCAAGGGATGCGGCCTTCAAAGCTGCGCTAGGCAAGAGTGTTGAAATGCTATCGTCCAGCTCTGATAGTTGCAATTCCGAACGTTCTTCCCCTGGGATGAGCTTCTTGACAAACATGACAAGATAACCGACAAACGGGAAGAACAAAAGGGATGTAATGAGCTTGAAGACCATATTCGCTACCGCTATTTGCATCATGCCACTCATGCCTGACGCAAAGCTCTGTATGAAGCTGGCGTATGGCTTGAGGAACACCATTCCTATAGCAGCAGAGATCAAGTTTACCGTTGTATGCAGTGCGGCTGTTCTCTTGCCTGCTGTGGATCCGCCAAGAGAAGCAAGGATGCCTGTGACAGTCGTGCCGATATTTGCACCAAACATAAACGGAAGGGATGCAGAGAAAGCAATAGCGCCTGCTTGATACAGCTTTTGTGCTACACCAATCGTAGCTGCCGAAGATTGAACAAGTCCTGTCAACAGGATACCTGTTCCAAAAGCAAGCAAAGGATTGCTGGCCATCTTAAGCGCAAACGCCTCGAATTGCGGCAATTCTTTCAAAGCCGCAAGACCATCTCCCATCGCTCCCATGCCAAAGAAGATCAAGCCAAACCCCAGGATGACCTGGCCAATGTATTTCGTCTTTTTCTTCTTTCCGAAACAAATGAGCATGCAACCGATAAAAGCAATGTACAACGCATACTGATCAACGTTAACTGAAATCAAGAACGATGTAACGGTTGTTCCAATGGTTGCGCCAAGGATAATGCCCGCAGCCTGTTCCAAAGTCATCAGGTTTGCCCTGACAAGACCAATGGTAATCGCACTGGTCGCGCTAGACGACTGCATGATCACCGTCAACAGGATACCCAGCAACAACGCCATGAAGCGATTCGATGTATACTTGTTGATCAAGTCTCGCAATTGATCGCCAGCGGCTGCCTTTAAGCCATCTCCCATGAATTTAATACCAAACATGAATAGGCCGAAGCCTCCCAGTATGGCTCCCCAGTCCAAAGACATCATAATGTCAAACCTCCTTGTTGTAATTCTTATGAAGTCAACTGAATGAGTCTCACATATTACAGCAAGGCCGGGTATTGAAATACCGTGTTGACGACCTTTGCTAACGCAGAGCGTATGTTACTCCCTCACAGGCATATTATACCACACAATATCTTATGATACTATAACATTTTCTTATGCTGGTTATAAGCATATGTTTTTTATTAATGCGAATGACTCCATGAAAAAGTATGTTCATGGAAAAAAAAAGGAAAAATCGGTTGACAAAATCGGGTGATAGAAAATATACTTAGTGAAACGATATGCACCTTTTCGTCCCCACGGCGTATATCATATAAATAGGAGTAAAACGTCATATGACAAGCACGTTATTAAAAGAAGCACAGAACTACGAATTAGACGAAGAATGCCGCATTGCCGAAAAATACCGCCCAGTGTTTCACTTGTCGGCGCGCGTAGGCTGGATGAACGATCCAAATGGATTCTCCCAGTATGGCGGAAAAACCCACCTGTTCTACCAATATTTCCCATACTCAAAGAAATGGGGTCCGATGCATTGGGCTCACGCTACGACGAATGATTTCTTGAAGTGGGAATACCAGCCTGCCGCACTTGCTCCCGATACGCGACCAGATTCTGACGGTTGTTTTTCAGGCAGTGCAATTACCCTAGACGATGGCAGGCACATGCTCGTGTATACAGGTGTTGTCAGAGTCCACAACACCGATCAAGACATATTCACCCAAACGCAATGCATCGCCTTTGGCGATGGTGTTGAATACACCAAGTATGAAGGAAATCCTGTCATCGATGAAACGATGATTCCTGAAGGTCTCAGCAAGTACGATTTCCGTGACCCCAAGATCTTCCGTGAAAAAGACGGAAAGTTCGGTCTTGTTGCCGTAGCATGCGTGGGATGGTTTGACAAAAAGGGAAGAGTCCTCTACTTCCGCAGTGACGATGGCATGAAATGGCGTTTCGTCAACACTGTGATAGATAACGACGATGGTTCCCTTGGAACAATGTGGGAATGCCCGGATCTCTTTGAATTAGATGGAACCGATGTCTTGATTCTCAGCCCTCAAGATGTCCTTCAGGATGACAAGTACTTCAGTGGTAACATTGTCGTATGCATGCTAGGCAAGCTTGACGAAGACTGCAAGTTCCATAAGGAGGCAGAACAACTCGTTGACTACGGCATGGACTTCTATGCTACACAGACAATGCTTACGGAAGACGGCAGGCGCATCATGACCGCTTGGATGCAGAATTGGGATTCGATTGTACACACCCACCTGCACTTCCGTTGGATTGGACAAATGGTTCTTCCAAGGGAACTGCACGTCAAAGACGGCAAACTTCTCCAACAACCTGTAAGAGAGATTGAAACCATCCGCAAAAACAAGATTGAATACACTGATCTTAGGATCAACGGAAAGACAGAACTCGAAGGCATCAAGGGAAGAACCGTGGATCTCACCATCACCATCAAGCCAAACGATACACTGCGCAAATTCGAGATTAGACTGGCAGAAAAAGGCGTGTTACATACCGATATCGCCTATAAGCCCAAGGAGCATTCTCTCAAGTTCGACCGTTCTTTCTCAGGCACAAGGCGCGCAATTGTCAACAGCCGCAAATGGAAGTCAGCTCCCGCTGAAGATGGCTCTATGACTCTTCGCATTATCGCCGACCGCTACAGCATCGAATTATTTGTTAACGATGGCGAGCAGACTGCTTCCAATGTCATCTATACCGATCTTGAAGCCGATGGCATCAGCTTCACCGCCGATGGCGAAGCTCTCGTTGACATCACTTTCTACGAACTCAGCTTTGAATAACCAAAAAGCCTCAATACGAGGCTTTTTTTTATTGAAGCAATGCGTCTATACAGCTTCATTATTCATCCATAACGCCAACTGCCTTAAGAAGATCTGTCACTTTGGTCATTGGCACAATTTCAATCTTGTCCTTGACTTCCTGGGCAACATCTTTCAAGTCATACAAGTTTTCCTCTGGAATGAACACCTTGGTAATGCCTGCTCGTTGGGCTGCCAACAGTTTCTCTGGCAATCCACCGATTGGCGTGATGGCTCCCCTAAGCGCAACTTCCCCCGTCATCGCAATATGTGTATCCACGATACGTCCCGTAAGAAGCGATGCCAAGGCAGTGGTGAGGGTTACACCAGCGGAAGGACCGTCTTTGGGAACAGAGCCAGCTGGAACATGTATATGCAGATCGTGTTCCTTGAGTTGCTCTGCTTCCTTCGGGAACAGATTCTCCACCAAGCTTAACGCAATCCTTGCCGATTCTTTCATGACATCCCCAAGCTGTCCTGTGAGAATAAGTTCACCCTTGCCAGGCATTAGTACTGTCTCAATGTACAGGATGTCTCCTCCCACAGGAGTCCAGGCAAGACCCGTCACAACCCCCTGTTTCGGTTGAGGAAGAATGGTGTCATGACGGATTGGTCTTGTGTCAAGTTCCTTATGAACCACTTCAGGTGTAACTGTGATTTTGGCGTTTGGATCACTGGCGACCGCCACAGCCAAACTTCGGCATAATGTGTCGATGCACTTGCGCAAACCACGCACACCTGCTTCCATCGTGTATTGGGAAATCATGGTATTCAAGGCTTCGTCCGTGATTTCCATCTGTTCTTTAACGATGCCCATGGCTTCCATGGACTTTGGCACAAGATGCCTACTCGCAATCAACAGTTTCTCAATCGGGGTATACCCTTGGAATTGAATGACCTCCATGCGGTCCAACAATGGCTGGGGAATCGTATCCATGCTGTTGGCAGTGCAAATAAACAATACATCCGAAAGATCGTATGGAACATTCATGTAATGGTCGGTAAATGTATTGTTCTGCTCTGGATCCAACACTTCCAACAAAGCGCTTGCCGGACTGCCGTTAAACGATGCCGACAGCTTGTCTACTTCATCCAGCACCATGACAGGATTGGATACCCCGCTCTTATGAATGCCATCCATGATTCTTCCTGGCATGGAGCCAATATATGTCCTCCTATGCCCTCTGATATCACTCTCATCATGCACGCCACCCAGGCTTACCCTGACATATTCTCTTCCCAAGGCTCTAGCAATCGACTTTCCTATGGAAGTCTTGCCTGTGCCTGGAGCGCCAACAAACAGAAGTATTGATCCAGACTGTTGTTTTTTCAAGTTCATGACGGCGATCTGCTGTATAATGCGTTCCTTGACTTTCTTCAAGCCATAATGGTCTTCGTCTAAGACTTTTCTTGCTTCATTCAGGTCGATTCTCTCCGCATCCGCTTTCTTCCACGACAATGTCGTCACAAAATCCAGATAGTCAAACAACATGCCTGCCTCAACGCTTTCCTTCCCTTCTTGACGCAGCCTGTTGAGGACTTTTTCAGCTTCCTTTCTGGCGGTTTCATTCATTCCCGAATCTTTGATTCTCTGAGCAAACTTCTGTACATCCGTGATATTCTCAGGATGCATCTCGTCTAATTCTTTCTGGAGATGCTCCATTTGCCTCTTGATCGCGTCTTCCTTGTATCTTTGCTGGTATTCCTCCTGTTGAGAAGCTGCCGCTTCCTTGGTAATGCGTCCCACTTCCATGTTCTCATACAACATCTTCTCAATGAGTTCGACACGCTTTGCCTTGCTGTCTTCCGCTAAGATTGCATATCTTTCTTCGTTCGTTGCGTCAACCGCTTGTGACATCACGCATGCGGCTGTTCCAATTGTATCGATCTGGTCAATGAAATATCTGGCGGTTTCGCCAAAATTCAATGCCTGGGAATACTTATACATCTCCTTCTTCAAGCTTTTGAGTTTTTCTTTCTCGCTTGTCGGATCGAGATCCTCGATATCACGTCTGCGCGATATCGTCAACTGTATCGTATGGTCGGGATTAATGGTTGCACCATCCAGATTCACCCTATATTGTGTACGTATGACCGCAAACCCATACCTATTCAACTCCGTTACCGTTCCAGCAACGCCTATGGGCAAGAAACTATCTTCCGTCAGATCCAAGAAATTCGTGTTTTCCTTCGATACAATCATCACCACCCTTTCATTCACCGCTATTCCTTTGTTACCAGATGTTCTTCTCAATTGGTCAACCGACAAATACACCGTCGCATCTGGCGTAAGTATCATATTGTGTACAGGAACGACTATCATCTTCTACCTCCATTGCTATAAGTGAATGTTCGTTTATCTTCCCTTGTTTTTTTATCCCTGCCCGTGGACAGGGATATCTTATTTTAACAACAATCCTTGCAACATATGTATCAACTCATTCAAGCACTCTTCCTCATTTGTCTCGCAATGATTCACCGCCAGAAATCTCACTGGCGCAAAGAGAACCGCGCCAATATTCCAATCACTATAGGTTCTTAGCACTCCTCTCCGTTGGTATTCATGTATGATATCCAGGATATCACACAAACATTCCTCTTCCGATACCTTTTCCGATAACGACGGACATCTCGAACACTGCTCGACAAAGCTGAAGATCCCCTCATGTTCGCGGCTAAAGCTATAACAGCCTCTCACAATCGTCTCGATCAACAATCCCCCATCCATGTCTGGTCCAATCTTCTGCATAAGATACCTATATGGTGAAGCTGAATACTCCCTAAAAACCTCCACCATCATCGCCTCTTTATTCGGATAATACACATAGATGGTCGCCGGAGAAACACCCGCCTCTCTGGCAATTTTAGCAACAGATGTGCCATCAATGCCATCCCGCAAGATCAACTTAACCATTGCGTCTTTGATTCGCTGCTGCTTGTCCTGATCTTTTGTGCGCATAAGACGTTCACCTCCTGTCACGACATATATTAAATGAACGTTCAGTTATTGTCAAGCGTTTTTCTCAAATTTAATTTGATTATTTCCAAAAGAAGAAATTATTGAAGAATACGAATACTTTTTTTATTATATTTAAGTGTAAGTGATGATTAACGCGCTAAGAAGTCATCATGCAAATGAATTCCACTATAGGTAGCATTGGAAAAGGCTGGCTTCATCGCCAACCTTTTTTACATGCCAATGAGGTCTAGCTGTTCAAAGCTGACCAGAACATCATGGCTTCTTTTCGGATTGTTATATTTCACAAGAACAGAACGTAACGTCTGGCTGTAGTACCAGCCTTCTGTACATGTGTCAAATTTCTTGCGATGGAGATAATGTTGCATCTCATGTCCATCCACAAGCACATAGAACGGAGATTTTTCCCGATGTATAATATCCAACAGGAATGTTTCAACATGTGTTGTGTATGATCCTTCGCATTGAAAATGGATCTTTGTTTTTTCTCCTGCCTCTATTGTGATGTGTGTCTTGAGATAAGTTCCATGACAATAGTCATTGGAAATGCCATCATCCTCATAAAGCACAAATGAACTGTCTATGTCTGGAGCCATGAGAACCTTGAGTTCCGTTGCCTGTTGCATTGTTAGGTTTGTCATGCGATTCATTGCCATGGGAATGATTGCGCCGCTTTTAACAAACATAGGAATGGAGCGTATATCAACCTTCATGTCAATGTCACTTCCAGGTGCGTACGGTTTTCGGGAATAGAAGTCATACCAGCATTCATTATCATTTTCTCCCTTTGGAAGATACACATGTCGGATCTCTTGACCTTTTTCAACGATATTCGCAACAAGAATGCAATCTCCCCACATAAAGTCTATACCTTCCTTGTATGTCTTGGGGTCGTCTTGGAATACCATGCATTCTGCCGTCATAATGGGCAAACCTTTCTCGCTTGCCCTATACGCCAATGAGTAAAGGTATGGGATCAAAGCATAACGGAAGTCTATCGCTTCTTTAATGATTGATGCCGTGTCGTGATACATCCATGGTTCCGTTACCGTATTATCGGCATTGCTGGAATGAATGGAAAAACGTGGCTGGAAGATACCGTTTTGAACCCAACGAATAAACAGTTCCTCCTCTGGAGCATCGCCATAGAAACCTCCAATGTCGCAGCCATTGTTGGCTACACCAGACATTCCCATGCCAAGGATTGTCGCAATATTGTATTTCAGTGTCTCCCAACTGGTCAGGTTATCCCCTGCCCAGACTTGGGCGTATCTTTGTATGCCCGCATGTCCTGAACGACATACTGTAAATGGACGTCTGCCAGGATAGTATTCGTTGGTTGCTTCATTGGACAACATGCACATCAAATTTGCCATGACAGGGCGCAATGCGCCAATGGTGCTGCCCCTTCCTTCATGACACACACAACAATCCTGGTCGATGATGGAGTCATACTCGCAATTATCGTTCCAGATGGAAGTGCATCCATATTGCATCAGATTGTCCTTGAGATATTGTTTCCATTGTTTTCTTGCGTCTGGATTGGTGAAGTCAACAAATACACCTTTGCCTCCCCACCACGTTCCCACCGCGAGACCTTCGTGGTTTCCATCGGAGTCCTCTGGTAGACTAGGACAAGCCTTGACAAACATGTTCATTTTCTTCATCTCATCAAGCAATGGATGCACCAAAAGAAAGCCAGGCTTGACATTGGCTGAGACAATAACGCCTCTTTCCTTCATCCGATCAAACCAGCGTTTGGGATCCTTGAAACGTGTATTGTTCCAAGTGAAGGTACAGCGTTTGATCCCTTCTTCCGTCTCTATCGCGCAATATCCCGAAGACAATTGAAAGCCATCCATCGGGAATCCTTCTTCTTTTGCTGTATCCAAAAACTCTATGATCGCATCATCGCCATCATGTGGCAGCTCTGGATAGTACATGGATGATCCTAAATATCCATATGCTCCTCTTGGTAACAAGGTAGATTTTCCCGTAAGATCTGTATATCTTTGAATTACATCGCAAATCTTTGGACCAGCGATCAAGAACAAATCTATGTCTCCCCCATCCGTCTGATATGTGCTATAGCGATGCCAATAGTTTCGTTTCTCCCTTCCCATGTTGAACATGCAGGGATATGTGTTGTGGTAGAAGTAGCCGATCGCTTTGCCTGTAGATCCTTGCAGCTTGATGTAGAAAGGAATGTGCTTGTACAAAGAGTCTGTCTTTCTGGCATTGTATCCCATAGCATCACCACAGGACATTGTCATCAATTCCTCAAACTTGTCTATTTCTCCCGACTTCTCGCCAAAGCCATAGAAATGATCATCTTCTTCGATCCTTGATGTATGCATCCGTCGCATATTGGAATCTTCCCGATAGCCAAGATCCACAATGTCTTCTTGCATTAGTGTCCCATCTTGATCATAGATGGAAAGGTAGAAAGGATGCTTATGAATGACAACCTTGAGCTT
>OMYM01000279.1 GCA_900315225.1 uncultured Erysipelotrichaceae bacterium | reverse complement strand
TATAGCAGATGCCCCTCATATTACTGTCCCTAAATAGGTACAGTGGCATATTTTTTTGACCGAGTTCACCAATTTGGTAATATAGCGTTTTTGATTTGCGGCATGGCTTTGCAGCGCGCTGTTCTTCACGACTGAATTCCATCTGGAATTTACCGAAGATTAATTTCCGCTTCGGACTATCAGAACTGGAACTTAACTTTCTACTTCACACAAAGGATTTCTACTCGGAAAAAACTGTTTACAAGACCTCTGGTTATGATATAATAGCTTCATTCTGCCGTGGAAAGGAGGAACGCAATTGTTTTTAGCGCATATGGCTTATATCGTTCGGATTCAATGCCAAATGCATGATCCTAGCATATGGTTTCGAGCTAGATGAATATGACCAGACTGTTTAATGGTTGAGATAAACATATATCTTTGATGTTTCCATTCAGAAGTCTGATGGGGACGTGAAGAACAAGAGGGCAATCTGGTATTTTGACGATTTCTGGTGACATTGAGGACATGACGAATCATCTTAGTATCAGCAACGTGGCTCCTTCGAAATGGAAGAGTAGGGAATCCCCGAAAAGACATAAAAACTCATATACTACATGGCTAGGGTGAAATTTACTTTTTGATGCATAAAAAAGCCATTACTGATGAATCCACTGATCTTGAAATAGAGCAATCAATATCAGTTGTCATGAAAATTATATTATTTGACTTGAACAAGGGGGCTATAATGTCTGAAATGTACACAATGACGATTACATTGAATGTCCTGAACCATCTTGGTGTCAATCTTTATAGCAATATCCCATCGGTTCTATCCGAGGTAGTTGCGAACTCATGGGATGCGGATGCCATGTCGGTAGAAATTAACATTGACTCAGAAAACAAAACGATAACCATCGTAGATGATGGAAATGGCATGACACCTGAAGAAGTTAACGAGCATTATCTATCAGTTGGATATGCAAAAAGAGAAGGGAACAACCATGTATCCCCTGTGTTTCACAGGCGATACATGGGAAGAAAAGGGATTGGAAAACTGTCGATGTTCTCGATGGCGAAAACCATTGATGTCATCACAAGAAAAAATGGCGTTGTCTCATCTTTCCGAATGGAGGTTGACGACATAACGCGTGCGATTTCGGGTGATTCCAACACCTATCATCCAAAGAATCTTGGCATTGTGGCAGACGACGACCTTCCAAGCAATGGGACGAAAATCATTCTGACCAACTTAAAGAAGAATATCTCTGCCGCAACGCCAAATTATATTAGGAAGCGCATTGCCCGCAGGTTTAGCGTTATTGGCAATGAGTATTGCTTTTCCGTCAAGGTGAATGGGGAGCCAATCACGATCACCGACCGTAATTTCTGTGCAAAGGCTGAATACATCTGGTGTTATGGCGATGGCGACCAATCCCCTGAATCATCTTCCCAAGCAGTAAAAAAGGTAAGGCGTGAGAACGTTGTTTCCGTTGGGGACAGAGACTACCGTGTGCAGGGATGGATAGGAACCATGGCAAGCACAACGGATTTGAAAGACAGCGATGAAAACCTGAATAGAATCGTTCTGATTGTGCGAGGGAAAGTCGGCCAGGAGGATGTCTTGTCGGAACTTTCGGAAGGGGGATTGCACACAAAGTATCTCATGGGTGAGATTCATGCAGACTTTTTCGATGAGGATGACCAAGAGGACATGGCCACGAGCGGCCGCAAGGAATATCGCAAGGATGACCCAAGATACGAGGCCTTGCTTCAATTCCTCAAGGAAGAGCTAAGGCAAATAAAACACGACTGGACAGAATTCAGGAACGAGGATGGCCTTGAAAAAGCAATAGGCATCAACCCCAGGATCAAGGATTGGTATGATTCCCTTTCGCCTGATGATCAAAAAGCCGCCAGGGGCTTGTTCGGCAAGGTAAACCAAATCGTTGAAGACGATACAAAGCGAAGGGAAATCCTTCGCTATGGATTGATGGCGTTTGAAAAGCTTCGCTATTCGCATCAGCTTCGCCTATTGGACACCCTTGACGCGAACAATGTCGAGGCACTCGGCTCCATCATTACCGGCTTTGATGACATTGAGGCATCGCTGTATTACCAGATTGTTAAAAGCCGCATCGAAATCATCCAATACTTCCAGACGCTTGTGGACGAAAACGATAAGGAAAGAGCAATCCAGGAGCATTTATTCAATCATCTGTGGCTGCTCGACCCTTCGTGGGAACGGGCGGAACAAACGGAGTTCATGGAAAGACGCATGGAGACAGCCTTGCGGCAAATCAGCGATAAACTGACGCAAGAGGAAAGAGAAGGTCGCCTGGACATTGGGTATCGCATGACGGCAGGCAAGCATGTCGTGATCGAACTCAAAAGAGCAGGAAGAATAGTGACCTTTTCCGAACTGTCAAGCCAGGTCATGAAATACAAGAGTGCGCTTGAGAAGGTGCTGAGGGAGGCTGGAATGCCGTTGACCTATGAGTTTGTCGTTGTTCTTGGCAAGCCGATCAATGGCGATGATGGGATTGAAAACAGACAATTGATCTCAGACATGCTGTACCATCTTCGCTGCCGGATTGTGTATTATGATGAACTGATCAACAATGCATATCGGGCATATCAAGAGTACATTGAGAAGAGTTCCCATTCCCAACGCTTGGTGCAGATTCTCGAAGAACTTTCGGATGATAATACGGAATGATTTGCAAGCTGTGTGGAAGTTGGGGAGGAAGACAAAAAGGGATACCACATCCCTTTTTGTTATTGCGTGGGAAAAAACTAAGATTATTCTGTAGCATAATGATGATAGCCAATGACTCCCCTTCCGAAATATGCCAAAAGCCTTGTAAGCAGACAATACAGAATTCCACTTCATTGTGCATCTGAGTATCCTAAACTTATACTCGGACGCACAAATAGATAGAATTCTGCATCGCCTGCCTGCTGTTATATGCGGAACGATTATAAATATCTGTTCTAGGTATTTGATCGTTCCAGTATAATTTATAGCCTCGAACCATTCCCTGACGGTCGTTTCCCGCACTGAAAAACCCGGTGTTTACGGCGTTTCTTCCTGAAACAGGCACCTATTCCCTGTTAGGCAAGGGCGATGCAAAGCTATGAGGATGTCTAGAAAGGGTTCACTTCAAAATGGCAATTCAACACATGCCCAACAACCTCTTCACCGAGCCGCCCAGGATGACTTGGCACCAGATTTTGGTGCCAACCCGCATACTTCTAACGGTGGTTCATACTTCTGCTCAATGAAAAGGGAAGACATCGACATCTACCATCTTGCTGGAATCTTGTCAGCTGGCGACTGGCTGAGGACCATGCCGTTTCGCAATCCTAGCAAGACTGCCGCCGAAATTGATTCTATGTGGATATGGAAGTTTCCAATCAAAGCTTTTCATCCAAAAAGATACATTTTTT
>OMYM01000278.1 GCA_900315225.1 uncultured Erysipelotrichaceae bacterium | reverse complement strand
CGATGTAAAAACAGAAAGAAGAGGAAATATGCAATGAAATATTTCGGCGGATGTGATGTCGGAAGTACGTATACGAAGGCAGTGATCCTGGATGAAAATGGAAAGATGGTAGCGAACACCACAATCAAGTCCAAGATCAACTCGCAGGAAAGCGCTAAGCTTGCTATGAATGAAGTTCTAGAAAAGGTAGGCTTGGCTTCTTCACAAGAACTCGCCTATCTCATTGGCACAGGCTATGGTCGCAACAAGGTTCCTTTCGCAGACGAGAACATTTCCGAGATCTCCTGCCATGCGATGGGTGTCCATATCACTGATCCTTCCGTAAAGGCAATCATTGATATCGGTGGCCAGGATGTCAAGGGCATCAGTGTCGACAACGATGGCACGGTAAAGAACTTTGCGATGAATGATAAATGTGCGGCAGGTACAGGACGCTTCTATGAAGCAATGGCGCGTTCCTTTGAAATGTCGCTGCCTGAGTTCTCGAAGCTTTCCCTCAGCGCCAAGAATGTCATTCCCATCACAGCCCAATGCACCGTCTTTGCGGAGAGTGAAGTCATTACCCTGGTTGGGGAAGGAAAGCCAATGAATGAGATTGCGGCAGGCATCCAGATGGCTGTTGCCAAGCGTTGCTTTGTCATGGCCAAGAAGGCAGGCGCAACAGATTCGATTACCCTGACGGGTGGTTGTGCCAAGAACGATGGCCTTAAGAAAGCCATTGAACATGTACTGAAGCTCAAAGTCATTGACCTTCCTGTCGATCCCCAGCTCATGGGTGCTCTTGGCGCGGCGGAATATGCCCGCCAAAAGGGACAGGCGCAGGCATGAGGAAATAAAAATGAAAAAGCTTTTTGATGTACTCCGTCTTCTTGTTCTAATTCTTGCTGGATTGACAGGAATCTTGTTCATTGTCTACTTCTGGAATCTCGACCAGAAGTTGCTTGGATGGGCATATGTCCAAGTCAACCAGATCTTTGATCGGAAGAAGACGGATATCAAGTTCTGAGGAAAAGGATCATGGAATTGTATCAGACAGTGCTGGATCATCTGGATTCTCTGATGAAAAGCTTTCCGAAGCGGAAAGCTTTCCCCTGGGATGAAAACCAGTGCTGGCCAGAAACCGAGCGTTTTGAGCTTGTCATGGGAAGAGATGCGGCATATGAACTTGGTTCTTCTCAAAAAGGTGCAGCGAATTATACTTGCGTGACAACAGGAAATGGCTTTTGGGAACACAGTGGCACGATTGTGATTGGACCAGATTTGAATGAAATCACGACAGACACATCGTATGCCCGACTTGTAATCCTGAATCTTGCTTCGGATCTATTGGGCGATACTTCTTCCCATCAAGGCAGTGAACAGGCTTTTAGGATACTTCAGAAACTGGATTTTATCAAATATCACGTCTTTGCGAAGGGTTTCATGATCCGTACTTCCTCGGAGAATTTCCGCGAACAAGTACGTGTTTCGAAAGAAGCTCTTCGCCAAGGCATTACCTTTGAGAAGGTTGGAAATGCCTTCTTAAGACATTACCTTGAGGTGGATGGTGTGAAGGCGGCTACCATCGTGTTCCTTACGGATCCGTCCGTGGATTATGGAGTTTTGCTTGCGGATGCAAAGAAAGCACACGAGATTATGTTAACGCTTTCGCGAATTCTCGAAGGCATGCCAACGGACTGCAGTATGTGCCATTTCAAGCCAGTCTGCGATGAAGTGGATGGAATGCGAGAACTTCATTTCGGAAAACAGGTCAATCGTTCCAGTATAAAAACATCATCCAGAGCGAAAACGAACAATGCAGAAACAGGAGAATAAGATGGATAAACAGTATGAACCCTTATTTACACCATGGAAGATCGGAAACTGCGAGATTAAAAACCGTATCGTTCTGACTTCGATGGGCGGAACCGATCTCTTCGGCTGGATGGAAAAGAATCACTTTGACAAGGCAGGAGCAGAATTCATTTACAATGTCGCAAAGAACAATGCAGGTCTTGTCTTGCCAGGATGCCAACCGGTATACAATCCGATGGGTGGCGAGTGGTTATACAAAAACGAGAAGATGTATGACGACCTTGCTCGCTGGATGCCAAAGTTTCATGCAACGGGAGCCAAGCTTTTTGTCCAGTTGACGGCTGGCTTTGGTCGTAGCTTCACAATTTCCAAGATGATGGAAGATATCTATACCAATCCAATCATTCGAAAGGTAGCCAAGCCATTCATGGATCTGGATAAGATTACCGCCACTGCCTCCGCTTCTCCCAATCGTTGGAGCGACAAGGTTCCTTCGCGTGAGATGACAAAAGAGGAAATCCATGAAT
>OMYM01000109.1 GCA_900315225.1 uncultured Erysipelotrichaceae bacterium | reverse complement strand
GGAAAAGATGGATAAAGAGTTGTTTGAAAAAATGCCTATTCACAAGGCTTATATGAAACTGGCATTGCCAGTGATGATGAGTTCGGTGCTAATGCTTGTGTACAACATGGTAGACATGTATTTTATCGCCAGGACGGGTGACACAAATCTGGTCGCAGGTGTTTCACTATGTGCGCCAGTATTCACGTTTATGATCGCAATTGGTGATATATTCGGTCTTGGCGGCAGTTCCTTGTTATCCCGTTTGTTTGGCATGGGGAAAGTAGAAGATGGCAAACGCCTGTCGGTGTTTTCTTTCCTAGGGTCTGCCTTGACAGGCGTTTGCATTATGCTTGTCCTGTTGCTGGGAAAACGAGGCATGCTTGGTCTTCTTGGCGCAAATGAAGAGACATTCAGCCATGCCCAGGCATACTATACGTGGATTGCGCTAGGTGCTCCGTTTATTATCTTCTCGCTTGTTCCCACAAACCTGCTGCGTACGGAAGGATTTGCGACAGGGGGAATGATTGGTTCGGTGCTTGGCTCAGTCGTTAACATGATCCTAGATCCTGTGTTTATCTTTGGCTTAGGACTAGGGGCGGCAGGTGCCGCCATAGCGACTGTCATTGGAAACATTGCGGCAGATATCTTCTATGTATGCTTCATATTCGCAAAGTCCAAGGCACTGTCGTTGAATCCCAAGGGATTCTATATCAAAGGCTTTGAAGCAAGGCAGATCTTTGCGATTGGCATTCCTGCCTCGATTACCAATTTGATGCAATCGATTGGGGTAATGGTCATGAACCGTTTCCTTCTTCCGTATGGCAATGACAAGATCGCTGCCATGGGCATTGTGTCCAAGGTGGTCATGATCGTTGTCATGATCATGGTTGCGTTCTCCTTTGGCGGACAACCTTTGCATGGCTATCTGTATGGCGCAAAGAACCATCCAAGGCTAAAACAATGTGTTCGCTTCGCATATACGCTTGTTTGTAGCCTGGGAGCAGGCTTGTCCTTGGTATTGTTCTTGTTGGCACCAACCATGATCTCATTGTTTATGAAAGACGCAGATGTCATTGCGACAGGAACGCCAATGTTAAGGGCGATTCTAATTGGCATGCCATTCATCGGGTTCACAATGGTCACGACATGCATCTTCCAATCAACGGGAAAAGCAATCGGTGCACTGTTGCTAAGTGCGGGAAGACAGGGATATGTATATCTTACCGTGATCGTGGCATTATCCACGATGTTTGGATACTATGGTGTCATATACGCTCAACCTGTGGCAGACGCAATCACGGCGCTCCTAGCATACCTATTGTTCCAAAAACTACTCGCAAAGGAAATCGCATAATCAACCAAAAGGCTTGGTGACACCAAGCCTTTTGATGTCCTCATGATGTTGTAAAGAGGGATACTCTTAGTCTCTCTTACGATTGCTTTCAAATACGTCCTGGTGAACATGAGACAGAGATACTATGAGTAAATGTGTTTTCTTCCCTGATGGATCTGAAATCCTCTTTTCATGCCTTGTATGATGCGATTGATGGTTATTATATTGTCAAATCAAAAAAGAAACAAGATTGATTGACAAAGGTTCTTGAATAACAATGGCACTGATTGACTGAAAGGATTGGGAATGCAAGTTTTCTCAAAACAAGATGAAAATATTAGCTGATCATATTTTGACGAATTTGGTGATTCAGTAGTTATTTCCCGTTTGCTAAATGATATAATATAATGACTTGAGAGGAGAAAACAAAATGAGTGAATTCAAGATCAAAAACGATGAACTTGATCGTGGTAGATATGCCCGTAGTATCTGCAGAATCATTGCGGATTATTCCGTTGATGCTAACGGCAAGGTAAACAAACGTCTTGATGGAACAGACAACGAATCGTTTGTCATGGCTATTTCCGCTGAATGGGGTTTTGGCAAGACAACGTTTGTGAACATGTTAAAGCAGGTTCTGATCGGAACAGGCGTGCAGGATGACCAAGGAGCCAATGCGTATATCACCCATTTTAAGGGGATTGTGCCACTGAATGAAAGCCAGGTCAGCATCTACAACGCATGGAAAAATGATTACTTCAACAACGCACTAGAACCGTTGTTCTACACTTTGGCCGATACAATCTTTGCGAAAGAAATCGTTGACGAAGCGAAAGCGAAGAAGTTGAAAACTGCTATTGAGTTCTTTAAAAAGCTTACATTAAAGACCGTTTCAGGTGTTGTGACAATGTCTGAAGTAATCAATGGAACGGCTACCCCTGAATCCATTGCGGTCAATGCTACAGGTCAGGCTGCTAGCACTACAGCAAGCGAAATTGGCGATACTGTAAAGAAGGTAGAAAAGTTCTCTGATAAAGAAAAAGCCATGGAATACATTTTCGATGACTACGCAGACCTCAATGAACAAATCAAAAACCTTCAGGATATGTTGAAAGAAGAAGTGAAGGCACAAGGAAAAGTGGTTATCATTATCGATGAACTTGATCGCTGCAAGCCTGATTTCGCAGTACAGACACTGGAACTTGTCAAACATCTCTTTAATATTCCAGGGATCGTATACATCTTCTCGCTTGATATCACCCAGCTACAGCATTGCGTCAAGACCGTCTATGGAAATGATTTCGATGCGGTAGGATATTTGGAACGTTTCTTTGACTATATTACGTTATTGCCAAAGGGAAACCGCTCTTCTTTGTTTAAGAGTCTTGCGAAAAATTTCGCCGTTATTAAGGATATTGAAGACCCACAAGGAGAAGCCTACTTTAATATCGCTGAGCAGTTTGCCCTTTCCGCTAGAGAGATGAAGGCGATCCTTGCGCCATTCAGCTTTCTATTGGAATATGAGTTGAAAGGCTACAATGATATCGCCAAGCAGGTTTATTTCTACCTGTACATTCTCAAATACAAGGAACCTGTCAAAATCATGCAGGTGAACTCCAATAAAACAATCCATGTTCTTGATGCCCAGGATTCCGAAAAAGCAAATAATGAAGAATCCGATGATGCTGTTCGTCGTAGGCTTCTTAGGAAGTACCCCCTTAAGCTTTCTGTCCCTAATGGAGTTCTTAGTGATGTGACGCAATTCGATGCAATATTCGAGGTGAATCCAGTCATTAAAGATGGAACATACATTTTTATCGATAAAAATGGAACACCGAATATGAGACCACTTCGCATGGATCAAATAAGCGCTTCAGAAAAATTGAATAGTGATGAGTCTCTTTCCTTTGTCTTGTATGCGCCAGATTATGCGCATTTAGATGAAATCCAAGAATTCCGTATCCTTGAATACATGTATCGTAAGATTGAACTGTATGATACATTGTATGTCAATCAAGGATAAGAAGCTCCAGTATATTTCTGAAACTGTGGTTGTTCATTGTTCGACCAATTCCATTAGGCATGTATGTTTCTTTGTCCGACTGCTGTAGTTGATGCCTGTTAGAAGAACCTGCTTGTCATTCTTGAAACGCTTGATGTATCCCTTTTCGTGGATGCACTTCAAAGCGTTTTTTGCTGAGTGGTTATACTTCAGCTCCAGAATGATCGGAATGTCCCCTTTGGCGATTGGCTCAAAGACAAAGTCCACATATCCCTTTCCCGCCTTGTCTTCGCGGGTGATCTTGTATTTGTCCAGTGCCGCAAGATACCCGACTGTGACAACGCAGGCAAGGCTGTTTTCATTGCTGTATTGGAAGAAGGGGATCTTATCATCGTGGAGTTCCTCGATCAGTCTAGCGACTTGCTTGCCGTCCCTTGCCAGCGTTGCCTCAAGCAACTTTGTGGATTCATCCAGTGTCTGGCGCAATCCCATGGCATTAGATGCAAGTGCTTGCTGGAATTTCAACATCAGTTCGTGGTTTGGTATGCAAAGCTTTCCCTGCGAATACGATAGGAAACCGTAGACAACCATGGCAGAAAGGATTTCATCTTTGGTTGTAGCCTCGGGTTTTTCGATGGAAAACCCTCCAAGCTTGACGTGCAGTGTTTCGCCACCAACCATTCGGATAACATCTTCCCTAATGTCCTGGACATTTCTTTGAATGATGTCCTTGATCTCGTTCATTGGACCAGTGGTAGTCCAATTGCTGTGGCACTTTTTATCTCCTAGAGCCTTTGCGACAGACATCGGATTGAATACGTGAATGCCATCCTCCCTGACATAG
>OMYM01000277.1 GCA_900315225.1 uncultured Erysipelotrichaceae bacterium | reverse complement strand
ATAGGTAGAATTTTGCATTGTCTGCCTGCAGTTATATGCGGAACGATTGTAAATATCTGTTCCAGATATTTGATCGTTCCAGTATAGTAACGACGTCCTGATAAATCCTTTTGCCTGCACTTTGCTTGATGTGAGATAGAAGCCACTGCCAAAATCTTTTCCTTCCATGCACATGGACAAATCTATGTTTTCAACCGCTGCATAGCTTCCATGGAAAAGAAGCATATTGTCCTTTATTTTCATGATAGCGCGCCATTCCTTTGCAGGATCCTCTGAACATCGTTCAAGACCGCCTCATCGCCGTTCATGTGAAGAACCTCATAGCAAGATTCAATGTATCCCCAAATATCGTTTTCTTCAAACAAACGATATGCGTCAACGGCTCTCATTTTGAATCTGTTCAGAAACTCTCTGAATACTCTCACTTCCATATAAATCACTTCATCAAGCAGCATATTTCTACCTCATTGCCTCCATTGAATCAAATCACTCTCTATTCTGGCGCATTGTCTCAAAGACCCAAATGTCAGTTGAGCAAGCAGACTAATAGGCGACTACGGTTAGGCGACTACGGTCTTCTGTACACTCAATCAGGCAACTTCCCACCCAACAAGCTTTCTTGTCTGTGAATCTGTTGAGAATCTATCTATGGTCGTCTGGGGCAGCCTTTTCCAAAAATACATTGTTGTCCGCAAGTATCTTCATATCATGCTTCCCTTGCGCAGATGCGATACCGCATTCTCGTCAATATCAATCTTCCCGGCTGTTGCCAGAAACTTGTTTTTTCCTGGAATCAGACACAGGCGTTTTATACTGGAACGATCAAATATCTGGAACAGATATTTACAATCGTTCCGCATATAACAGCAGGCAGACAATACAGAATTCCAGCTTATTGTGCATCTGAGTATAGAAGTCTTTGTCATCCTACTCCTCAGGGAACTGGTCAATTTTTCTATGCGTTTCCTGATAAACTGTCGTAGTAAGCCCCCTTTCCCATTCATTCCTGAACCCTTCTCTACGACATGCTCGACTGACCGCACAGGCGCATCGTCTTCACGATCCCGCAGGAATACAGGATTTTCTTCAGGCACAACGGGAAGCTCCTCAAAAAGGCAAAGAAGGTCATTGCTCATGGCATCGTAGCTTCTTCCCAACTCTTCATATCTCCTAAGAAGCTTTTCCCGTTCAACTTCCGCAAGAAAGCATAGCTGATCGTCTTTGTCTCTTAATCTTTGAATAAGCTCTTTTGTTTTCATGCTCCTGTTTTCTTTCCGACAAACACCGCTTCTTGTGTGAAGCATTGACCTACAGCTTGTATTAGCAAGCAAAAAGCATGCCCGTTAACCATGCGTTACACATCAAGAGCTTGAAACGGTCGCGGCATAACTATGACAATAAACAACATATCAATCACCTTACCTGTACATAGTTAGAAAAAACATGTCTTTTGTATCTCTATGAACAAATAGAACACAATATACACAATGGTTTCCACATTGGGTTCAAAGGTAGAGTTGACAAAAGGGATGCACCCGCACGGATATTGGTCTGGATGAAACGCCTTTCTTGCGTCCAGAACAATCTCCGTTAGGCTGCATGGCTTCATGAGCATTGGGATGAACACACAGGACAGGGGCTGTTGTTCCCCTATCGCAAAAGCAACAGCACGCTCTGACAGAATATCCCCATGCGGATTGTTATGATGGAATCCTCGGTCTTCTCCGCGCAGTCGGACGAATTATGTCCAAGCGGCGTTTTGAGGCGCACAGAAGCGCCTTTCTTACCTAGGATGGTTTTCCGATCATCCCAGGCAGAAACACCTGCTAACGGGGCTGAAAACGCCCATCACGGACGTCATCGCCAGCCAAGCCTTTCCACCCTCCCGCTTGCTTCAAGCAAACCCTTGGCTTTATGCCGCGAAAGTCGATTAACAATGGGCGCACCCCTTGTCAATCGAACCGTGGAATAAACCCAAGAGACTTTCTTGAAGTCAGTGGGAGAGTGGAAGAGCTTTGCGTTACACGCCATTTCATGGCGCTTAGCGCACTTTAATTGCCCGGGATGATATTCCGATCATCCCAGGCAGAACCCCTTGCTAACGGGCTGAAAAAGGCGGCTGTGGATGGCATGCCCGACACAAAGCGGATTTCTCTGGGAAAATAGAAAAAAAGGCCGCCATGGCATGGCGGCCTAATGCTTTTCCAAAAGCATGCAAAGCGCTTGGGGAAATGGGGATTTGCCTGTTTGCAGGCATTGCATGTCAATCAATGGCCGGATGGTCTTCCTCGAACACCTCGCGCACCTT
>OMYM01000229.1 GCA_900315225.1 uncultured Erysipelotrichaceae bacterium | reverse complement strand
GCCATCAAGGCAATGGATGATATCCTTATCGCACATACATCAAGCAGGAACATCGCAAGAAATGCGCTTGACATGACCATTATGGGAAATGGTTTCTTGGGCATTTTCCCTATCATCTTGATGGCTGCATCAAGGATCAAAATCCCAACTGAAAGCTTGATTCCCAAAAATGCATGGGCGATCCAGGCGATATCCAGGAAATCGTCAAGGAAACGGGAAATCAAAAAAATAATGCAAAAAGAAGGCAACACTATTCCTATGGTAGCCACAATGGCTCCAATCAGTCCCCTTTGCCTATACCCGACATATGTGGCGCAATTGATCGCGATTGGTCCTGGTGTTGATTCAGCAATTACCACGAGATCCATCATCTCATCGTGTGTGATCCACTTTTTCTTTTCCACGCACGCATTCTCTATCAGGGAAATCATGGCATATCCACCCCCAAAGGTAAACAGACCAATTTCCGCAAATGTCAGGAACAAAGCCAATGTTGAATGTGTGGGATTTGTTTCGGTAAATTCTCTCATTCAGTCAGTTCCTTCCGCATCAGCACAAGCTCTTGCCAACCGTTCAAGCGGGAACGAAAGCCTTTTGGGTTTCTTCCGTATTCAACAAATCCAGCGCTGTGATACAGTGCGCAGGCGCGTTTGTTATCCGCAACGACTTCCAGTTCCAGCTGGACATATCCCATCTTTTTGGCGCATTCAATGCATGATTCCATCATGGCGCGGCCAATGCCCAGCCCCCAGAACGCTTGGTCGATGCTGATGCCAAAGGAAGCTCTGTGCTTCATTTTTTCCACTTGCTTGATGCTATTGACACCGGCACTTCCAACGATGATCCCATCAACCTTGGCAACCAATTGAACATCACGGTCGCTTTCGGCTATCTTCTGTAAATACACTTTTTCTGTCGAAAGAGCAAGGACGTTTTCTCCTGGATAGCTTGCCAGGTAGACTGTTTGACTGTGGGTTAGGAAAAAGTTGGTCAAAACAGCTTCTGCATCTTCTGCTACCGCATTGCGTAGAATACATGTCCTGCCATCTTTCAACGTTATCATTTTCTCATATTCCATTGGCTTCACCTTTCAGTGTTTCTTTAGTTTCTTTTCGGCATCTCTTTGGAGTCTGTGCAAGCCATACAACATGGCGCCAAGCAATGAGTATTCGCTGACATCATCGACATAGATCAGTTTTGGAATGTGTTTTTCATCCAAGTATTTCCTGAGTTCTGCATGTAGTTCTTCCATGTCTGGCATGGCTTGGCAGCGGATTAGGAAGACTTGTGGGGATATGATCGCTATGTTTGCCAAGACGTAGTTTACCAGCAGCCTGCGTGTGTCTTCAGTGGCGACTTTTTCCAGAGTCTCAAGGTTGATATCGGGGTTTTCCCGGAAGAAGATCGGGTGGAGTTCTCCCGCCATGTTGTTGTGGCCTCCCAAGGGCATTCCCCTGTATACCGTTCCTTGGCCGCCAATCAAGCCGCCACGGGGCATGGAATGATAGGATATAATGTCGTATTTGTCTTGTTGGGCATAGTAGCCGTAGGCGACTGCCAGCGTGTTGTGTTGGACATATACGGGAAGCGCGTATTTTTCACTCAGCATGCGGGCAAAGTCTTCATAGTCGATCCTTACCTCTTTGTCGCCATGGAACAATATACCTGGGATCGAGATTGATACTGCATCGATCCGCCATTCTTTCCGCAGCAGCGAGAAGTCTGTGTCGAGGATGTCCATGATGTCGCGCGTGGAGTTCATCTGCTTGATGATCTGGCGGGTTTCCACAATTTCACCTTTGTTGTAGAGACGGTAGGCGTAGCGGGTTTCGTCCATGTCGTGGGTCATGTTAATAACAAAGACGCAGGCATTGTTTTCAATGTCGCGCATGACCTTGGCAACGGCTTTTTCCTCACAGCTGGCAAGCATCTCTTTTCTCTTTCGCACGATGATGGAAACCATTGTCCCTGCATCGTATGATGCGAATACTTTCGCGGGTATCGCAATGACGAGTTTCTTGGCAAAGGATGCCGCGATGCGTTTTAGCTCGTAGGCGATTTGCGGGGCAGTAAGGATGATGTCGTAGTCTTCTCCTGTTTCGTCCAACATGGCGTAGGGCACTGCGTCAAAATGAATTCCTGCCGACAATGTGGCGCTTGCCTCGTTGAGTTTTTCAGCAAAGAAAGAAGTTGTCATCCCGCTTGTACAGCATAGCAGAGCCTTGACAATGTTCTTCTCCTTCTGCTTGTGCAAGGTATCGAGCATTTCCTCGAATAGATTCTTGGCGTGTTCTTCATCGACTAGCTCGAAGTGCAGGAAGAACACGTTTTCACCGTCTCTTTTGCGCGATAACTGTAGCTCAACGATGTCGCTTTCCAAGTGATAGATTGTCACATATCCCTCGACATATGCGCTCTCAATTGCGACTTTGTCTGTGGCGATTTGTTGCAGGGCATATTCTTTTCCCTTGTGTTCCATGACCCACTGAAGATACGTTTTGCTATCCATGTTTCCTCCTTTGTTGCGACATGCCTATTGTATCCAATCGCGCGCATGATGGCAAGCAGGTTCCTTGGCGCGATTCCAACCTTTTCGTTGCGTCATCCATGATGGTTTTTAATATGTATTATTTATTTTCCATCTGTTATTCCCTCAGTATTTATACCACCTTACGTGGTTTAATTCAGATATTATTTGATTAATTGCGCCATGCAAGATGAAAAAGCATCAAAATACCAGTTGACGAAATTTCCCGTATGAGCTAGAATAAAGAAACCATCCAAGATGGCTAAAGGAGAAAAGCAAAATGAAGACAAAGGGATATAGCACAATTGCGGGATTGGAGAACCTTACGCCAGAGGAAATCAAGAAGAGAAACCTGGAAACGTATGGGAATAGAATCAAGTCTTTCCGTACGCGTGCCGGGATGAGCGCAGAGCAATTGGCTCAGGCGCTGCAAATATCGAAGAGTTCTATACGCAACTGGGAATGCGGGCTTACTAGACCTGACCCAGAGTTCATCTATCGCATGTTCAGCATCCTTGACGTGGAGCCAAATGAATTCTTTGGCTTCTCCGGCATAGGCAACTTGCTTACGGCGCAAGAGAAGGCGCTGGTGGACAATTATCGAGCGCTGGACAGCCACAGCCAAAGGGATCTGTCGATCTTTGCGGATGCGTTGGCAAACCAGGCATATATGAGAAAACTGAACAAGGCGTATCAAGACATGCAGACGGTTGTGTCTTTTGGGCGCTACGCATCGGCGGGAGTCGTTGGGGAAGAGTGGCCTGAAGACGGGGAAAGAAAGGCAGGACAGGTGATTCTTTTCCGTAGTGCGATAACAAAGCGTGCCGATGAGGTCATTATGGTCAATGGCGACAGCATGGAGCCACAGTTTCATCATGGCGACAATGTCCTTGTGCAATACTGCACGGAATTGCGCAATGGGGATGTCGGGGTGTTTTTTGTCCCTGGCATTGGCGGGGTGATCAAGCAGAAGGCTTATGATAGGCTTCATTCCATCAACCCTAAATATGACGATGTGTTCCCATATGAGGAAGGTGCGAAGCTTGTCGGGCGTGTGTTATGCACGATTGACGAGACAATGAGACCTTCCCGTGATCAACAGATGCTGTTTATGAAAGCAAATAACGAGAGGCAAAAGAATCCAGAGGCATTTGATGCCTTTGGTGTGGAATAACTGGCAAACCAGGGAAGGAGGGCATTACACATGGCATATGCAAAGCCCACCAAGCCGCAAAGGGTCTATGTCAAGGTCAATTCTGACTTTGATGCTACAGGATACATGCAGCCAAGGGCGATCATCTGGGAGGATGGCAGGACTTTCAGGATCGATGCCGTGAAGGACTTTCGACCAGCCTCCTCCATTGAGCGAAGCCTTCCTGGCGATTGTTACACGATTGTTATCAAGGGAGAGACAAGGCGGTTGTACTTTGAACGGTGCAAGGATCGCTTTGCCAGTCATTTTGGGCGTTGGTTTGTTGAACGATTGCCCGGGGAGTGAGGCATGGACAGGACATACGTATGCATCGATCTCAAGTCATTCTACGCCAGCGTTGAGCTGGCGGACAGGAAGTATGACCCGCTTTCCGTCAACCTGGTGGTGGCGGATCCCTCCCGGACAGAGAAAACCATCTGCCTGGCGGTATCGCCAAGCTTAAAGGCGCTTGGCGTTCCTGGCAGGCCTAGGCTTTTCGAGGTTGTCCAAAAAGTGAAGGAAATCAATGCCCAGCGTTTCCAAAGAGCCATGGAACTTGGCGTGTTGCCAAAGGGAGAGGATGGCAGGTATCACTTTGCGTCTTCTTCCTTTGACGCCGAGGCATTGAAGGAAGATCCAGCATTGGAATTATCCTACATTGTCGCTCCGCCAAGGATGTTGCTGTATGAAAAGATCAGTACCAGAATCTACTCGATCTACACCAAGTACCTCAGTCCCAATGACATCCACGTCTACAGCATCGATGAATGTTTCCTGGATGTCACGGCATACTTGAATACATATCGCCTTACTGCCCACGAACTCGCTATGCGCATCATACGAGAGGTGCTTTACGAAACGGGAATCACTGCCACGGCAGGCATTGGGACAAACATGTTCCTGGCAAAGGTCGCCATGGACATTGTTGCCAAACATGTGCCACCAGACGAACAAGGAGTGCGCATTGCTGAACTGGATGAAATGTCATACCGGGAAAAACTGTGGTGCCATACGCCACTTACCGATTTTTGGCGCATTGGACCAGGTATTGCGCAAAGGATGGCACGCCTTGGGTGCTACACCATGGGCGATATCGCTCGTTTGAGCATCAAGGATGAAGATGCGCTATACAAAGCCCTTGGCATTAATGCGGAATTGTTGATCGATCACGCATGGGGTTGGGAGCCAACGGAAATCGCCACAATCAAAGACTACCGTCCCCAGGCACAATCCCTTTCCTCTGGACAGGTATTGAAAGAACCGTACACCTATGACAATGGACGGCTTGTTGTCCGTGAGATGACAGAGCTTTTGGCTCTTGACATGGTTCGCAAAGGGGTTGTCACAAGGCAGGTAGGACTTGCGATTGGCTTTGACCGAGAAAGTTTAGTTGCTATGCGCGATGGCACATATGTCGTAAAGACCACGGGAAAGCCCTACAACAAAAAAGTCGTGGCAGATCTTTATGGTCGCCCACAACCACGGTATGCCCAGGGAACGGGAAGCCTTGACCATTGGACAAACTCTTGCAAGGCCATCATGGATACCATGATGGCACTGTATGACAAGATCATCGATCCCGATTTGTTGATCAGACGCATCAATATCGGGGTGGGAAACTTGATCGAAGAAGCGGACATACCTGAAAAGGGACCAGAGCAAATGAGTCTGTTCATCGACTACGATGCCTTGGATGAGGCAAAGGCACGGCAACATGCATTCGAGGAGAAGGAACGCCGCCTGCAAAAGGCAACCCTTGCCTTGCAATCGCGCTATGGGAAAAACATCATTCTCAAGGGAATGAACCTGCTGGAAGGCGCTACGGCACGGGAACGCAATCAACAGATTGGTGGCCACAGGGCAGGCATGGATGGCTTGGAAGGGAGAATGCATGGCTAGCGCTGAACAAGATCCTCGCATTGTATACGCCGATATCATCCACCTTCCCCATTGGCAATCACCAACACACCCTCACATGAGTCTGCATGATCGGGCTGCCCAGTTTTCTTCCTACAAGGCATTGAGTGGCTATGAGGACATGGTGGTTGAAGAAGCAAGGCTGACGGATGAAGAACATAAGCTTGAAGAAGAAGACTTGGAAAGGCTTGACCGGAAATTGCGACTGATCGCAAACGATATCAGGAAGGGAGATCATCCATTGATCTCCTTCACCGTGTTTGTGCCAGACGAAAGAAAGCCAGGGGGACGCTATGAGGTAATCGAAGATACCGTGGCAAGGATCGATGTTGTTGCGCACAAGGTCATATTGACTGGCAAACAAGATGGCTGCCATATGCGCAAGACAATCAGTTTCGATAAGATCCATGACATTGGCGGTGATCTTGTCAAGGAAATAGACGAAGACTGGCAATAGGCTAGCCACATTGATACAATATACTGGAAGCCATCAGGAGGATTTGCTATATGAAATACAAAGGCATCAAGAAAGTACACGAAGGAAAGTTTATCACCCGCTACGATGTGGAATACCTCACGGAAGAAGGGCATTCAAAGACCTACGAAATCATTAGTCGCAACAAGAACATCGAGACTTTGGAACAGTTGCAAAACAAGCAAGCAGATTCCGTCATTTTGATCTTGACGGATGAAAGCGGCGAAAGAATCCTTGTCAGTCGCGAATATCGCATGGCAATGGCGCAATGGATCTACAACTTCCCAGCAGGATTGATCGATGAAGGCGAGACTGCCCAGGAAAGCGCCAAGCGGGAGCTATGGGAGGAAACTGGTCTGGAGCTAGTCAAGATCAATGATGTCCTGGAAGGAAGCTACAGTGCCATTGGTTTTTCCAATGAACGCAACGTCTGTATCTTTGGCGTAGCGAAAGGGGAATTCCGCAAGAGTACTTCCGATGCGGAGGAAATTGTGCCAGGATGGTTCACCAAGGAAGAAATGAAGAAACTGTTGCGCACCGAAGCGTTTGCGGCAAGAACCCAAGCATATTGCTATGCATGGGCGTATCAATAAAGCATCCATCCACAAACAATGCCGGGCTATGCCCGGCATTTGCGTGTGAAAATGTCATCCTCCTTGCGATCCCTTTAGCATGGATGTGTAGACAGGTCTAAAATAGCCGCTCCATGCCAGACCGTTTTCATTGCGGCAACCGGTAAACACCGAAAGAACAGAATAATCGCGAGGAAGATCCCGTTGATAGACACGGTATAAACCACAATTCATCGTATCGCTGATCTCGTATTCCTCAAAGTTTCGAGAAATCCAATCAAAGTCAAGATCCAGCAAGCGCCTGTCCTCCGGCAGGTTTTCAACCTGCGTCGTCCAGACGTGATATTCAATCAAAGTATAGCCATCGGTCTTGCCAAAGGGAAAATCTTTACTTGCCAGCCAATACAAGCTCCAATCATGTTGATATACATAGCAGGATTGATTCGGGTCGCAAAAAAGAAGCGTTCCTTCATTCACGATTTCCTCCAGATCGGTACCTGCTACCTTTGGCTCAGATATATCCTCTTCGGGCAGGAAATGGATATCATCCAATGTGACATATACGCCAGAAGGGATGGGAAACATCCATCCGTACTTGACATACACTTCATATTCCTGCTTTTTGTCGATGTCAGACATATCGACAATGGCGCAAAAGCCACTGTGGATGTCATCTTCCCCGCATTGGAAGTATTCTTCCACATCGTCTCTTTCAATGCCATACTCGGTTTTCATTTGAATCATCTTGCCGGTGTCCATTGACTTGAGGAACAAAGTAAAATCCCGTTGTGGCAATTCCTTTTCCGGCATGAAGGCAAAACCTGTCAACTCATAAGATCCCCCATGTACCGATGCATCTTCAACCTCGAAACAAAAAAATCGTTGTGAATTGAATATATCCACTTCTATGTTCATCAATGCCTCATATGCACCAATTGTCGCAAACATGATTCCTGCCAAGGTTATCAACACGGATGAAACCTTGGGATGCAGGTGGGAAAGAAGGTGTCTTTCCAGCCACACGCTTATCAAATATCCTAATGCTGTACCAAGAGAATTATTCAGCAAGTCATCCGCCTCAAACATTCCCTTGGTAAAGGCAACCTGCAAAAACTCAATCAACAGTGAGCATAGGAAACCAAGGGAAACAGCCTTGGCAAAGCCATGTTTCTTCCCCTCGGTGAAATACGTAAAAAAGAAGCCCATTGGCATGAACAGTACGATGTTGGCCAAGATTGCTATTCCTTCCCCCCTGTTTCCCTGAAGCCACACGGCATAGGACGAAAACAACACGGTTCGGCCATATTGGATCCGCAGGCCTCGGTTGAACACGGCATATTGAAGCACAAACATCATGTATATCGTTGCCAGGGCAAGCATTGTCCATTTCTTTCTTTTCATCATCACTCCTTTCTGTTCCCCATTATACCCGTTTTCCATAATCGTTCAACTCTTAACTTGTGTCTTTTATTTTTCATGCTAGAATATACCTATGGAAACAATCAAAGAAAATATCATGTTGTCAATTCTTGACGCATACCCGTATGAAATCGTCTTTGTCGATCTGGATCATATCGTAAGATATATGAACAAAACAGCCAAAAGACATTATGGCGACAGGGTAAAAATCGGAGCAAGCTTGTTTAATTGCCACAACGAAAACGCCCGCTCCAAGATCGAGGCATTCTTGGAAAGAGCCAAGGCAGGCGAAGATGAGATGTATGAAAACTACAGTTCCGTCAAAGGGGAAAGGGAGTTTTTCGTTCCTGTGCGCAATGAAGCAGGAGAAGTCATCGGTTATTTCGAAAGGCACGAGGTGTATTGGAAGGAGGACGATCCTCGCGAGCCAGTTGGCGATTATTGGAAAAGAAGAAGATGACAAAAAAGGCTTGCGCCTTTTTTGATTGCGCATCGAAGATATCAAGACTATACTATACTCTCAGGAGGAACCATCTATGATCATCATTCTCATCACCCAGGTATTGACTATGTTTCTTCTTGCGGCAATTGGCATGGTCATGTTTAAGTCAGACAAGATTACTCTTTCTGGCAGCAAGTCTTTAGCAAACATTTTGCTTTATCTTGCCTTGCCTTCCGTGATTATCCAGGGGTTTCTGGTTGAGCGGGATGAACCGCATGTGCAAATGCTTCTGCTCAGTGTTGTTGCGGCTGTCGCAATGATGGTTGTGTCCATTCTTGTCTCAAGACTTCTCTTTGCTAAGGATCCAACCGCCCATTTTGCGAGTGCCTTTGCGAATCCTGGTTTCTTTGGCATTCCTGTCATTACCGCCATTCTTTCTCCTTCGGCCGTCTTTTTCGTTGCGCCTCTTGTCGCAATTTTAAACCTTTTGCAATGGACGTATGGCGTAGGGCTTTGGAAGAAAGAAAAAAGCAGCTTCCTGGCAATTGGGAAACGGCTTCTTAGCGCTCCTTTCATGATTGCGATCTTGCTTGGTCTGTTCTTCTTTTTCACTGGTTTCGAGATGCACGAGTTAATGCACAAATGCATCACTTTCCTAGCGGGACTCAATACACCTTTGGCTATGTTTGCGGTAGGTGTGTATATGGCACAAACCAACCTCAAAGCCATGTTCACCAAGCCGATTCTCTACAAGGTTTCCTTTGCCAGACTGCTGTTGATACCACTCATCAGCCTTGGCATCCTTAGCCTTTTTCCTTCCTCCATGTCACAAATGAAGTTGGCTTTTCTTATCGCGGCAGCTTGTCCCACTGGATCCAACATCGCCATGTATGCCCAATTGTATGACCAGGATTATCCCTATGCGGTGGAAACCGTTGTCATTTCTACGTTATTCTGCATTGTTACCATGCCTTTGGTCATTCTTTTGGCGCAATCAATTTGG
>OMYM01000320.1 GCA_900315225.1 uncultured Erysipelotrichaceae bacterium | reverse complement strand
GAAACCATTTCGGAGAAATCGAAGGTAATTGTGGATCATTTTCATACCAAGGTGGCCCATAAGATAGGCGGGGAGGCGCGTTGCATGGTGGTAACATCAGGCATTGAGCGAGCCATTGACTATTACTATGAAATCAAGAGGTTGCTTGAGGAAAGGAACAGTCCGTATCAAGCAATAGTCGCTTTCAGTGGCGATTTCAATTATCACGGAAACGAAGTGAATGAGGCAATGATCAATGGCTTCTCATCCTCCCAGATTGAAAAGAAGTTCAAGAAAGACAATTACAGGTTCTTGATTGTTGCTGACAAGTTCCAAACAGGTTACGATGAGCCGCTTCTTCACACCATGTATGTCGACAAGAAACTGCATGGCGTTAAAACGGTGCAGACACTAAGCCGCCTTAATCGCACATGGCCTAACAAAAAGGATACCTGCGTGATAGATTTCGTGAATTCGTGTGATGATGTGGAGCGGGATTTTCAGGACTTTTATAAGACCACCATTTTGAGTCGTGAAACCGATCCGAACAAATTGAACGACCTGCTTCAAAGCATCGAAAAACATGAAATCTATACAGAGGCCGAGGTGGAAACGCTCAACCAAAAATTCTGGGGAAAAGCGTCCCGCAAAGAGATTGACCCCATACTTGACACTTGCAAAGACCGATTTGTCCTACTCGATAAAAACGATCAGATTGAGTGCAAAAGCAGCATGAAAACCTATATCAGGACTTACGACTTTTTAAGCACCATCATGCCCGACAGTAGTCTGGAGTGGGAAAAGAAGCAGACATTTCTCATGTTGTTGATTCACAAGTTGCCCTCTTTAGGAATTGATGATTCAACGGAAGGATTACTTGAGGCGGTTGATTTCGACAAATACCGATTAGTGAAGAAGGAGGAAAGGGATATCCGGTTGAAGAATGAAGATGCTGAAATTGAGCCTGTTCCAACATCGACAAGTAATTTCGTATCAGAACCTGATTGGCAAAAATTGAGCAGCATCGAATCGGAGTTCAACAAATTGTTTGGCAGCATCGATTGGGGTGATGAAGATGTGGTCAGACAGCAGGTGGAAGAAATCGTCAATAAGGTTAAGGAGGATGATTCTGTCCGCAATTCAATGATTAACAGCGATATTGAAACTTCCAACCAAGATTGCGATGCCGCTGTGTTATGTCAAATGGCAATAATGGCGGCCAATCACACTGAATTGATGAAGATTTATTGGCAGCGTGAAGATTTCCGTCAAACATTGAATGAAATGATTCGTGAGAAAGTCAGAAATGACTTGAATCCACCTTATGACGAAGGCAAGTTGAAGCAAATCATGTTGGAGGAATTCAAAAACGACTTTGCCGATTTCTGCGATGGGGTCCATTATGCTGAATTGAAAGAGGTGTTGAGTGTTTTCTTCAAGATTATCGAGGCCGACACATTGCCTGATCTTCAGGGCCTTCGAAGCATATTGAAGCGTATTCTTAACTGCTTGTATCGTGCTCAACATCGTGAAGAGGATTATCGCACTTGGTATTCCGAATTGGTAAGCCGCTTTGAGGCGTTTATGAAAAAGATTTATTGGATTAAGACTGGTCAAGCAGTGCCTCAAACCGAAGAGGGACGCGAACCTGCATTCCTGGATACCGTGCAGTGCTTCCCAGAAGTAAGCGCTCTTTACCACACAAAGAATCCCAAGTTTGACTTGTTCAAGCAATTCTATAAAGTGGTCTACAACTGGCGGAATAACGAAAACCACCGCGCTATGGAACTGCCAGAAGAGTTCCTTGAAACTGCGCTTCACGCTGCCGTTGCACTTTACTTATTCACAACTATGGTGAGTGTGAATGATGTTAAAGACAAGGTTTAAACTGTTTTCAGGCAAGTTGATAAAAAAGAGGGCAAAAACCCTCTTTTTTTGATGTTTTTCTTTTCTGTGCAGAAAGGCTGCATAGGAGGATGGTATATTTGCAGCGTACAAAAAACAAATATATGGCTGATTATAGAAGATTAATCGAAAGTATCCAAGGGCGTTACAATCCTGACTTCAACAGAGAAGTTCAAAACAGATCAATCCAAGACCTTGCCGGGATTGATAGGGATATAGCAAAGTATGTGAAACTTGCCATGAATGAGGTTGATGATTATTACACACAAAAAACGTTTGAGGCTGGG
>OMYM01000509.1 GCA_900315225.1 uncultured Erysipelotrichaceae bacterium | reverse complement strand
TCCTTAAACATACTTGGCTTTTGATACTCAGGAGATAATACATAATATTTAGCATCGCGTTGTTTTAAATCTTCTTTACATGCGATAACAACACCAATCGAAATTACTTCATCATCATAGTTTGCCTCTATGTCAATGACACCAAAATCAACTGCTTTCTACGGTCTCTCCCTTTTTTTCAGTACCGTCATTGCGACCAAATCCAAATAAGCCTCCCTATCTGGAACTGTAATTTCAAATTTCTGATTTGTCCTCACATTCCAAAGAATGCCTTTTTCAAGATTCATCGCTACAACATATGTTGCACATTGCAAGAAATGCACATGAGCAAGTTGAGATACAAATTTAAGCTCGTATACTACCCCGTTTTTTACCACATCTGCCAGACCTGTCGCTGTCGCGTTTATCCCTGGATACCGATTTAGGGATATTGAGCAAGGCTGTTGAACATCTTCATCTTTCTGAAGTAAAGTTGCTAGTCGATCATTTAACTTTTGCTTTTGTTCTTCTGTGATATAGGGTATGCTTACTTGTCGGAAATATCTAGCATGACCAGTTTCGTTTGCTGTAAGTGCTAGGATTTTAGATTCTATTGAAGACTGTTTAATCTCTTCAGAAAATGGCACAACAAGATGTTTCCTGATGAATTTCAATGCATCAACCTCTTTATCAATGTCATAATTATCAAAATATGAAGCTTCCTGATAATTTCCAATACATGGAGATAAATCGATCAATCCATCATGACTAGGAATATCAATGATAGTATGATCCTCAACATCAATTCCCTTTATATTTAAGGCACGATAGCATTCCTCAACGCTTTCAATATATTTAAAATCAAACATGTTAGAAATTGAAAAACGATGTTCTGAATCTTTGTTTTTTATTGGCGTTGCTAATGTTGACCATCCCAGCAATGAGGTATCATCCGTTAATGCAAATACAATCTCACTTTTTCCTCTACTTGATGCAACACAAAAAATATTTCTAAGAATTTCATATTTGGCATCCCATTTTTCGTTTCGATTTTCCCAGTATTCCACAGTGAAATCAAATATGACACAGCATTTTCTTTCTAAACCCTTGCTTGAGTCAAATGTGGTAAAGATAGCAACGTTTGATAGCTTGTCTTGAGATATTTTTGGTTTGTCCTCATCAGTAATAGATGCATATACAGTATGCTTGTTGAATTTTTCAGGGTAATCTTTTTCCAACCTATTCAACACATAAGTCATTCTTCCTTCCCTTTTGCCTAGACATAGTATGTCTTTAACTTCATGTCTAGATAGAAAATCTACTATCTCTTGAAGATTTTTATATGTCACTTGTGAAGTTTCATTTACGCCAATGATTTGTTTTTCCCAGACATCGCCCAATTTTTTTGCATACTCTCTATTCAGCCTAAAACATTGTGTAAACTCTAGAGGAACATAATCTCCTAGGAATTCTTGAATAAATGCATATACATCCAGTGTTGTCTTATCGTATATTTTCTGACACATGTCTCCAACTGCTACGATCTGAATATCATGGTTCAATGACTTTATGCATTTTAGCATCTCTGATATTTCCTGATCAATATCTTGGTATTCATCAAGAATTAAGACATCAAATTTCACTTTAATATCATTGATATTTTCTAAGAAAAGCTGTATAGAATCATCTCTACCAGGTTGTAATCCTATATTAGAAACTACACCATAAGCAAATCCATGATAGTTCTGGACCAGGCAATTCCTCTTTTTTCCGATTTTGTTTTTTGCATCGAATTTCAGAAGCCTATTATACGTTAAGTACAGTACCCGCTTTTCTTCTGGAATCGCTTTGCATAAATGTTGAATCGCTGTTGTCTTCCCACTGCCTATACATGCGTCCACTAAAATATTATATCCCGCTAACGCTTTTTCAATAAATAGTTTTTGCTCTTTAGATAACTCAATTTCCGTATTCATAACGACTTCCATTCTAATATTTCGGTTTGATGTTAAGCATTTCAAAAATCGAATAAAAATATCTGTTTCAGATATTGTGTCTGGCATATTTTCACACTGAGCAAGTGCGCGAATTGATTGACTTCGAATCGCCTAAGAGGCACTTTTGCCCCCTAAAGGCGATGCCAAGCTTCCTGATCAAAGGGAATCCCTCAACCACAAGCTCCACATAATACTTATTGTCTTCGATCTGCCTGAGGGCTTCTTTCACCGCCCTTTTGAGTTGTGTCTCTTCTTTGAGCCTGGTCTTTTTGGAGGTATCAATCGACTTTACCTCGATGACGAACGACTGCATTGACTTATCCTTCGGCTTGAGCTGGATGTCGTAGATCCCGTATCCCGCAATCTTATTGGAAGTGATGTAGTACTTTTTTCCAAGTCTAATAACAAGACCGATCAGCACCCCCTGCCAAAACGCTTCTGATGTCTCAAAGTATGAGAACGACTGCAAGGACATCATGTTGAGAAAGACGTTCAATCCAGCGATATCGTAGTTGCACAAGGCATTGACAAAATCATCGAAGGCAGTTTCCTCGTTCCCTGTCGTAAACCAATCAGATACCATGTCTTTGAACATCACTTGCGTCTCATGGTTGGTGACCGAGAGAGTGTAGATTGGCTTATCCAGCCTCTTACCGTCTTCATCGCACCACTGCACTTCATCCGCCTTGAGGTAACCACTGCCAAGGAGCAGCGACCACACAGCGCTTGCCTGCTTGCCAAGGGTACCATAAACAACGTTCTCGTTGATGACCCGCTTGACTTGTTCGCCTTTCATCAACTGTAGAAAGTCATCCCTTGTAGCAAAGCTTCCGTTCTGGATCAGCTTACTTACAAGGGCGTATGAGGCAGTGTCAGTCCAATATGTCCTATACATTCTGTTCTTGATGAGGGAGGCAATGGAGAATGGATTATAGACGTTCTTCAGCTTTCCAAACACGAAACCATCATACCATTCCTTCACATCCTGCTTTTGGTCAGACATGCCATACTCATCCAAGGCATCGAACACTTCCTTTTCCGTGAAGCCGAAGCATTCAGCATACTGATTGCTCGTCACAGAATAGGCGTTGAAGCTGTTCACATCGAAAAACAGAGATTCCTTTGAAACACGAGTGATGCCAGTGATCAGCACACGTTGGTAGTAGTCCTGTGTCTTGAAGGATGTGTTAAACAAGGAACTCATCAATGAGATAAGCTCCTTCCAGTATCCGCTGGCATATGCCACCTGAAGGGGTGTATCGTATTCATCAAGCACAATGATTGGTTTGGAGCCATGGAACTTAGCCAACACCTTGCACAACAACTGAATTGACTCGGTGAACAGAGGGTCGCCGAACTGTTCCAGATCGTTGTTGCGGATAATGTTGCACTTGCTTCTTTCGTTTTCACTTAGTTCCTTGCTATCAAAGGCGTAGCGTAAACTGTCGAAAAGCGCCGATATCTTTTCCTTCAGCCGGAACACCATGGTCTGGTACTCCGTAACGTCTAATGTTGATTCCTTGAGCTTCTTTGCTTCCGCAAAAGACAACGCGACCACAGGGATTGTTCCCTGAAGATCCATCATTTCTTTGTTTTTACTGATATACAGACCATCGAAAAGATCTTTCCTCTCTTTGTATTGAAGGGAAAAGAAGTATTTTATAGTGGACATAGTCAGCGTCTTTCCAAACCTTCTTGGACGGGTGATGAGAGTGACCTTGTCGTTGCTTTTCCACCACTCTTCAATGAATTTTGTTTTGTCCACATAAAAATTGTTATGTACAATGATATCTTCAAAATCTTGATTTCCTACCGAAAGTTCCCTTGCCATGTTTCATCCTATTTCCACTAACAAAAGCATTATACAATTGATTAGGCATAGATACAAGTATTCGATAAGTGAAAATGCCAATAAGTTCACTCAATCACTTTGCTCTTTGAAGTTCCTCAGGAATCTCTATTTCTGCTTTTTCCATTCGTTTCATAAGTAACTCACGAGTTTCTTCACTATCGGTATTCCGCAGTACCTCCAGACAGAATTCAACCCTCTTTTCATACGTGTCTTTTATCAGTAACGATTCCATGCCAAAGGAATCGCAATATGGCAACGAGCATATCAGATCTTCACTATGTATCTTACGGGACAGTATTCTTTTGACATGTACATCATCTGTGAGTACTCCTACATATGCTGAAAGGTATTCAGAGGTTATCATCCTGGCATATTCAATCCGCTTTGCTTGATCAGGATGACACGCTGCCAAAAAGCAAATTAACAATGAACTATCGATATCAATGGATGGGCTTATCTTTTCATCTATTTCTTTATCCATCTCAATCAATCTTTCAGCATGATCGCAAGCCTCGCCATACCATTGTCTTAATATGTTTTCTTTCTCTTCCATTCCTATCGCAAAATATCGTCCTGGGTATTTTGATCCAATTTCACTTAGCCGCTCTTTGGCAGTTACTCGATACGACATTGATTTCAGGAATGCCAGCATCAAAAGTGCTTCACTGTTTATCACATACATGGATTCTCTTTTGTTTTCATCGTAGGAATCTGTCAGCAGGATTCTGATAGCGAGCATTTCATCCAATTCACGGTTGATCGCAAGATCATGGACTAGGGTTTTGCGTCCTCTTATGGTGCTGCTTATGACAGCGTAGCGGTATTCATTGCTACGAATCCCCGCAGAAGCGATATCTCCATATGAAAATATCTTGCTCTGCGGGGATCTTTCGGCGATTTGATACAATAATTCATCGTCTGTGCATTCCTTGATTGCATTTTTAAACGCTTTGTTGTTGTCAAGGTCTCTACCATGTGTTATCTCATCTATCAGGAATTGTTTCAGTTCTTCTTGGTTCATCAAGGTATATTCAGTCATATCATTTATCCTGGATTTATTCCTTTCATTTTTCTAGTTAACAAAAAAACGACACTTTACAATAATACTATATTTTATCACTTAGTTTTCGACCAAAGAAACACGGAGAAACAAATATTGCAAAATGTACGATAGCAGTTACACTATGTTCTTGATCATGATGTATACATCTCTCTTTTCGCCCATAGGAACATGATTGTGACAATAGCTGCCGATAGCTCTGCAACGATCAATGAATACCAAATGCCATCCAATCCCATGATCATTGGCAGGATCAGCACTGCCGCAGTCTGTAGGACAACTGTGCGCATAAACGAAATCATCGCTGATGTGAACCCATCGTTCATTCCCGTAAAGAACGATGATCCAAATATAGGAACACCACAGAACACAAAGCTAAACGAGAATATCCTAAAGGCATGAAGCGTGATGCCTACCAATGTTTCATCATAGCCTACAAATAGTTGCGCAAGAGGCATCGCCAATGCCTCTGCAGCCAACAGCATCATGATAGCAAAGACGGCGATGACCGCAATGCTCTTGCGCAAGATGCTGTTTAGTTCTTCCTTGTCCTTTGCGCCAAAGTGGAAACTGACCACTGGTGCAACAGCAACCGAATATCCGATAAACACCGCCATGAAGATCATGCTAACGTACATTAACACACCATATGCCGCAACACCATCTTCACCTGCATACTTCATCAATTGCACGTTATAAAGCATGCCTACCACCGACATCGATATGTTCGAAACAAACTCGCTAGAACCGTTTCCAAGCGTCTTTAGCAAAGAGGTTAAGTCAAACGATGCTTTCCCAACCCGTAACAAGCTTTCGTTTTCTCTGGCAAAATACACTAAAGGTAGCACTCCTCCCACCACTTGGCTTGCCACGGTTGCGACAGCGGCTCCAGGAACACCCCACTTCAGCAAACCAACAAGAACGCCATCCAAGACCATGTTCATCAACCCAGACGCAACCGTTACATACAGCCCTAGCTGTGGCTTTTCCGCTGTCACAAAGAAGCTTTGAAACTCATACTGCAGCATGAGCGCAGGAAGTCCACACAAGACAATACGCCCATACAAAGCGCATAGATCAGCCATCGATTCATCTGCCCCAAGAAACAATGCTACATTCCGTATTGTGACCATGCCCACGATAGACAAGGCAATGCCAGAAACAATCGACACATACACCAACATTGAAAACACCCGATTGGCTTTCTCCCTGTTTCCTTCGCCCAAAAACTTGCCAATCAAGGCACTTCCACCCGTGCCGACAATAACCCCAAAGGCACCCAGAATCATCAAGAATGGCATGATAAAATTCACTGCCGCAAATGATGTCTTGCCTACGAAATTAGAAACAAAGAAGCCATCAACAACGCCATAAACCGAAGTAAACACCATCATCAATATCGATGGTGTAGCAAACCTTAACAACCTCTTTGTATCAAAATGATCAGATAACTGAATCCTCATTTTCCTCCTCCTTCAAAGCCGCAAAACACTTGATAAAACGATTCAAATAGTCCTCATGAAGACGCTTAAAGACATCCCTCTCTTCTTGCGTCCATGCCGCAAAGATCTTTTCTTCCGTTTCATACAAAACTTTAGCAGTCCTTTCCGCAAGTTCCTTCCCTTTGTCACTCAAAATGATGCGTCTGTTTCTTCCGTGCCCGCTTTCCAGATGGAGAAGACCATCCTTCTCCATCTTCAGCACAGCCGCATTAATCGTAGTCTTTGACATCCCACTGATTCGACATATATCGCTTTGCGAACAACCATCCTCCAATGACAAAGTGTACAAAACCGACATTGCACTGTCGGAAAGACCATAATAAACAGAAAAATCATGATAAGCCCCATTGATCCTTCCCATGACACTATTGAATTCGCGAAGATAATCACGCATATAGCACCTCCTCTATCAGGCAGGATAATAGTACGAAATCGTACATTTGTCAAATAAACTAGAACAGATATTTACAAATGTTCTACAACAACAGGTAGACGATGCACAATTCCACCTGATTGTACATCAGAGTATAGGAACAGTCGGATATGGGTCCTTGCATAACAGACTATGGACTCGCTGATAGCATGATGTCGCAAATTTCAATGAGAATATTCAACCATTTTCATTTGAAATGGCACTTGCCTAATGGCAAGTGCCTATTTCTTCCGCAACATTTATTGCCTCAATATGCAATTCATTCATGTTAATG
>OMYM01000275.1 GCA_900315225.1 uncultured Erysipelotrichaceae bacterium | reverse complement strand
TCGGGAAACAGGAGCTTGTAGTTTTGTGTTGGATACATCATTGTGTCATCGCCCTCCGCCAGATGTCCAATGACGCGTCGTTTATATTCATTACACCCTTTTGTCACGTTGTATGAAACTTTCACACAGGTCACGATTCGTCTGTCTTGATCCACAGCAACGTTATTGTTACCAGGAACGTTTACCTTGATATCCTTGGATATGATCGCCATGTTCTACCCCTTTCCGTTTATCTAGCCGAACACTAATATCATATCACATTTTCATACACATGACGAAAAAAAGCAGGGAGGCAATGCCTCCCCGCCCATACATCAGATCGGTTTATTGTCTGATTCCTGTGATTTCATCAAAAAGATACGTCTTTCCATTGACGACATGCGCTCCCTTGTACATTGCGCCTGTGATCAGGTCATAGTAGTATACGCCATTGTCATTCGCATACCACCCCTTGATCATCTGGCCATACTTGTCATAGCGAACCCACTTGCCATTAGGATCATTATCGCCCTGGAAGACATACGGCATCCAGACTTCCTTCTTCTTAGCAACCGCGCCATCTTTCACCGCATCCAGCCAATACCATGCATCGGATTTTGGATCATAGATCTCGCGACCTCTCTCGATTTCACCAAAAGCCACATCGAAGATGTTCTTTGGATCGCCATAGACTCCCTGTTTCTTTCCATCTTCATACCAGAACAGATCATCGCCAACTTTCTTAAAGCCAAAGAAACGAGCGGAGGAAAGTTCCTGCTTGAACAGCCAATCCATTGGCTGTCCTTCTGTTGCATCGTTGAGCATCCTCACCCAGCTCCAATGCAGCAGATACGGTGCGCCAAACGATTCATCGTTAGAGATATGGTATTCCTTCATGTCGTCATCGCTCCAGATAATCAGCTTGTTGTTCTTGGCTCCAAGGTTGTTGAGTGCCTCGAAATAGCATTTGGAGCTTTCGACATTGCATGTCGGATCGTTTTGTGCATGTGTGAAGGTAATTGGGGTTTCGACCAATGCTTCTGTGTCGATTGGTGTTGCGACCATCTTGCCAAGATTGCCATCCCATGTGTAGACATTGCCCTTCCAAGCTTCTTCCAATGCCTTGACGGTTGCGTCATGGTCGAAGTTGTCATTGAGGTGGATGTGGACAATGGGATCCATCGAACAACATGCAATGGCACCTGCGACCTCATCCGCAAACTGCATGACAAAACGCATGGTTGCTCCACCACCACTGGATGCGCCCGTGACGTAGACGCGTCCTGGATCAACAATATCTTTGTTGATCAACTCTCTGACAAATGCCATCTGCAGGGCGTTGTTCTGGTCAATGAGCATCTTCTTTGCTTCATCGTAGGCAGAGAAGTAGCTGTAGTTATCGTTGCTAATCTGGAACATGAGAACAGCACACTCATAGCCATTCTCATTCCAGGCAGTCAAGCCACGGTTGGCACGCAAGGTTGTTTCAATGTCAACATTTGGGCCATACTCGCCACCACCATGGTTCCAGATGACGATAGGGACGTTTGTCTTAACGTTTCCTTCTCCATCCTTTGGCAAGTAGAGGGCGTATTTACGGGTGAGTCCGGCATATGTGTATTCGCCTCTTTCCGCTTCGTCAAGCGTCAATGTATGGACTTCCGTGACATTATCCTTGTCAAAGCTAACAGCAGGATTTGTGCATACGACATGCCAATCGCCGTTAAAGGAGAATGGTTCAACTTCCATGTGGATTGTTGCACCTGCGATGGAAACGACAATACCGTCATCTTCATACTCTGTAACAAACCCACCCTTTTCTGCGTCAAGTACCCTTGTCGAGGTGTTGCCTGTAATCGCGAAATCATTTGCGTTTAGGCCTGCGATTGCGGAAGCATCGCCAACAGTGATGTCAAACGATGTGACAACCACGCCACCATCGCCAACCTTGCTATTTACGACAACGGAAGTAACCATGTTGTTTGTCTGCTTGAACAGCCAATCCATTGGCGATCCTTCACTCGTGTCGTTAAGCACCCTTACCCAGCTCCAATGCAACAGATATGCTGCTCCAAGAGCCTTGGAATTAGAGAGCTTGTATTCCTTCATGTCCCCATCGCTCCAGATAACCAGACAATTGTTCTTGGCACCGAGGTTGTTGAGGGCTTCATAGTAGCACTTGGAGCTTTCAACGTTGCATACCGGATCATTTTCGGCATGGGTGAAAGTGATTGGGGTATTGACAAATGCTTCTGTATCAATGGCTTTTTCAACCATCTCACCCTTTGTTTCATCCCATGTGTAGACATTGCCTTTCCAAGCCTCTTCCAAAGCCTTGACTGCCGTGTCATGGTTGAAGTTGTTATTGTTATGGATGTGAACGATTGGGTCCATCGAACAACATGCAATGGCACCTGCGACTTCGTCCGCAAACTGCATGACAAAGCGCATCGTTGCTCCACCACCACTGGATGCGCCGGTAACATACACTCGGTTGGCATCGACCGTTCCCTTGGCAATCAATTGTCTGACAAATGCCATCTGCAGGGCGTTGTTCTGGTCGATGAGCATCTTCTTTGCTTCATCGTTGGCTGCGCCATAACTGTAGTTATCATTGCTAATCTGGAACATCAGAACAGCACACTCATAGCCATTCTCATTCCATGCTGTCAAGCCGCGATTGGCTTGAAGCGTTGCTTCAATGTCTCCCGCATATTCGCCACCACCATGATTCCAGATGACGATCGGAACATTCTTCTTGATGCTCCCATCATCGTTCTTTGGCAGATACAGTGCATATTGACGCGTGAGTCCCGCATATGTGAACTCACCTCTTTCCGCTTCATCAAGGGTAAGCGTCTTGACTTCTGCCACATCTTCCTTGGCAAAATTAACAGCTGCCTTTGCACAGGAAACCTTCCAATCAGCGTCATACTTGAATGGTTCCACTTCCATGTGGATCGTTGCGCCATCGATCTTGACCTTGATACCATCGTCAGCGTAATCAGTCACAAAACCACCCGTCTCGGAATCCAAGACTCTTGTGGAAGTGTTGCCCGTAATAGCAAAGTCTTCCGCTTTCAAGTTCATGATCGCTTCCGCATCGGAAACCGTGATATCAAACGATGTAACAACAAGCGCCCCATCGCCAACCTTTGCATTAACAACCACCGACATAACATCAGAGATACGCTGCTGGAACAGCCAGTCCATCGGTTGTCCAGGGGTTGTGTCATTGAGCATTCTCACCCAGCTCCAATGCAACAGATAAGGAGCGCCAAAAGCCGTTGAATTAGAGATCTTGTATTCCTTCATGTCCTCATCGCTCCAGATGATCAACTTGTTATTCTTAGCACCGAGGTTGTTGAGTGCTTCATAATAGCACTTGGAGCTTTCAACATTGCATGTTGGATCATTTTGCGCATGGGTGAAGGTGATTGGCGTATTGACCAATGCTTCTGTGTCAATCTTCTTTTCAACCATCTTTCCTTTGTATCCATCCCATGTGTAGACATTGCCTTTCCAAGCCTCTTCCAGCGCCTTGACAGCCGTGTCATGGTTGAAGTTGTTATTGTTATGGATGTGAACGATTGGGTCCATTGAACAACATGCAATGGCACCTGCAACCTCATCCGCAAACTGCATGACAAAGCGCATCGTTGCGCCACCACCACTGGATGCGCCCGTAACATACACCCGTGAGGCATCTACCGTGTTTTTCGCAATGAGTTCCCTGGCAAACGCCATCTGCAGGGCGTTGTTCTGGTCGATGAGCATCTTCTTTGCTTCATCGTTGGCTGCGCCATAACTGTAGTTATCGTTGCTAATCTGGAACATCAGAACAGCACACTCATAGCCATTCTCATTCCATGCTGTCAAGCCACGATTGGCACGCAGTGTCGTCTCAATGTCCACATTTGGTCCATACTCGCCACCACCATGGTTCCAAATGACAAGCGGAAGGTTTGTCTTCTCTTCTCCATTTTCATCCTTTGGCACATACAACGCATATTTGCGGGTAATTCCAGCATATGTGAACTCACCTCTTTCCGCATCGTCAAGTGTCAATGTGTTGACCTTGACAACCTTTTCCTTGTTAAAGGACAAGGTTGGAGTGGTGCAGGTTACCAGCCATTCTCCATTGTATGAGAATGGCTCAACGTCCATGTGGATGGATGTTCCATCCACGGTGACGACAATGCCGTCATCCTCGTAGTCTGTAACAAATTCCCCCGTTTCCACATCAAAGTATCGCGTTGAAGTGTTGCCCGTGATGTCAAAGTCTTCCGCCTTGAGATCCTTTGCGACATCTGCGTCCTTGACGCTGATATCGAAAGATGTGACAACTGCTCCGCCATCGCCAACCTTCGCATTTACAACAACCGATTCAACAATGGATTCTTCATCCACGTTTACTTCGGCGAGAACTGGAGTGTATGCGCCAATCATCATGGCAAATGCACAACCAGCCGCAACCAATCTATGCTTCATTGATATCCTCCTTGCCGGACTATGCCGGACGATTGTATCCATCATACCAGATACCACCTGTCGGAACATGTTCCAGCATGATAAATATCGTTGCATTCATGATTTGTTTTGTCTCATCTTAGATGGATTGCACCCATGGGTCTTACGGAATTTCTTGACAAAGGAAGAATAGCTGGAATAGCCGCATTCATGCGCAATATCATCCAACGCTTCTTCCGTATGCATAATTTCCTCCTTTGCCTTCTCCATACGTAGATGTTCGACATACTCCGTCATTGAGATTCCCGTCTCTCTTTTGAACAAGCGAGACAAATGTTCATAGCTCACATGCAAGCGCAATGCTATGTCAGACATCTTGAACGATTCACCATAATGCACCTGTAACTCACACATGGCATGGGAAACCAGTTCACTTCGATCCCCTGGGAAAGCGACATCCTTTGTCCCTTTCTCTGTTATTAACAACAATATCGCGTCAATGCGTTGCTGGATTTTCAGCCTGAGGTATTTCTCGTTTCCTTCCACCAGCGACACGATTTCGCTTGCCAAACTTGTAATCATTGGCATGGCTTCTTCCGGCATCGGCTCATATGAGAGACTTGTATATTCTGGAACCAATGAAGCAAGGTATTGTTCCGAAAGATGAACGACATACCCAACGTATGGTCCTGCATAATCCTCCCGACGGCTTTCATGTACGACACCTGAAGCTATGATAATCATTTGGCCAGGCGACACGATATAACGCTTCGATGCTACCCAGCACTCCGCATTCCCCACCACGGGAATGATCCACTCCATATGCCTATGCCAATGCTTGGCGATATGCGAGTAATCCTCTTGCGCTTCACGAAAAAATCGAACAATCCCCCAGTTATTGTTCTCAAGCGTAATCCTTTGAAACATCACCTCGCTCGAAAACTCATCATAGCCAATTTCCATACCATCAACACGTTTCTCTATCCATTCCATCACACGACCAACTCTTTCAATCATCCACAACAAGCACAATGAGTTCATCAAACAGCTCATTGACAATCTTTGCCCTATCGGTATTTGCAATATGCCCAACACCCTCGGTTCATCCAAGAGGAACAACGCTTTTTTGATCCCTTTCCCCCGCAAGCAACTTATATCCATGCGCCACCAGCTTTGCCTATCTCCTCCAGTCATCATCATACATCATCAAACGCAACAAACAAATCTCCACGACATCCACATATCCCATCCAGCTAGATGCCCTTGTCACGCAAGCAAAATATACTGGACGATCAAACATCTGGAACAGATTTCCACATGGCTTCCGCATATATATTATTGTACCCTGAAAATGTATGCCCAGAAAGAAAAATTCATTTATCTAATTTTGTCTGCGATGGAAATGCGTGTGTAGATGTTTCGAACAACCCGCAATCAAACATTACACATATGACTTGCCTAACATATGCGCAGGAAATGCATCCAGCACGCCATCTTGTCTGGTGAGCAAAAATATTTCTTTCAAGAATTCATCGAATAGCGCGCGAGAGTTTCCAGTGTGCAGGAATCACGTCCCCATATTTTGCAGGTTGTTTTATAAAGCACAATTACGCTTTAATCAATTGTGTTTTAATTTCTAACAATTATTCAAATCCACGCTCCAAGAAGTAAATTTTGTTCCATCAGGTATTACTTTATGATATATTATATTTTATAATTTTAATTATTACTGTACATATATTTGATATTAATGTAATGTGCTTTCTATTGTATAGTACATACATAAGAACAGTGTTTGAAATGCGTTTATATAAAGCTAATATATCTATAAGAATAGTTCAAAAATAACTTATACAAGAAAATTCATTTTGCCTCTTGGCATCATTTTTGGTCTGGTGTATTATGGTATCGTTCTTTTTGGAACGTGACCTCCTGGGTTTCGACAGCATTTGGACCGTGCTCCCATCATGGTTCAAGGAGTTCTATTTTTTCTCAGTCGAGAAAAGGAGGTTATTTATGGCTGATATGTCAGTATCCAACAAGAAAGAACCCCACGCAGACAAGGATGGCGGCATGAAAGCCGCCTTGGCAGAATCAGGTCTGGTGGTCGATTTTCTCCGTTGCACGGAAAAGTTCAAGAACTACTATTACACAGGGGAGATCAACGATTATCCGACTGATTACGTCACTCCAGCGCCTAGCGCTCTTGACGGTGGCGATGACAACAAGCTTATGAAGTCAACGACAGATAGAGCTGTGCGAATCGGCAACAGAAGACTTGGCATGATTATTCTCGCCGAGGCGAAGTCGCACTATGAATCAGATACCGGTATCCAGGTATGGAGACAGGTACATGCCCTTCAAGATTCGCTGTTCGAAAAGATTGTCGCCAAGAAAGAACGCCGATTGCATAAAGCCGACAAGAAATATAAGTATCGGCTCACCATCAATTCGGACACCATTCCAGATGTCGTATGCATGGTTATCTATACCGGCAAGCGTCCATGGGGCAAGACTAGCATCCTCGACATGAAGAACTGGGTTACAACCTGCACGGATTTGGAGCCTGAAGCAAGAGGAGCATCCGTGTGGCTGGTCGATGTCCGCAGATTGACGGACGAACAGATCACAAGAGGCGGTCCCTACGTCAAGGCATTCGCCGAGGTTCTGAAGGCAGGAACAAACATCACAAAGTTGGATAAGGCAATCCAGGACAACATTTCCGTTCTCCAGCATTTCCCCCGTGGTTTGATCATCGCCATGTGCAATGAAACCGGGTTCAAGGAGTTGGGAAGAAGAATCAGCGCCGCAGTAGCCATGAAGGAAGGCGGCAAGGAGGTAGTAGACGTGTGTGAAGTATGGGAAAAGATGAAGAAGGCAGCAGACAAGAGAAGAGAGAGCGAGGTCAAGGAACTGAACGCCAAGATCAAGGAATCGAAGAACACCATTGCGTCCATGAACAGTGCTCTCCAGGAGAGTCTCAAAAGCGCAGGAATCCTTAAGGAGATTGTTAGAATGAAGCTTGCAAACGTAGCGGAAAGCGATATTCTGCGTAGTATTGCACAATCTTTCGACATTGCGATCTCCGAGGCACGCCATCACTTGGATGACTTCAACGCATTGGCACCGGGAGGCGCGGATTCCGCTTTCCCGCTTGTTAACGCATAGTCAAAACAACAATTATGCTCAGAAAAGGCAGGTGATAGTATCACCTGCCTTTATACTTGCCTGCACAATTGTGTAGAATTTCCTTATGACTGCCTGTAGTTATATGCGGAACGATCACGCGTAATGACCACCCGCACTGATGTCTGTAGTATCAAGGACAATGCCTTCATCATCATCGGAAACATCTGTTTTGTCTGACTTCATCATAGAAAGAATCTTTGATAACAAGGACAAATGCGGGTTTTTATCCATGTCAGCCAAGGTGGACGCATTGCCAAGCATGACCGCAAGGATTCCTTCTCCAAAGAGATCGATCATTGCGCTAGGGCAGACAATGCTGTTGTAAATGACTTTATCGGAAGGAATGACATCCTCGCAATCCACATAGCATTTATAGCGGATTTCTCCGTCCAGGGGGTTTAAGTCAAAGTTGCCGTTCTTTAGACCGTTGTTTATGTAGCACAGGTATTGCGCCATGGTGGATAATTTACCGTTGTCTCTTGGATCTATGCCAAAGGGAAGAAGACCATAGACAATATATGCATCTTCCTGAACATCAATGATGCAATGAACCACCTTGATCTTGTTTCGTAGCGCAACTTCAAAAAGAAATCTCCCTTCTATGCTGTCGAATTGATACTTCCAGGCATTTTCATCCATATAGTTTTTGATCTTATTCGCAACTACATTTGAGTATGTTTTTGTCATAGCACCCTCCTTATTCACACATATCAGTTATACCATGCGTAAAAACAAATTATTGCTTTCATGAATTTCACACCGGACACAAGCACGTATATCCTAAGAATACTGTGCCATTATATCATGAATGTTCCTAATACGGCATGAGTAAAATGAAAAAGATCGCTTTTGCGATCTTTTAGCGCCTCAAACAGGACTCGAACCTGTGACACCCTGGTTAACAGCCAGGTGCTCTACCGACTGAGCTATTGAGGCAACGACATATATATACCACTTTCTGAAAAAGAGTGCAAGAGGAAATCGATATTTTTTGAAAAAAATTTTTCGAAAAAGAGTTCCAGTCGCCAAAATTGGCGACTGGAAGGACTTTTTTAAAGGTTTTTTCCGAGCTGGCGCGCTTGTTGGAGCGCGTTGCTTGTTCTTGTCATTGATGGACTGCCACAACCATAACCTAGTACCATGCCCTTGTCTTCTAGGTCTAGATATCTCACCAGGGTCTTATAGTGCGCTTCTAGCGCATCAAATGTCCAATCATCGCTGTTCCACGCAACGGTGAGCAGGGCAGACTTGAGATGCTTGCGCGTAAGACTGGAGTTATACGCACAGAAACGATCCACAACTGTCTTGAACTGCGCGCTCATTCCGTAGTAGTACAACGGTGTCGCAAAAACAACCATGTCCGCGCGCAAGAGTTTCTCACGAATCTTAGAGATATCGTCTTTCTGCACGCACGGTCCTTCGTACCCGCACTTGACACAACCGATGCATGGATGAATGTTCGCATGGCAAACATCAATGACTTCCACGCTGTGGTTGCTTTCCTGCGCGCCTTTGACGAAGGAATCTACAAGAAGCGCAGTGGAGCCATGGATATTCGGACTGCCCATCAACACAATAATCTTCATAGGTTATTTCCAAGCAGCGGATAACTTTGTTTCAATGTCAGCAGGAACAACCAGCTTATCTTCGACTTTGGTCTGAGGAACAGTTTCCGCAGGGATCTGAACAAGCTGGATGTCTACGATATTGGCGTAGAAGCCAAATTTCTGCACTAGGGAATTGCCATAGGCAATCAGCTTCTTCTTGTTTTCTTCCTTGCTGAGGAGGTCGATAATCGTCTTTTCGAACTTCTCAGGCGCAATACCTGCCGCAACCTTGACACCTGTCTTTGCGATTCCCGCAAAGCCACCCAGCAAACGGTCTAGTCTGATCTTGACGGATTCAATGTCCACCAGTTGCTTGTATACCACGGAAATATTATTGCATTTAGCAACGTAATCTCCATCCACGTTCTCCACGGAAACGCTACCGAGCTTGATAATGTCGCCACCTGTGTACTTGGCAGCCTTGCCATTGAACTTCGAAGTCATCCAATCAGCGTTGGCGTTGATTCCATCAACGACAAGCTGAGTGCGCTCGCTCTCTGGAATGGCAGCCAAGATTGCCGTGGCTACTGCTTCTGCATCGCTTCCCAATGATTGGAAACGCTGGACAAACGGACTGTCCGTGGATACCTTCTTGATATTTGCATTGACTCTTGGGAAAACCCTGTGAAGGTTCTTTTCGTAATCAATCTGATTTACTCTAACTACTGCATTTAACATTTCTATAATCTCCTTAACGGTTAACTATGATACAACGTTTTCTCTGTTTTGTCTAAGCTTTTATTCGTTTTTCAGATGAAGCCACAAAAAAGTCACCATCAAGAGTTCGCCAAACATGCTCAAAAGAAACATAAGATCCGTATTTCCAGGCATTCCCCCCAAGGCGGAGAAGCCAAACATAAACAAGCCCGCAAGAAGCACATAGGGATTCTTCTGTTTAGCGCATGCAATGCCACCAATGGCGATCAAGGCTATGACGGTTCCGATCATCACGATCAAGTTGACGACAGAAACCCACTTTGGGGTAGCGCTTGTGCTAGCGTAGCGCACCAAGCCAGCGATCTCCTCCACCTCTAATTGTTCAATGCATCCACCAATAGCCCCTGGAATCATGAGTATGATCGAAATCACCCAGACAGTCTTCATTTTGAAACCTTCCAACTTCAATGCATGTGCGCCAATTGGCAACAGCAATGGAATCATAAGACCACTGAGAATGTAACGGACTTTGCTGATGAGAACTGCCACACTTCCTTGCGGTAGAAACTTGCCAATCGCAATAATGCAAGCATCATACACTAGTCCCGAGCATAGCAATGCCAAACATAGCACGTCCATCTTCTTTCCTTCTTTGTACATCTTCCACAATAACACAGCCAATACCGTTTCAGCCAAAGCAATCGCTATTACCAACAAAAAACCATTTTCTAGGAAAAACTCTCTCATTTCCACCTCCCGCTAGGTATTATATACCACGGTACCAAAGTTATGGAACAATTTACTTCAGTATGAGATTGACAATTTCCGTAAATTAGATATAAAATAGCGTCATGAAAAAGATTATCTTAGGCATGATTGCCATCTGTATCGCTTTCATAGCAAATATCCTATTCCAGAAGACACCTGAAAGCGTTGGATTATCCGTGACGTTCCTTGATGTTGGGCAAGGGGATGCTTGTGTCATAGAATGCGGTGGGGAGTACGCCATGGTTGATGGTGGTCCTACGGATGCGTCAAGCGTTGTGTATACGTATCTCAAGAACCATGACATACAGCACATAAAGTATATGTTCGCAAGCCATCCCCATGAAGACCATATCGGGGGTCTTTCTGGCGCATTAAACTATGCCCAGGTCGATCAATTGTTCTGTTCTTGTGATTCATACAATTCCCCATCGTTCAAAAACCTGCAGAAGTATGCTTCGAAACAGGATCTTTCGATCCAAGTTCCTTCTGTCCATGACAAATTTTCACTTGGCAGCGCATTGATTGAAGTCATTGGTCCCCTTGTTCCCAACAACAATGTGAACAATGAATGCCTCATCTTGCGCATCACGCATGGGGACAATGTGTTCATGTTTACGGCAGATGCGGAAAGAGACGAAGAACAATCCCTCATCGATGCCGGTGTATCGCTTTCTTCCACTGTTCTGAAAGTTGGCCACCATGGATCCCGAGACGCTACCACATATCCCTTTCTACGAGCTATCATGCCAACGTATGCCGTGATATCCTGTGGGGCAGACAATTCATATGGACATCCAACCGAAGAGACATTAAGCAGGCTTCGCGATGCGAATGTGCGTCTTTTTCGCACCGACCTACAGGGAAACATCACCATGGAAAGCAATGGCGAAAGCCTTGTCTTAAAGACGGAAAGAAATTTCGACATCGATACCATCGGTTCAGGCAATAGTGCACAAGGAACCTATGTGCTAAACAAAAGGACGATGAAATTCCATCGTCCAGAATGTGAACGCGCTCAATCAATCTCGCCCGCCAACCGAGAAGAATACACAGGTGATCGTCTGACACTCATCACGCAAGGATACTCTCCTTGCGGCAAATGTGACCCGTGATCATCGTTTGCTTTGTTGTGATGTTTGCCAGAGATCTGGTGTCTTGTAGCGATCATGCAAGGCATCGGCAAACCATCTTCCGTTCAATGTGTTCTCAATCACATATCTCTTTGTCTTCACATCCAGTGTATCATCTTTGTCCATGGCAGCCATGATTTCATCATATGTCGTTGAGACATCCTTGTTTTCAATGGTTGCTAGATTATCATCCGCATCGAAAACCTGGGAAACTTTGTTATCCGTTGTCCATGGTGTCCACTCCGTGAGTCCTGTGCCATTGGGATTTCCTGAAGCCAAGAAATTCGCCAGATAGGCATTGAATTTGTCTGCCATGTCTTGGTATCCAGCATGCTTAGCAAAGTCAAAGATGGATGTGTAGCCATGGTGATCGGACAACATGGGGATAAAGATGCCATGAAAGGAACCATACACCGGAATAGAAACCTTGCTTGTGGGAGAACCAAAATCTATTTGGGCAATGTAGATATTGGACTCGTATTGAAAAGACATTTGTTCAGCACTCATTTCTGTGTTGAAAATGCGATACATGTCAGAGCCATAACGATCACTGAAGGAGATCGCCTTGTCTCTAAGACCTTCATCTTTTATCTTGTTGAATGAATCATCAGACTGATTGAAGAGACTGAATTCTGTCGTTCCCGTTACCAAGATGATTGGAACATCGTTGTATTCTTCCGTCATAAATCCTTCGTATGGAATGACGATATTGTCAATGAAGAGATGGGGAAAGTCACTCATGCGGATGGACGCATCGCCCATTGCTAAAGCAAGCCTATCGCCATCCAAGCCATAGAGATATTCCCTCACCTCGTCATTGTTTCCTAGCAAGTATTCCTTGGCGCTTTTCTCATCTTTCGCCTTGTCGTCTTCAACCGCCAAACTGGCTAGCAGTTCGGCGGTCTTTTCTGTGCTGAGATCCATGTCGGAAAGGGTCATACCACCTGAGAACACAATCGCTTTCTGGAACTTTCCCCGAAACATTGGGCTGATCAGCATCGACATGACATCGCATCCTCCCCCAGAGAACCCACTGACCGTGATATTGTTGGGATTGCCACCAAAGGCGGCGATGTTGTCCTTGACCCAATCCAATGCCTTTGCAAGATCCATCAAGGCGTAATTATTCGTCCTACCCTCTTGCCAAAGGGCAGGAAGGCAATTGAATCCCAACAAGCCCAATCGGTAATTCACTGATACATATACACAATGATCACGGGTCACAATCTGTTCCCCTGGAATTTCCAGGGATGTTCCCGTCTGATTGTCACCACCATGGATATATACAAGAACCGGCAGATTATCAGCGTTCTTTGTCGTATATACATCAAGGTTAAGGCAATCTTCCGTTCCCACCGCAATCATGTTTCCTGTAGTAGAATCCACCTCATATTGCAGGGATGGCTTGCCAGGACGCACACAAAGTTTCGGATAGTTCCAGTTGCTTGGTTCCTGGGGTTCTTGCCAACGGCGTTCACTCACCGATGCAGCGCCATACGGAATGGCATACCACACCAACGCATCGCCGCTTTGCGTTCCCTTGACTTCGCCATGCCGTGTGCTTCTCACAAGCGCATATGCTTCTTCAGTGTCATTGTCATAGACACTGGATATAATATTCGAGGAAGAGGAAGATACTGTTTCTACAGATGATTCAACGCCACATGCGGCTAGAAAAAACAACATAGCCAACATAGTTCTCAACACAGATTTCATTTAACCCTCCAGGACAGTGTATCACTGTCCTGGCAAATTATACGATGCACGGGGTTGTTTGTCACTTACAACACATGCCTTTTCCCTGAATTCATCAAGAATCATGATGTATGACTTTGTCAACACCACGACACTTGCCTTATGAACAGGAATATCAAGCGGTCTCTCCATCCCCTTGACATGTAAACGAATATTCGAAGGTGTCGCAAACTGAATAGACAATGGCGCATATCCCCTATCACATACAGCACATAATCGATCATCGAGATATGTGATAGACCAGTCTCCAACATATTCTGGCACTGTCTTGGATTGCGTCTTGGCAACAACCACTTCCTTGTTCCTGCATCCCAGCTTGATGTCGCTTGGATAATCGTTATACGAGATATCCGTAGCGATAATTTGCTTGTCATTTAGGTTAAATCCGATGAGTTCCATGGTTTCCTCCCTCACCATTCTGGTTCATTGAATCTTCTTGCAATTGCGCTCAATGACATGATCATTGAGCCAAAGATCAAGAGGATATGCACGCCATCCTCCATGACGAGAACTAGCATGTCTGAAATTGTGTCTGACACAATTTGCCATTTCCACACAACTGCCGCAAGCATTGCGACCGTAATCAAGATACATGTCACATGTACCCATGGGTGGCTTTCTTCTTCATATGTAGGAGCATATGTCTGGGGTGGGATGTAGCGTCCCCTAGGGACAGGGGGACGTCGGAAGTAGCCAAGGCTACGATTGAGATATGGGTTCCTGCGTTCTGACATACTACACCTGACTGTAAAGCTCATTCCCCTCGCCAATGATAACGACACGTCTGTTCTTTTTGGCGATCTCTTCCACCAACCCATTGGCATCTCTGTCATTCTTCTGCAACACAGAGCTAAACCCTGCCCCAATGACAATCAAATTGTCTTCGGTTACTCCATCGTACTCCAGAAGAATATCCGCAATTACCTGCGCCCGATCCAAAGAAAGCTTCTTGCACTCTTCTTCATCACCATAAGTCGCAGTTGTACCGACAATTTTAACCTTTACTTCAGGATGATCGCCAATATATATAGCGACAGGCTCCATCATTTGCTTGACAATATTGCGGTCAGAGATAAGATTAGCTGTATCCGTCTCAAACCTCGCAACCTCCTCGTTAATATCGATCATGCCCAATCCAACAACCTCAGGTTCCATCACTTGCACAACGGAAAGAGGCATTGAAATGTCAACTGCAGTCACATATGGCAAGTCGTCTGGAAGCGGATCTCCTGTATTGTTGGAGATATGAAAGTAAGGCGCTTCATTTGTATTACAGCCAACCGAGAAGAAAGCAGTATATAGATTTTTTAATACTTCTCGTTCTGCATTTCCCAATGGTGCCTGATCCTCTGGCTGAATGTCTTTGTTGTTTACCGCTCCCATGTCGTAGATCATGATCTTCCAACCAGACAGATCCGGCAAATGGTTCCCATCCTTCAGGCTTTGGACTGTCTTATCGATGTCTACTTCATAGAGTGACTGTGTTGTCAAATTCAAGTAACCCTTAGAGCTAAGCAAATTGGAGTCAATGATCATCATCTTTGATCCCGATTCATTGCCCAAGGCACGATAGCCAACGTTGACAAGCTCCACTACATCCAATTCTGGATCATCTGCTCGAAGTTGCGAAATATATCCTTCCATGTCTTTCATCGTCTGGGCGATTAGCTTTTTCTTTCTTGCGTCGTTTATATCCATTCCTGCAAATGTCACATCATGTCCGTCTTGCTCGGGAACACCATCCGCAACAACGATCTTGACCATTCCATCGTTTGACAAGACAGACTCAAGCTGCTTCTGATACTCTTGAAATCCAATATATGACCTCCTGGTAGGAGATACAACGAGAACAACGTTGTCCACCGCTTGGATCTTTGCCTGTGTATCATTAGCGGCTGTGCCGTTTCCTGCGCCACAAGCTGCCAATGTGAATGTGAGTATAAGTGCCATTACTGTAATAATCTTTTTCATAACGTTTCCTCCGATTACACAAACAGTATGCACCATGGAAAATAAATTATTTTCCTTCAACATAAAGCACCAGCAGAAAAGAACAGCCTAAGGCTGTTCTTTTCTGCTGGTGCATGCCCATCTTGTTAGCGTGCATCTCCTTGCTGATCCAACAGGGCAATGAATTCATCTCCCCCTATACGGAATACAGGTAATTGGGAAAAGGCATTGCACACAAAGCTTGATAGGCTCAACATTATTGCGAGAACTCCAAGAGATGAACATGGTGGCTGTTAGTGCAAAGCGATATTCCATGTAAAATGCTTCATTGAAGGGACTTTTTTACTGTCCTATGCACCACCTCACTCAAAAACACCGACAATCAGCTTATCTCCATCCGCCTCTTTGACAAGCGTTGCCCGAAGGGTAACATTGCGATATCCACCTGTTCCACCAAGACGATAGTCCAAGACAAACAGACCTTTATTCCTAATGTCTTTCATCACGTTTTCTTTTGTGACGCTTCTGTTATAGCATTCTAAGTCATCTGAATGCACGACAATTTTTCCATTGATGATTGCCTGGGCGAAAAAGTCATCTCCACTCTTCGCAAAGCCAAATCCATCATAGTCTGTTGTAGCGCTATATTCTGAATAATTTCCCGTAATAGGATCGATGATATACATACAAATGCAGTTGCCGGAAAGAGCAGCGATTCTTGCATATGCGACCTGTTCTGCACGCATGCGTTCCAATGCTTCTTTCTCTTTCATCTGAGCGTCTATGCCAGAGACACCAATGATAATATACCTGTCAGAATCACTCATGCGAACTGCTTTCATATTCACATATACGGGTTCATTTTCTATCAACAGTCGATATGTTGTCACAAAGAAGCCATGTTCGTCCAGTTCCTTGATGATGTTATCTTTTGTAAAGATTGAAATAAAGTTTTCTACATCTGGTTCATATAGACGCCACACAGCCTCTTTCCTGCTTTTCGCAAAGAAGTCATCGCCATGTTGTTCAATCGCAATGTCTTCCTGTCCCACGGCAGACGAATACTCAATGAATTTCTCGGTTTCTAGATCTACGTAGAACAAATTGAAGTAGTCAGCCGCCAATGCCCTGGCAATATTTGCATATGTTGTTCCTTGCTCATCTTCCATGACAGACAATATTGCGATAGCAACTGCCTTTGATCCCGTCACAGGATTTGCACCAATCGAGCTAATATAGAAATGAACACTAACATTGCCATTGATCTTATCATCCACAAAAACACGTTTGTCTTCTTCACAGCATTGCCTTGCCATGCGCATGAAAGCCAACTTTGCTTCATTCACATGTGGGATATAGTTTCCGTTGTTATCCAGGATTGAGTAGCCCAAATACTTCAGGCAGAATTCCCGATAGGCAGGATTGCTACGGATATACCTTGCGTTATTCTCACTGATCTCCATGACTGCCATTGGCAGACTGTCAAAGTAATTCTGAAACTCATTCTCATTGTCACGGGAAAGAACCGCAAGGTCAAAGAGATTCACCCTTCCCACCGTCTCGTAGTAAGCTGTCTCCAATGGATTCTCAAAGCCAATGCCTGTTCCGTTTTCATAGCGAGCAAACATCACCTCAAGGGGAATAGGCTTGCTGTAGTAGTATCCCTGTAGCTTGGAACACCCAATATCCCTTAGGAAGCTCACCTGTTCCTTTTCTTCCACACCCTCGCAAACAGTATCGATGCCTAGGACTGTCGCCATGCGCATCAGTTCCGTCAAGATAATCTTTCCATTCTCGTTGTTGTCGGACTGTTGCAGGAATCGCATATCAAACTTGATTAAGTCAAACTGCAGGCTTTTCAGGACATCTAATGATGAATACCCACTGCCAAAATCATCCATCCAAACCTGGAAACCAAGTTCACGAAAACGGTCGATCTGTTTCTTCATGAATTCGAAATTGGAGCCAATGACACTTTCGGTAATCTCCACCGTCAGCTTGTCACGACCAATACCAGATTCATCTACCCGCCTACGTATTTCCTCAACGACATCACAACAATCAAAATCATACCGAGAGAGATTGACAGATTGTGGCACAGTATACAATCCCCTGTTTTGTTGTTCCTTGATTTTCCTCAAAATCGAATCTACCACGAAAAGATCAAGTTTGTAGATCAAGCGGGATTCTTCAAGGTAAGGAATGAATTCATCCGGGGAAAGGAATCCATGCACAGGATCAATCCAACGTGCCAATGCTTCTTCATCGCATACTCTGCCATTGATGGCACGAACAATCGGTTGGTAGTATATCTTGATCCATCCGTTTTTAATCGCTTCATCGATATGTGAGACAATATAATGCCTTTTCTCAATTGTCGCAAGCATATCTTTGTTGAAGTATCCAATAGAAGACGCAAAGTTATTTCTCAAGCTGTCACAGGCAAGCTTCGCCCTATCGCAAGCAGTGCTAATGTCCACATGTTCCATGCGATCTAGATATATGCCTACCCGTATAGGTAAAGATTGCCCATTATCCATGGCATCCCATTCCTTGAAGAACTGGTGAAGCTTGTCTTCAATCCCCTCTTCTTCCGTCAGCACAGCAAAATGATCTTGTCCAAGCCTGCTACAATTTTCCGTATGAAAATAAGCCGACAACAAATGTCCAAAATTACGCAAAAGCCTGTCTCCCGCCGCAAAGCTAAAGCGATGGTTGTAGAACTTCATTCCGCTTAAATCCATGTACAGGATGACAGGTGATCCTCCATTAGCAGTGATATACCTTAATCCGCTTTCCACGAGGTCGAAAAAATACGTCATATTGGGCAAGCCTGTAAGGAAATCATGATAGCTTGCCATGATGATGCTTTCTTCATGCAAGGCATTCGAAAAACGACTGCTTAGTTCACTCTCTGACTCATCTCCTGATTCAAGATATGTGCCTTCATCGGTATACCACACCTGGGCTAGCCTTACCCCTGTATCTGTATAGGTATGCTCTCCTATAGCATGAATCATGGTGTAGCCAGCTTTTAACTTGTTTTTGGTACGATAGACAACTTCGTATGTCCCACCCTCTATCGCAAACCTAAATGCAGCATTCGCAATCCTAGCAACATCGTCAGGATGGGTGTCCACATACATATTGTGGTTCATGTCATAATACGCTTTCTCCATATCGTCATAGCCAAACAAGGAACATAATCCCGACGAAATGACAAGCGCTTCCATTCGTTTATCAATAAACTGGTATATTGCGAAAGGAATCCTGGATTGTTCTAAAACTCTTCTGACTTCTTCGCTGTATTGATACTTTTCCATCATCACTCCCCTTCATCATGCATACGGCGTATTTCTCTTATATTTCTTTTGTTTATATCTTCGTTTTTCCTGGTACATCAACATATCTGCACGCTTTAGGCAATGCTTGACATTATTGTCCACTGCAGGTAGATAATCAGCCATGCCCATCGATACATTGATGTGCATCCATGGCTTCGAATGACTCTTGTTGTTTTCTTCCATGTAGCTTCTAAATTTCTCGACTAGCTCTTCCCTATCGATAAAATCATCATCCTGCAGCACAGCCGCAAATTCATCTCCGCCAAGCCTAAACACATGGCTGTTAACAAATATCTTGCATATCGCCTTACACGCTGTCTGAAGATAGATATCCCCCTTGTCGTGCCCAAATGTATCGTTGATTGTCTTCAAGTCATTACAATCGAACATGATCACCGAGAACTCCACAATATCATCTTCTTTCCTAGCCACATCGATCGCATTATCCAATTTTCTTGAGAAGATGTCAAATCCCGCCTTGTTCCTGACTCTTGTTAATGAATCGGTATAAGCCTTGCTGTTGAGATCACTGATATATACTTTCAGATAGTCGATCAGATGCTGGAATGAGGCCGTCAAGATGCCAACCTCATCATCCCCATCATACGTCAAGTTCACATCATAGTTACCCTCAATGACTTCTTGCGCCACCACCGTCAAATTCTTCAAAGGACGGATAACCTTATGCATGAAGTACCAGCTGATAATGCTAAACAACACCGCTATGATCACACCCAAGAGAACGACATCCCTCGCAAAGCCTTTCCAAAGAATATCAATTTCATTGGTTGGAACAGTAACAACGATTTCCAAACCATCGGAAAGAAACGCACACGCAGCGATCTTCTTCACGCCATTGAAGGAATACTCCACCAATATCGGATCCTCATTGCGAGAAACATAGGATAGCTGGGCACTGTTGGCCACATCGATGTTATAGTCTTTTGCTTCTTTTCCCTTCGGAAAAATGGGATGATAAACGACTGTCGCATTTTCATCCACTAAAAATGCATATCCTGTCTTGTATACCTTGAGATCCCTGATTTGATCTATCAATGTCCGGGAATCGATATCCATTCCCAATACACCAATCAACGTTCCAGCCTTGTACAAAGGCACTATGTAAGATATCATCTCCGACCCAAGATTCAAGTTTTCATATGGTCCTATCCACGTTGGTCTTCCATTGCGAATAGGCTCATAATACCATCCAACATGTCCAAAATCATCTTGGTCATACTCCAATATTTCATTTAGACCAATTTTGGTGAATGAAGAACTTGCTACCTTTGAATATAGAAAACCAGTTGCCTCTTTGCTAAAGGCAGTGTTGAAGCGGAAATAATATGCGATCATCCCGTTTGTGTGATTTGCAACACTATTGAAGATGACCTCAATCTGACGGGCATACTCTTGTAGGTATTCATCCAGTTTTTTCTGTTGCGGTGAATTCCAATCGCGCCCAGGAAATTCCTCTTGGTCTGCTGGCAATCCAACCACCTCTCCATCCACCAATTCCAATGTGTCCAATGTCTCATTGGCATAATGGGCGATGGTGTTTACCGATTGCTCAATACTGGCAAGATATTCTTCAATGGATTTTTTCTTATTATCGCACACAAGCAACAATTCTTTTCGGGAATTCTCCATTGCCATCTTTCTTGTCGCATTGATGCCAATGGCACCAATGCTAAACATGGATATCAAGATGGCCGTCAAAGTAATCACTGTAATTCTCACGGATAATGACTTCATTCCATCACTTCCCTTCAATGCTCACATTGCGATAAGAGGAAGAAGACCATCCGTTCCACGAAACCTTAAAGCCTTCAACGCCATCTCGGACAACAAAATAATGTTGCAAAGAGTACAATGGTATCCATGAACACTGTTCCTGCACAATCACCTCCTCCAGCGACCTGTATTCTTCTATCCTTTTATCCGTGTCTACGATTGCCTTGGCATCACTGATACGCTTAATGATCTTCTCATCGCTATATCCAATGCTGCGGGAAAGACTCTCTTCTTTTGAGCCAAAGAAAGTCGAAATGAAATTATCGGGGTCATTGAAATCCGCCGACCACATTCCTGTATAACATTGCAGTTCACCTGCCTTGCGATGTTCCATGAAAGTCTCATCATCCATATCAATAATATTGACATGAACCCCTATTTTCTCCCACATGGATGCGATGATACTGCACAAATCCCCTTGGTTTTCAGCCACCTGACAAACAAGGTCTAATTGAATGTCATCCGTATGCCCTGTTTCCTTAAGAAGCTTTCTTGCCCGATCCTGGCTATACGTGATCTCCGCTAAATCCGGATTAAAGCCAATCAAGCCATGGGGAAAGATTCCATTTTCAATCTGCCCCCTGCCACCATACGAAGCCAAGAGAAGTAAGTTGCGATCCACCGCCATCTGCAATGCCTTGCGCACCTTGACATCATCCAATGGCGCTATCGACTGATTCAATGCAATATAGGCAATGCCAACCCGCGAACCACACACCAGTCGATCTTGATAAATATCGCCACGAATAAAGTACTCTGCTTCATTACTAAGCTTTTCCAAGTCAAGAATATCAAGTTTATCGCCTTCGAAGAGAATACGTTGCGCCTCTACGTCACAGTTAAACAGAATGTCCACTTCCCTACACTTTGGTCCTCCACTCCAACAATCAGGATTGGCCACAAGCGTCATACTTACGCCATGTTCCCACTCTGAAAAGACAAACGGTCCCGTTCCAATCGTCACTTTTGGATCAACCCCAAAACCGATCCCCGCTTCCTCGGTTGTCTCTTCATCAAAGATGGAAGCCCCTGGCGTAGAAAGACATGCAAGAAACGCTGCATAAGGCTTTTCCAAAGTTATCGCAAAATCCAAGTCACCTAGGATCTTGAAACCTTCCAGTTCCGTGGAATTCCCTTCCCGCAAATCCTTGGCACCTTTAATCTGTGACACAAGACTTTGATTGACAGACCTCGGATACGTCAACAAACGTTTAAATGTGTACAACACATCAGAAGCAGTCAATTCATTGCCATTGCTAAAATGGACATTTGGCACAAGATGAAATGTATATGTCAGTCCATCATCCGAAATCTCCCAGCTTTCCGCAAGAGATGGAACAATCTCACTGCCATTTTCACTTGTGGAAACCTCAACCAAACGATCAAATACATTCAAAGCAACTGTATAATACCCTGATGTACACTGTGGATCAACGATATCAGGGGTATCTTCACATACGCGCAAAACCCCATTTATATTCACCCATTGGGCAGAATCATCTCCAGGTCCAATCGTTTGTTGAACCAGACCCTGTCCTTGACACGCGCACAAGGACAGAATAACCTCTGCCAACAAGAAAATCCTTACAAGTTTTCTCTTCATATCTTTTCTCCTTGACGGCAATCGCAAGCGCTTGCCTTTTCCGTTTTCTTCCCAGGCATACCGCCTGTATCAATCTCACCCCTTTGCTTTGGTTTTTCTAAAATAACCTATGATCTATGAATTGTCAATAACAAACAGCGGTAATGCGTGTCAGAATTTCATCTACTTGTTAATCCAAGCAAAATTATATTTATAATACGTTTGATATGAAGAGCCATCAGGCTGATTCATTCGCCAAAGAAGAACGAAAAAATCATCATCTTCCCGCGATGATATACGAATGATTTGCTTCTTATCGCATCATCGTATGCATAACTATTCCCTTGCGATATTATCAAGTCTTTAACCGACATTTCAATTCCAGTATATTTTGCCTTGCCAAGGGTGTGTGACTATGATTTTACTCCGTTCATCTCCCATGTCAACCCCAAAACCAGAAAAGTGCGTTCGAAATGAACCTGACCAGAAAATCCCGTGGCTTGCCACGGGATTTCATTACGACAACAAATCAAGAAGTTCCTCGGCAGAGAGTCTTGTCAAGGATTCGCCATTGCCATTCACAAATGCATCAGCGAGTTCTTTCTTCATCCTTTGCATGTCTAATATCTTTTCTTCTATCGTGTCTTTCGCGATCATCTTGTATACCGTCACCTGCTTCGTCTGGCCAATGCGGTGGGCACGGTCAGTCGCTTGGTTTGTCGCAGCGACATTCCACCATGGGTCATAGTGGATGACGATATCGGCACCCGTCAGATTCAGTCCTGTTCCTCCTGCCTTGAGCGATATCAAGAACACGGGAACATCCCCATCATTGAATTCATTAACAAGCTTGATACGCTCTTCTTTTGGCGTTGAACCAGTAATCTTGAAGAACTTGATCTCCTGCTTTAACAAGTCTTCCTCCAACAGCGCTAGCATTGAGGTAAACTGAGAGAACACAAGCATCCGATGTCCTCCGTCAATCGCATTGACAACGAGTTCTATGAATGCTTCTCGCTTGCTTGAATCTCCCTGGTAATTCTCATACAGAAGCGAAGGATCACAACAAATCTCCCTTAGCTTAGTCAGCTCAGCAAAGATCTTGATCTTTTCACGATCAGCGTTTTCCCCAGACAATGTCTTCTTGATGTTCACCACTTGTGCATCATACAGATGTCTCTGTTCACCTTCCAATGCACAATAACGTACTTCTTCCAGCTTTGCTGGAAGATCTTTTAGAACATCTTCTTTCAAGCGACGCATGATGAATGGAGCGGTCATCTTCTTGAGTTGCTGCGAAGCCTCTTCGCTATTTCCCTTAACAATCGGTGTTTCAAAGCGAGACACAAACATTTCACGGCTATACAAGAATCCCGGCATCAAGAAATCAAAGATGCTCCAAAGCTCGGAAAGCCTGTTCTCAATCGGAGTTCCCGTCAATGCTACACGATGACGTGCCTTCAGTACCTTTACCGCCTTTGTTACTGCTGCCCTTTGGTTCTTGATATATTGCGCCTCATCCAAGGCAATTGTATCAAAGATCACTTCATCATAGTCAGTGATATCGCGCTTCAACAAGTCATATGACGTGACATACAGGTCAAAGCCACCCTCATCAATGCTATCAATGATCTCCTTGCGATCTGACGTAGAGCCAACAATTGCTTTAACCGAAAGATCAGGTGTAAACCTTTTGGCCTCTTCCACCCAATTGAAGACAAGAGAAGCAGGACAAACAACAAGCGAGGAACCAATCGCCCCTTCCGTCTTCAACTCACTGATCACCGCCAACAACTGCAAGGTCTTTCCCAACCCCATTTCATCCGCCAAAATACCGCCAAAACCAGATTGATTCAATACATTCAACCACTTGCACCCAATCTCCTGATACGGACGCATAACACCCTCAAGACTGGATGGGACAGTAAAGTCAGAATCCTTGATCGTTTTGAACGAACGAACAAGGCTAGTCAACGTCTTATCACGCCTTGCGATCAGGTTGTCGTGTTCCTCCAACAACGTGTTGACATATAACGCACGATACAAAGGCAAATGCCCTTTCCCATGCAAGACATCTTCCATCGAGAGATTCAATTGCGATAACGTCTGTTGCATGCCAACCAAGGAAGAAGGATTATCCAAATCAATGAAATCCCCTGATTTCAAGCGATGATACTTCTTCTTCGCTTGATAGCTTGCCAAAAGTTCCAACAATTCATCCGTCGTAAGATCCTTTGTCAAAATCTCAAGATCCAACAGATTGCTCTCCAGCGAAACAGAGACATTCATCGTAAATGAAGGCATCTCACGTATACGTAACGAATAGAATGCGGATGTCCCAAGAACTTCACCAAAACCCTCAAGACGACCAATCCCATTAGTCAGGAAATCATACAAGCCATCTTCATCCTCCAGCTTCAAGGAGAACACATAATCCTCCTCTTCACTGAACATCTCATTCACTATTTCCAACACACGCTTCTCTTGCTGAATATCATGAGTAGCCTTGGAAGGATACGGCTTATTGCCAAAAGGCATACTCTCATCGCCATAAGCAACCGTCATTTCAAGCAAGATCCTATCGCCATTCAAATCCAAGCGAAAAGTAAACACTGCTTCTGGAGGCAACAAACCAGCCAATGTTCCATTTGTCTTATCTTGCACAACGACACTATTGTTCTCCTGCAACGAAGGAAGCACACGATAATAGAACTCAGCTAGATTCTTACGCCCTACATGAAAGCCAAACGTTCCTTCCTTGGCAATTTGATTAAAATTAGCAAGACTAGCCGTATTATACTGGCTCACCCTCGACAAAACACCCTTCTGGTAACAGTATTCGTACTTTTTTCCCTGGAGGAACTGTGGTACACTTCCCGAAACAATAACGCCTTGGACATGCCCCCTATCCAAAATCGGTGTGATGATAACATTAGCCTTGCATACGCCTTTCCTAAGCTTAATTTCACCCACGGAACGACCTTCAAAAGCATCATAGAAATCATCCAGAAACCGTCCATTCAAATGCGCCTTGTCCCCGATAATCGAACCATACGTCAATATACGACCACCATCCTTAACCGCAAAAGATTCCTGTTTCGAAAGCAACTCTATCCATTTCAATCCTTCATCATTGAAATCCTGCTTGGAAAAATCAATCTCCATCTTTCCCAGCACATATGTCGTTTCCCCATTCCAGCTTTCAATTAGAGTGTTTATTTTCTTCACAATATACATGCGATCCATTCCCACCTTGAAAGTCAAATACAATTTGTCTTCTTGGGAATGCGTTTCCGCCGTAAGCGCAACGTTGCATATTTTGTCTTTTGCGACATCCTCGACAACAGGACTATCGCTAAACACACCCTTCATGAACAGCGATGCATTGTAGTCGGTATAATCCCCTGGATCCTCTTCATTGATGTAGGCAACCGTCTTCTCCAATAACAATAGCTTATGAGCACACAACTCCCTACTATAATCCTTGTCAGTCAAACTAGTACGTACATTATAATACCTAGTATGACAATACTCCCCGCATGAACACTCCAGCGAAAGACTGGCATTGCGCATAATCTTGCATTTCGCACCTTTTCCATCAATAGTCATCGATGTCGTAAGCTCTTGCAAACCATTTTTTCCATAGTCAACAGAAGCCTTAAAATCCTTGCATAAAGGACGCAGCTTCTCCATCAACTCAATTTCATAACGATTTGTCTTCAACTCTTTTACTTTGTTAAAGAAGTTAAAATAACGCCCCCTCATATCAAAAGATATTACACGCGCAACATCTTTCACAATATTTCGATACTCCGCCTTCTGCTCTTCCAGACGTTTCCTCTCTGCTACTGCCTTTACATATTTAATACGGACAGCTTTTTCCCCAGCTGTTACATCGAATTCAATGCCTCCCGTTTGCCTTTCAAAGCAATACGCTAACGCTGCCATATGATTGCACATTTCGCCAATAGTTCCCTTTTTGCATGTGCAAATCCATTCCGTTCTATCTTTACTCTCAATCTCCCCTCCTCTATGTTCTGCATAGTTATCCTTAATGCATTCTTCAAACGTCTGCGGAAGATTGTTAATGGCAACAAAAAAACGGCCAGAATTATTCCAAACCTCTCCTTCTAAACAAGTTTTTGTGCATTCAACAATACGACACTTGCCACTATCGTATTGTTTCTCCGCATAGTCCAATTCTTTCTCCGTAAAGAAAGAACGCCAATTCCATTTCAATATCTCTACCATATTCCATCACCTATTCAGCCATGATTATTATACAAATCGCATGATACGTCAACAACAAGTCACCATATTTTGGACAAACGTCAAAATTCGATAGAAAACCCTGTCCATTAAACAAAGAGCAAGATTCAATGAGATCTTGCTACCTTTGTTTCTATGTAGACAGTCAGACGCAAAGCATCTGAAGTAAGTTATGACCAACAACCTTTCTTTAGTACAACAAGTCCATATTGGGATGGTTCACAGACCTATTTATAGGTCACGCACAGATTATAGCACAGCTATCCCCCTGAAAACAAGCATTTTTTGCGGTCGGTACATCAGTTTTTTCGGTCATACGAAATCGCGAAAATGCGCTAGATAATAGGCTCAGCCATAGTTCGGCCTTGAGTTAGCGTTCATTAACCAAGACATTGACCGTAAAACATATGATTTTAAGCCCCTTTTTGCCTGATTTTTGCGGTCGATCTATTCTTTCTTCGCCAACAGGTTAACGGAATTCGTATGCCATGATCACGTAGGCTTATAATTCGTATATTATTGTCACCCCACTCACATCATAGACCACAGTTATCTGAGGTACCTTTGGTTTAAAATATCCGCAAATGATGGAAAGGGTTGCTAGTGGAACGTAAAGAAAAAGACGAGATACATCAGGGAATCTGAAGGTTCACGTCTTTTAGATTTCTTGCATTGTCTGTCCACAAGATGCCATAAATCTTCAATGGTTCCAATGCCTACTCATTGAGAATTGTGATATCCACATTGCCATGGGATAACAAGTCTCTCATATCCTCTTCTGTCTTGTCTTGGATATGTCCTAACCGTGTATATGCCCAGGAATTGGATCCATAGAATACAACGATCTGGTTACCTGAATACAAAACAATATCGCCGGATGTTGTCGTTGTCTGGACATCTTTTCTAGGCAGAGAGGTGCCAATGGATCCCACCTGTTCAAAACCTCCATACATGGACATATGGATAGTCAGTGGATCCTCATTCACAAGTTCCTGCAATGCGTCTACTGACGCATTGTCTTCCCATGCGACTGTTACTTCGGTTGTATCGATCATGAACTTCATTTCCTTTTCCTC
>OMYM01000273.1 GCA_900315225.1 uncultured Erysipelotrichaceae bacterium | reverse complement strand
GACTATGAGGATGAAGGGGATGAATCCTATGAAGAAGAGGAATAGTAGGATGGTTAGGACGTAGTTGTTCTTTCTTTGGGTTGGTGTTTGGGAGGTGCAGAGGGAGAACTTTAGTTCTTTCTCTGGCAATGAATCAAATGACTTGGTGTAGCCAGAGTCTGTTTTGGTGAACTCACCGAGTTCACTATCGGACATAAACGAATCGGTCACGATGTCGATGTCCAGGGAGCCAAAGTCTTTCCAGGTGGATGCGGGGGATAAGAGGTAGTTATACGTGTATTTGTGTGGTTCGTATGACGTGTCAATATCGGGGTAGATGGGGGCTGTCACATTGTTGGTGAGGGTTTCGTTTGGTTCGAAGTGGAGGCTGTATTGGATCCAGCACATGAGGAATAGCTCTGGGTTGTATTCTTCGATGCATGGGGTGTTTTTCTTGCATGTGGCCACCCATGCATTGTACCAGTCGATGTCGGTGATGGGGAATGTTTGGGTTTTGTGGGAGAGAACAAAGTCTTCGAATGTCATTGTTGTTTTGTGTACAAGCGTTCCTTCTCCCTTTGACATGGGTGTTTCACCATTGTGTGCTTGCCATTGGGGAGGAGTGTCGAAGTCTTTGCCAAGGACATAGAATGTTGCGTCTGTTTCTTCATTGGTGGAAAGCATCAGGGTAATCGTATCGTTGGTTTGGGAAAGACCATTGAAGTCTGAAGCGAGTATTCTTCTTTCCTGTGGATGGACTGTCATGGGACAGTCCATCCAGAAGAGGTTGTTGTCGTTCTTTTCTGTGCAGGTGAAGCGGTAGGTATAGGATGTTACAGGGGTGTCACGATGGATAAAGACATCGTCCACGTAGTCATCTTGTAGAAGAGGCAGGTCTCTTGCAAGAGAAAAGTTGTCTTTGACGTAGGTGTATCGCAGGGTGGTTGGGATATCGACATTGTTGCAGGACACATGGTAGCGGGCCATTTCTTCGGCGCTATAGGCGATCTGGGGGTATTCGTAGTAGTATGGCGAATCGCCTAGGGGGAATGACAGGGTTGCATCAATGGACGTGTCGGTGGGGTTGGTGAAGGTGTATGTCGCTGACAGGGTTCCATTGTAGGACATGATGTCTGCGTCTAGGCCATAGAAGTCTAAGGGGAAGTCTTGCAAGGTCAAGACAAGGTCTTCATGTTCAACAATGATGGGACAGTCTTCGCTTGCGATGGGACCGTATGCGTCTGAACCTGTGAAATATGTGAGGGCAGAGTTGGCGTATGCGGGAAGAGTCGCAAGGAATAAGAGTATGCTTAGAAGTAGCTTTTTCATAACGTTGTTCCTTTCTTTGTTATAAGTATATATCATTGCTTGGGATGATACGAGAAATTTAAGAATTAAACAAATCACACGATCATTCGTACAATATCTCGATTAAGTCTCATTTTTTGGACTGTTCGAAAAAAGGGGCTAGACAAGTCTTTGGTCTTCGGGTATTATATAGCGCACACGCAGTTTTGTGTGGAAATGACTTGCGTATGCAGGTGGCCTTTACCGGGATAGTGCCACTTTGCTACGGAAGAAAAATATATCTGTCCTACATGGTGATTATACTCTGCGCCTAGGAGGCGTAGAGAGTGAAATAGATGTCCTTTCATTAGCAAGAGGCACGCGCGCATAGCGAGGGTTGCCAGGTTCTCTGAAAACATATATTGTTTTTTGCCATACCTTGGTTTGAAGATGGGCATCTTCATGAGGGGAAATGTCCATGCAAATGTTGGGATTATGAATTGACAGATAGGCTGGGATGGTATAGAATCCAGGCAATAAGGAGATGATACGTATGAATGAACGTGAAGCACCACGCGAGAAGTGTGGATATTGCATGGGCGGGGAATTGTTGGCGGCATTTGGCATTCCCGTTTGTGATTTGAGTGTCAGCAAGTTGATCCTCTTCAAGGAACAGAGCCATCCAGGCAGGTGCATTGTGGCCTATAAGGATCATGTCAGTGAGATAGTGGATATTAGTGCGGAAGAGAGAGCCGCATTCATGGAGGATGTCGCAAGGGCGGCGAAGGCAATCCATGCGGCATTCCATCCGGACAAGCTGAACTATGGTGCTTATGGTGACACTGGCTGTCATTTGCATGTGCATATTGTTCCAAAGTACCGTGACCAATATGAGTGGGGTGGCGTGTTTGCGATGAATCCAGGGGAGAAGTTCCTGAGCGATGATGAATACGCCGCAATGATCGAAAAGATCAAAGAGAATCTGTAGAATGAGATAGTGCGCTAGCGCATAAGTAAAGACGACCATGGAACTACATGGTCGTCTTTATGACATCATGTTTGTAGGTTTGTGCGTGTTGGTGTCGTCTTCATCTTCACTCAGTGCCCTGCGCAGGATTTCCTTAAAGCCTTCGACCATGGGGACGGTAAACGAATCGGGGCGCTGCACGGTGATATCTTTGGCTTTGACGTGGTTGAATATGACACGATTGATTGCGTCAGAATATGTCAGAAACATAAACGAAGGGATGAGAATGGCTTTTGTCAGGGTGATTTTGGTGAGAGGGGTTTCTGAACAGTCTGTGTAGATCTTGTATCGGATATCTCCATCATCGAAATCTAGTTCAAAACACCCTCTGGAAACGGTGCGGTTGATGCGATGGAGGAGTTCTGACAGTTGATTCATTGAGGAAACATCGCTGATGTCAGCCGCAATAGGGCTGGTCATATAAGTGATGTATTCCGTGTGGCGGACGAGAATAGCGCAACTGAGTGTTTTCACTTTGCCTTCGATACGCAAGTTGAAGTAGAAAGCGCCATGCTCGTGGTCGAACGTATGGTGGATGCCAAGTTCGGCGAATTTGATTTTCAGTGAGTTTGCGAGGTCTTGGGAATAATCGTTTGCCATATATGCCTCCTTCCCAAGAATATTATACATCTAAAAAATATTTGCGCCAAGAAACATATTCAAAATGATGAATGATGGGATAAAAAAAGAGGCAAGAAAAAGAAAATGTGATTGATTTGTGAAAGCGCTTATATTACAATAGATGCAGTTATGATCAAAGCATCATTATAGATGAGGAGGATGAAAATGCTTGGTATTAACATGAATGATGTAATGACAACGCTAGGCATGCTCAAGGGGCAGATCATTGCGATCGTCTTGTGCCTTGTGGCAGCGATTGTTGTTACCGTCTTGGCTGGAAAAGCTAAGAAAGATTCCCGTGGAAAGATTCGTGGTTCCGCATGGTTGGCGTTTATCTTGGCGGTAACGCTGATTGTTAACCAGATTCTTACCGGACCTATGTACAGCATGGTTTCCATGGTTCTCTCCGATGCGGGAGACATCAGCGAGGAAAGCATCACAAACGCTAGCGCGCTGTGCCAGGAAATTGCGGAAGAGGGATTTGTCTTGTTGAAGAATGACAACGACTTCCTGCCGATTTCCAAGGACACAAAACTCAACACATTTGGCTGGTCTTCCACTAATCCTGTCTATGGTGGAACTGGCTCTGGCTCCCTTTCTGGCTTGTATGAAACAGTATCGCTGTTGAAGGGACTGGAAAATGCGGGATTGTCCTACAATCCGGATCTTGTGAAGTTCTACACAGATTGGCGCACGGCTCGTCCAAATGTTGGTATGATGGGTCAAGACTGGACGATTCCAGAATTGAGCATGGATGAGTATGAGGCGGCAGGTGTGTTTGACAATGCTACAGCGTATTCAGACACAGCAATGATCGTGATCGCGCGCTCGGGTGGTGAAGGTGCAGACTTGCCAACACAGTTGGATCCAACATTCGAGTCCACTTTCCAGGATGACGGCAGCGGCACATTCTTCTCTGCCAGTGGCTTGCGTTATTCCGAGTTTGCGGAAGACCTTGGCAATGACAAGCACTACCTCATGTTAACGACACGCGAGGAAGCAATGGTTGAGGAAGTCACAAGCAGATTCGACAACGTTATTGTTGTGATCAATGCATCTAATGCCATGGAACTGGGATGGGTCAACGAGTATCCTTCCATTAAGGCTGTTATTCTTGCGCCAGGTCCTGGTCAGACAGGCTTCAACGCCCTGGGCAGAATCCTGACGGGTGAGGTTAACCCTTCCGGCAAGACCATCGATACATTTGTGGCGGATTTGACAAAGGCTCCATACTACAACAATATCGGTGAATTCCAGTACACGAACCTTGCGGATGTATCGCCAATGTCCTATGGTTTCCCTGTAACGCCGAATTTCGTCAATTACGTTGAGGGCATCTATGTTGGCTATCGTTGGTATGAAACAGCTGCGGCAGAGGGTGTCATCGACTATGACGAAGAAGTCGTATATCCGTTTGGCTATGGCTTGTCCTACACGACATTCAACCAGGAAATGAGTGACATTTCCGTTGATGGAACAACGATCAGCTTCGATGTCAAGGTAACAAACACAGGCGACAAGGCGGGTAAAGATGTTGTGGAAGTTTACTACAATCCGCCATATATCAACGGTGGCATTGAGAAGGCAACAGCGAACCTTGTTGCTTTCGCAAAGACTTCATTGTTGGCTCCTGGCAAGTCCGAGACTGTCAAGATCAGCTTCGAGCTGGAAGACATGGCTTCCTTCGACTACATCAACAACAAGTGCTATGTCCTTGATGCAGGAGACTATGTCATTTCCATTAACAGTGATTCCCACAACATCATCGATTCCAAGACTTTGTCCGTCGATGAGTTTGTATTCTCTGGTTCCAATAAGCGTGAGAGCGATATTGAGACAGCGGATGCTAAGTTTGCTTTCGCCCAGGGTGATGTCACATATTTGTCCAGAGCAGATTCTTTCGCCAACTATGCCGAGGCAACCGCTGCTCCGACAAACTTCGAAATGTCCGACAGTGTAAAGGCTGGTTTCTACAACCATACAAACTATGATCCAACGCAATTCAACAACGCGTCTGATGTCATGCCTACAACAGGCAAATCCAGTGGCTTGACAATGCAGGATGTCCGTGGCAAGGATTACGATGATGTGATTTGGGATGCCTTCCTGGATCAGTTGACAATCGATGACATGACAAACCTGATTGGTGTTGGTGGTTATCAGTCTGTGGCAGTCGATGCCATTGGCAAGACGCAGCAAGTCGATTGCGATGGTCCTGCTTCCATTAACAACAATTTCACAGGCAAGGCTTCCATTGGCTTCCCAGCTGGCGTTGTCATTGCGTCCACATGGAATGTCGAGCTTGCCAAGGAATTCGGTCGTTCCATCGGTAAGATGGCTGATGAAATGGATGTTTCTGGCTGGTATGCTCCAGCAATGAACATTCACCGTTCCGCTTTCGCAGGACGTAACTTCGAATACTACTCTGAAGATGGTCTGATCTCCGGCAAGATGGCTGCCAATGCCATCGCTGGTGCAGAAGAGTCCGGTGTCTATGCATTTATGAAGCACTTCGCCTTGAATGACCAAGAGACACACCGTACAGACATGTTGTGCACTTGGACAAACGAACAAGCGATGCGTGAAATCTACTTGAAGCCATTTGAACTATCCGTCAAGGAAGGCGGATGCGATGCTGTCATGAGCGCGTTCAACTACATTGGCAACAAGTATGCCGGTGCTACGACAGAGCTGCAGAATGACGTTCTCCGTGGCGAATGGGGCTTCAGAGGCATGGTTCTGACAGACTACTTCGGTGGCTATGGCTACCAGGATGCGGATATCCTGATCAGAAACGGCAACGACTTCTGCTTGACACCTCAGATGACAGACTTCTCCAGAGTGACAGATACAACATCTGCTACATCTGTAATCGCCATGAGGCAAGCATGCAAGAACATTCTCTACACATGCGCTAACAGCCGTGCATATGCGATAGCCTCAAAGGGTGGAACACCTGGATGGGTCAAGACGATGTATGTCATCGATGCCCTGATTGTTGCGGCATGCGCAGCTCTCTGCTGGCTAATGTGGAAAAAGAAGAAGACTGCATAATCAAATCCAAAAAAAGAAAGAACCGGTAAACCGGTTCTTTTTCAGACCCATGAATTGTTAATCTGTTGAATCGTCTTTGAGGTTTTTAAGGAAATCACTTAAGTCAAGAAGCGTTTCATCAACAATCTCATCGCCGTTATCATCATCATCATCTTCTTCTTCTTCTGACTCAGTGTGAATCACGGTTTCCTCGCCATCATCCTTCTCCTCATTATCGTTGTCTTCATCTTCTTCATCTTGCTTTTCATCAGCTTCATAATCATCAACGATAATTTTATCCTCTGCGGAATAGTCATCATCATCTTCAGGAATTAGTTCAATCAAGCCATTGTCGTCATCCTCATCTTCTGTATCGGATGCGAATTCAAGCAAATGCTGGAGCTTTTCCGCAAGTGGACCTTCGGGGGATGCCTGAAGAAGCTTGTGGAGCGCATCGGAAATAGCAGAAGCTGTTTCCTGCTCACAATTCTTGATTGCTTCCTCGGGGGTGATATCCTTGAAGAGAACATCAGTGATCCCATCTGCGTAACGCTTGTACATGGATGCGATTACGAAGATACTGGAACGGATAATCTCTTCCGTAGGAACAATCCCATCGCAATTGACATATGTTTTGTAGCGGATCTCACCGTCTCGGAAATCGAGTTCGAAATTACCGTTGACCAATCCGAAGTTTGCGCGGCAGATAAATTCTGCCATGCGCGCCATTTCCTCAGGATTGTCAGCCGATGGTCCAATTGGGCTGGTCGCATAGACGATATAGCTGTCCTCGCGCACAGAAATAATATACGATATGTTTTTCAGCTTCTTATTCGTTGACAGAATGAACTGGAAACGTCCCTTCTCCGCATCAAATGTATAGTTCCAATCATCCTCTGTGAGAAAATCGGTAATCGCTCTGGAAATGCTAGTGGAATATTTAGCTTTTGTCATGTGTAGATTCCTCTCTTTCATGTAAGTATGTTATCACATGGAAAATAAAATGTTGCACGAAACAATCAGGATGATAGAATATTGGTTATGAAAATCACATTCTATTATGTCCGTCATGGAAGAACGGAATACAACAAAGCTGGCATCATACAGGGACAAGTGGATTCTCCCTTGTGCCCTGAGAGCATTCATGTGCTAGAAGACACCAGAGAAGCATTGCGTGATGTGAACATCACGCAATGCTATACTTCGCCATACCGCAGGGCGGTAGATACCGCTAGAATTGTCCTAGGAGACAGAGATATTCCCCTTGTGCCACTCGATAACTTGAAGGAGATTAGTTTTGGTGATATCGATGGCAAAAGGCATGTTGAGCATGGCAGGGAATTGTTTATCGGACACTTAACGGATAACTTTCGCTTCATCCATGGAGAATCAGCGTCCGATGTAAAGGCGCGCGCCAGGAAGGCGTTCAACAGAATGATCGCTAGCGCGAACGATGGAGACAACATCCTCATAGCGTGCCATGGCAGCTACTACAGATACATGCTGTATGAATTGCTGGGGAAGAATAGGCTGACAATGAAGTTTGATCCTAGATACTATGGCATACCCAATGGTGCGGTATCTATCATATCCTATGAAGACGGAACATTTAATCTCCTATGTTACCCATTGAATGCCAAGGAATTAACTGAATTCCTTGTTAATCGGTACTGATGTGTTTGTGAAAGAAATAACGTAAAAAAAGTATTGACGCACCACAATGCGTGTAGTATTATATAACCAGAGAGTGATGAAGGGAATGTAAATGAAGGTTGAGAAAGACATCTATGACCGTATGCTAGGGGTTTGTCCCGTGCCTCCCGAGACAGGAGGAATCATTGGTGGTCAAGACATGTGCATCTCAAGAATCGTGATAGAGGAGACACGAGGAAAATACGAGTACATTCCCAACGTTGACTTCCTGAATAGAACCATATCGGAATGGAGAAACCAAGGTATATCATTCTATGGCATGTTCCATTCCCACCCAATTCGTTGCGATAGATTAAGTAGAACAGACGAGGGATACATCAAAAAGATCATGAACGCTATGCCCAACGAAATCGATCAACTGATGTTTCCGCTCATATTGCCAGGTGACAAAATCATCCCATTCATCGCCAAAAGGGAAAACGAAGATGTGGTAATCGAAGAAGGAGAGCTGACAGTGGTTAATTCCCATCACTCAGAATAGGAGTAAAAGATGGAAAAGAAAGAAGTCAAGAAAGAACAGGTAGCTATTCCTGAGTTGAAGCTGCCCGAAGGATGTTTCCGCAAAGATTGCTATAGTTGCAATGATGCTAAAGAGTTCGCTAATCCAAATCAGGTAAAATGCGGCAAGGCAGATAAGTGGATCAAGATTCCAGGTTCCTGCCCATTCTGATGAATCAAAATTTGCAATAATATACGAGAAGCCTTGTAATCATGAAATTACAAGGCTTCTTATCACAATGTAGAACCTGAGTATGTGCTGGATATACTGGAACAGTCAAATATCTGGATATCTTCAATCGTCCTCATATAACTGTAGGCATGCTTTGGATAATTCTACAAAATTGTGCTAGAAGGAGCAAATGCCTGTTCAAACCATTTGCTCCTTTCAATATTAACATTATTAATCTGGAGAAAATGAAATTATGATTATGAACATTTCGTATTTTGAAAACGTTGAAACATTACCTGGGTTATACGATATATTCGATTCAGAAGGATTTAGAGCGACTATACTCTATGATACTCCTCAAAAGGCTATTGATGGATTGCGTGAATATCCGAATCATCAGATTATCATTAGTCAGTATTTGGGAGGAGGCTATGATGAAGAACTTTACCGTGGTGAAATTAATGATGAGGCCGTTGCTGTGATAGAGCGGACATTTGCGGATGATAAAGAGTGGAATGATCGTGTCCGCCTTGAAAAAGCAATAAGAGAATGCGGTAAGACTGTGGATGAGATTATAGAGTTGTTAATGTCTTGATTTGTGTATGGAGATGCTGTTGTCGATCGGCGAATAGATTCATAGGAAAGGAGAACATACTTGAAAACTTTCAATACGACAGGAGTATGCATCCCATCAAAGCATTACATGGTTGATATCTCCGATAAGGTTAAGAAAATCAAAAAAATGGTAGATGCTGGCGAGTATTTTACCATCAATCGTGCTAGGCAATACGGAAAAACAACCACACTAAACGCTCTTAGGAAAGCGCTGGCCTCTGATTACGAGATGGTGGGACTGGACTTTCAGAGATTGGGAAGTTCTTCTTTTCGAACGGAAGAATCATTTTGCAGGAGTTTTGTTAGGCAGATATTGAATAAAGTGGGATATGGGTTGATCTCAATTCCAGAGGCTATCGTGGATCAAATGACCTATTTTGTGTCTTCTCAAAATGTGGATGACAAGCTTGAGGATCTGATGAGGATTATACAAAAATGGTGTGGTGGTTCGAAGCTGCCGGTTGTTCTGATGATCGATGAAGTGGATTATGCGACCAACTTTCAGGTGTTCCTGGATTTTCTGGCACAGCTTCGTGCTGGCTATATCAGCAGAGACTCCGAGGGGATTCCAACGTTTCAGTCTGTGATATTTGCTGGAGTGACGGATGTCAGGTGTTTAAGTGGCAGGATTCGTGGCGAGGATCAATACAGGATCAATAGCCCCTGGAACATCGCCGCTGATTTTGACATCGACATGAGCCTTTCTGAAGCTGGCATCAAGGGTATGCTGGATGAATATGAAGCAGACTATCAAACAGGCATGGACACTGGCTCAATCGCTAAGCTGATCAGGGAATACACAAACGGGTATCCGTTTCTTGTCAGCAGGATATGCCAGTTGATTGACAAGCAGGTTGTTAAAAATACAGGAGTGGCAGTCGCATGGACACATGCTGGTTTGTATGAAGCAATCAAGCTATTGCTTTTCGATGACAACACCTTGTTCTATTTGTTGATGAGTAACTTGAAGAACTATCCCGATCTAAAAGACGCTATTCGAAGCATTCTGATGGAAGGAAAATGGCTTGCGTATAACGAATATCAGGATGGGGTTGCCTTGATGCAGATGTATGGACTGATCGTGGATGATCATGGTATGGTACGTGTGGCCAACAGAGTCTTTGAAATGAGACTGTACAACCTATTCCTGTCAGATGAAGAACTCAAAGGCAATGTCTTCTGCAGGGAGGGTGATCTGGCAAGGAATGCGTTTGTGCAGGATGGAAGGCTAGATATGCGCCTTGTCCTGGAGGGCTTCACCGACACATACGAGAAGGTGTTTGGACCACTGGAGGACAGGTTCAAAGAGAAGGACGGAAGGGAGCTGTTCCTGCTCTACCTCAGACCGATCATCATTGAAATGGGCAACTACTATATCGAGTCCCAAACAAGGGATCAGACGCGTATGGATGTGATCATAGATTACCTTGGTCAGCAGTACATCGTTGAATTGAAAATCTGGCGCGGTTCAAGATACAATGCGGATGGAGAGAAGCAGATTAGTGATTATTTGGATTACTTTGGACTGACAACAGGGTATATGCTGAGCTTCAACTTCAATAAGGAGAAGAAAAAGGGATTACAGCAAGTGCATATTGGCGATAAGCTGCTATATGAATTTGTCCTGTAGTCAGCGTGAAAGATAGTTTCAGAGTATAAAAGAGGATTGACCAAGGTTGGTCAATCCTCTGGAATACCACTTATGCAAAGAGTTCGATGTCTCTTTCTTCAAATCCTTGGTTGGTCAAGATCCAAAGCGTCTTGATTCCTGCTTTCTTAATCAGCTCAAGAGATTCACTGAAGTAACAATCGAGGTCCGATTTGTTATGGCAATCGCTGCTTAACATGAAACGGGCCTTTTTCTCTTTCAAGTAACATAATAGGTTGTAGGCAGGGTATGGTGTTTTTCTATACCCTCTTGCTATTGCACCAGTGTTTACTTCATAGATCTTGTCGGTACCAATGTCATCGATAGCATCTGTCGCAATACGTATGTATGTCGGGTCATCGAAGCGGATGTATGATTCGTCTTCGTTGAATTTGGTGAGAAGGTCGAGATGTCCAATGATATCGATCTCTTCCCATGTCTTTAGGTCATGGTAGGAAGCGTAGTAGTCTCTAGCAAGGGATAGGAAGTCTCCTTGGTACCACTTGTTGAGATAGCTATTGAAGATTTCGCGCGTGTAGTCCACGGCGAAAACTTCATTGCCTTTCTTGATGGAGTGGACACTGCCAATCATATAGTCATATGGGGATTTGTCAGGGATTCTACAGAGTGAATCCACTTCAATGCCTAGGAAGATCTGGATCTTTCCAGCGTATTTCTTTTTCAAGGCATTTACTTCTTGGATGTATTGCTTTGTTCCTTCTAGGGTCATGGCGTAGTCGTCGTAGTCAACGTATCCATGTCCTGAGAAGCCAAGGATATCGAAGTGTTTCTCAATCGCTGATTGGATCATGTCTTCGAGAGAGTCGTTGCCATCGCAATATGTGCTGTGCGTGTGCAGGTTTTGTTTCATAGGGCACCTCCTGTGCACCATCATATCAGATTTTGGAAAATATTAAAACCGAATCACATTGTGATTCGGTTACTAAAGAAAAGGAGGAGAGCTGTCCCAATGACTAAGATGCTCAATAGCACTGTGTTAAGATACACATGGTATTCTAGGGAGAAACTCCCTTTTACTTGCGGGCTCAGCTCCGCAAGTATATTACCACCGTGCGGGGAAAAATGCAATAGGAAAATTTGATTTTTTCAAAAAACTTTTGCGTCAGTGATAGGAATCGCGTATCTCATCAATGATATTCTTGCCTTTGATCTCTATGTTGAAGCCGATGGTTTGAATGATAAAGATGCTTAGGATAGCCGCTAGGGCTAGGAATGACATGAAGAGATATGGGAAGTGGATTGTGAAATTGCCAAAGCGTGACATTAACAAGGTTGAGATTGACCAGGATAGTATAACGATAATAGGAAGAGATATAGCAAGGCTCTTAGCTATAATGATGGCTAGTTCCCTGCGGTAGGTCTTAAGTAATTGTTTGTTGGTCATGCCCATGGATTTTAACATGGCGGTGTCTTTCCTTCGTTCCAATAAGAGGGAAGAAATAGAGTTATAGATATTCAACAAGCTAATGAGAGATACGATGATGCAGAAGGAGATCATAATGATTCTAATCATTCCGATGAAGATCTTTAGGGCTGATTGTGATTCATTTGTGTCTCTTGTGAAGTAATATGCCGCATTGTCTTCACTGTTGAGGCTTTCCAGTTTGTCCGCAAGGGCATTTGCGTCTTGGTTCTCTGTATCTGAGTAATAGTGTATCTCCATTGAGGTGTTGGAAACGAAACTGTACTTGAGGAAGGTGTCGAAGGAAATAATGATTGTTGGACGCATTTCTCTCAAGCTTAGCCATTTCTCTAGGTCTTTCATCGTTGGTGTGGCATCTACGGTGAGAGAGACATCTTCTCTTATTGGTTCATCTTTTTCTTCGTCGTATGAGTATTTCGCAAGTGTAGCGGTTGTTCCTGGCGTGAATTTCAGGGCATGGCTTACTTCGTAGAAGCGGTATTCGTTGGCTTGTTGTCCACTAATGGAGAGGGATTTTGTGGATACTTCAACGCGGTCATAGACCATGCATGAATCTATGCCTGAATGTGTTCCTGACATGCTTGAGAGGATTTCGTCATACATGTCATTGGACAGGATAAGGATATTCACACTGGTCATGCTGTTGAGGAAATCATTGACATCTTCTTCCGACATGGAGAAGCCATACTGTTCATAGATATTCTTGAGTGCTGTGCGGTATTCTTCGGAGAAGTCGGAGGTTTCTACTTCTGCGCCAAAGATGGAGTTGCTGTAGTAACGAATATTACGCACGCCATCCGTGTTCTCTAGCTCATTGAGAATGCCATCCACAAAGTCTAAATCGATTTGGAAGAGATTGACGATGTATTCCTTCTCTGTCTTTGTTGGTTTTTCCTCGGTATTCACCGCAAAGGATGTCTCATAGTCCAGCTTGTATCGTACTGTCTGAATGATTTGGTTGGATGCATATGCTACAACGTAGAGTATTACCAAGAAGCCTGATATAGCGCGGAGAATACTGCGAGATTTGCGTGAATCATAGCGTGTCAAGGCATTTGACAACATGTGTATGGGGTTGTTGAGAAGCTTGATCTTCTTCTCTTTCTTCACTTCCTTTGTATTACGGATGCTTTCAATGGCTCCGACTTTTTCCACACGCTTGGCGGGGAGAATGGATGAGAAGAAAGTGGTAAGGATGCTGAAGAGAAGGGTGAGAAGAACAGGCAATGGACGTATGACAAGTCTTACAGGAACAGGTATCACAGCTGAAGCATTGATGGAAGATAGACGCATCAGATCCAAAGAGTAGGGCTTTAGAAGCGTCACACCGCCATAGATGATCAATAATCCAGCAATAAAGCCAATAGGCAAGGCATACATCAGATGCAGGAGAGCTTCGTAGTATACACTGCTTCTCTTTTGTCTGCGACTAGCTCCTATGGAGCTTAACATGCCAAGATAGGTGCTTCTTTCGTCATATGACAACTGAAAGATGTTGTAAATGAGGACAATGGACACTCCACCTATCAACAGCAGGAAGAACACTTGGGCAATCGCAACGATGCTGTTGAGACCATTGTCAAGGGAATTACCCGAGAAAGCCAGGACAGCGTTGTTTACCTTATATTGCCCCTGTTCCAGTATTTCGCGAAGATCAAATGCAATGTTTGGTGACTTGTTGGTGTCGATGGTTGCCATGCCATTGAAGGAATCAGGAATGAAAAGATCGTTTTCATCCAAGAGAGTGATCATGGCATAGAACGCACTGTCAACTTCTTCAAAGCTAGGAGGTGCCATGAAGCCAACAATGGTGTATGTGTTAGAGAATCCATTGTCTTCATGGATCTCTACATGTTTGCTGTAGAATGAACTATCAGGGGTGAAATACGGGAATTGTAGAGGAACTTCCGTTGTTTCACCCTTGGGAAGATCCAATTGTAAGAATGGAAAGTAGGTGCCAGTGTCTCCATTGTTCTGAATGAAACGTTCGAAGCACTCCACTGTGACAGTATCGCCAAGAGCAATAGAAGCTCCATCATTGCGGGCATCAATGCTTACAATGACTTCATTGGAAGACTCTGGGAGTCTTCCTTCCAGCACTTCAATGTTGTTCCAGTCAAACATTGGCTGTTGATAACGCCTGACATTCCAGAAAGGCTTTGAGGCGTTGGCAGACTGGGGGAAGAGAGAATAATCCAGATTTTCGGAGATCGCTGTTTGCTTGACGTAATCCAGGCTCTTGATACTTGTGTATTGTTCTTCATCTACGGAGTAGAAAGAGAAATGCCACTTGCCAAAAGATGTTCCTGCGACATCTGCCATGTAGGTGGTGACCGTGTCTTTGCCTACGAAGACACAACAAAGAAGCGCAACCATCAGGATCATGGAGATCCTGGCTAGAAGGGTACGCTTTTTGTTTGCCTGTAGGTATCGTTTGGTGATAGAGAAGATGATGTTTTTCTTCATTGTCTCTCATCCTTTGCGATTCTTCCATCGCTGATCGTGATGATGCGGTTTGCCTGTTGCGCGATATCTGGGTCATGGGTAACCAAGAGTATCGTTTGCTTGCGTGATTCATTGCTTTCCTTTAGCAGACGGATGATATCCTCGCTTGCCTTGGAATCCAGGTTTCCCGTAGGCTCATCACACAACAAAAGCTTTGGTTCACTGTACAATGCCCTGCCAATGGAAACACGCTGTTGTTGTCCGCCAGAGAGTTGGGAAGGCGTATGGGAACGACGATCTGTCAATCCTAGATATTCTACGATTTCATCGAGCTTTGCCATGTCGATGTCATTGCCATCGAGGAGAGAAGGTAGAACGATATTCTCGTCAATATTGAGAACAGGAATCAAGTTATAGAACTGATAAACCAAGCCAATGTTTCTTCTCCTGAATACCGCCAAGGCATCCTCCTTCAGGGCATGTAGGTCTTCATTTTCAATGAAGACCTTTCCATCGGTAGGTTTGTCAACGCCACCGATGATGTGCAGAAGAGTGGACTTGCCACTGCCGGATGTACCGATGATAGAGACGAACTCCCCTTCATCCACGGCGAAAGAAACATGATCCAACGCCTTGACAGATGAGTCGTCTTTTCCGTATACTTTAGTTAGTTTTTTACATTCTAATATAGCCATTTCATTTACCTCACTCATGTAGTATACATCTGAATGGAGATAAAGGGAAGGAAAAAGAGAACTGGAAGTGATTTGGAAGTGGACGTTATGGACACTTCCAGTGGCTATGAGTAAGATGTAAGGGGTGAAAGATGAACACTATAGCAACGGGGAACTACATATGCGAGAAACGTGAAGCAATGGGATGGACACAAGAAAAACTTGCGTCCATGGTTGGAGTATCCACGAAGACGATATCATCGTGGGAGAATGGTAAAAGTAAGATCCAGCATGAGAATATGATGAAGCTGGCGGATGCATTGGGCGTTAGCGTCGTTGATATCATGGAAGGCAAGGACATTACGGGACTAAACGAAAAAGAAAAACAGATCATAGACGAACAGATCAAGGAATTGATGAAACAAGTCAATGACCTGAATAAAATCACAATACGCATAGAGAGCGGAGGCGCAGAAGCAATGGAACTTGCGACCATTGCGGCAGTTGTCGCATACATTGCATTGTCGCTCGCAGTGTACGCGAATAACCCTGACTCACTCGTGCATAACGCGTTGATTGTCCTATGCTTTATCGTTGGCACAGCGATATTGTGGATAGGAAAAAAGAAAGTCAAACAAATACTGGAAGACATACAGAAACGGGAAGGAAAGTGAATATGGGACTCATTGAAATGTTGCTAGGAGAAGAACCACCGATTTGGGATTGGTTCATACATGATGATCCAGGGGAATATGGCGAATACGCTACACAATATGCGCTAGAGAACGCATACTTGCCAGGTGCCAAGAAAGTATACAGGAACCTATACGTCCCTTTGGGAGACGGTACGACAACAGAGGTAGATGTGCTATTGTTACATGAGAAAGGCATTGTTGTACTCGAAAGCAAGAACTATAGCGGTTGGATATTTGGCGGAATCGACCAATACAAGTGGTGCCAATCACTGGGACATGGAAGAAAAGAATACTTCTACAACCCAGTAAAGCAGAACCAAAAACACATCAAGGCACTATCTAAAGAACTAGGATTGCCAGAAGCAGCGTTTTTGTCATGTGTGGTCTTCTCTGACCGATGCGAATTGAAAGACGTTCCAGAAGACACCGCAAATCTAATGATTCTTCATCGGGAAGACATGATGTTCAGCCTAAGACTCTATTTCCACCGCATTACAATAAAATACAGCATGGAAGAACTTAAAAAGTTCGACAAGATCCTTCGTGGATTCGAAAGCGATGATCCAAAGGTAAGGAAAGAACATGTCCAAAAAGTGAATGAGAAGATGAATTCAGATATCTGTCCTAGATGTGGGCGAAAACTTGTCCGCAGGAATGGAAGGTATGGCTTTTTCTATGGATGCAGTGGATTCCCTAATTGTCGATATACAAGAAACAGTGTTGAAGAGTAAAAAGCTTTCAGGCTGAATCCATAGCATCAAAGCAGCAAAACAACGTCACAATGGGGTATGCTGTCACCAAGAAAAGAAGTCCAATGCAACAAGGGGAGGGAAAAGGTTGAAAGAGCCAAGGTTTTGGAGAACAGCAGGCAGACGATACAGAGTGGATTCCACCTAATTGTGCTTCAGAGTATAGCAGGCATTACAAACGTTGTAAGGCACTTTTTCCTAGATTTCACCAGCTTACTCGATTGGATGTTGGAACTTCGCCTTTCTCTTTGGCAACGTGATAGGAATGCCAAGTCTAGGTGGCTGATCGTGAACAAGGGGTTCAAGGACTTGAAGAGCAGTATATTCCAGATGGATAATCTGTGCCATGAGAAAAAGCGGCAGGCTAGGTAAAAAACACGATAATCGAAAGGAGGCTTGCGTCCATTTTTCACTCTTCAGAGCTGATGAAGCATGATCAAAGTTGACTATGGGTTGCTACTATGCTATTATACCAGCATCAGGATTCGAGGTGGAAGATGCTGGCATGTGGCATGGAATCACTGTCTGATCTTCCCTCAATGTCCCGTCCGCAAGGAATTGGAAGCGAAATCGAGGCTGAACAAAGGAGGAAAAAATGAACGCAGAAATGATTGGAAGAAAAGAAGAGTGTGAAATGCTTGAAATGTGCATGGGGAAAAGGACTGCGCAGCTGGTCGTTGTCACTGGGAGGCGCAGGGCAGGTAAGACATTTTTGATTGATACTTTTTTTCAGGGGAATTATGCGTTCCGGGTTTCTGGTATCCAGGATTACACCATGGAGGAAAGCCTGGATGTGTTCGCGGAACAGCTAGGTGTCTATAGTGGAATCCCTTGTCCCACGCTCAAGAACTGGAATGAAGCGTTCATGGCGCTGAGAAGATATTTAAATACGAAAAGAACAGATGAAAAGCTGGTAGTGTTTTTTGACGAATTGCCATGGTTGGCACAACCTTCCCTTGTTTTTATGAAGGCCTTTGAAAGGTTTTGGCTCAACTGGGCGGAACAACAGCGTAACCTTGTCTTTATTGCTTGCGGTTCAGTGACGTCTTGGATGATGAATAATATTTACCATAACACTGGAGGCTTGTTCCACCGCTGCACCTGCAGGCTGAATGTGAAACCGTTAAGGTTGTACGAAGTGGAAGAATTGCTCCAATCCGAGGGCATTTTCCTGCCGCGCCAGGAAATTGTTCGAGGTTATATGGTACTGGGGGGCATTCCACAGTACTGGGAACTACTAGATAAAAAGTTGTCGCTATCGCAGAACATTGACAAGCTGTTCTTTAACGAGATCGGGGTGTTGAGGGATGAGGTTCAGGAGTTGTATGGGGTTCTGTCTTCCCGCAGCGAAGACTATATGTCGGTTGTAGAACTGCTTAGCCAAAAACGAGGCGGTTTTATGCAAAATGAGATCGCCAAAAAGGTGAAGCTAACTGGTTCCAATGATCTTGAAAAGATATTGAAGGATCTTTGTCTTTCTGGCTTTGTGAGGGAAGTCTTTGTCTTTGGGCGAGGCATTGACGATCCCGTGTACCAGCTTGCAGATTTCTATACCTCATTTTATTATCGCTTTGTTTATGGCCGTCCGCTGATTCCAGATTTTTGGAGTCTCTCCATCCATAGTCCGAGCCGTGAGGCATGGGAAGGTTTGACCTTTGAGCAGTTGTGCATTGACCATGTTGAGCAGATTAAGCATGCGCTTGGGATTAGGGTGGCTACTGGTGCGTATGCATGGTCAACAAAAGGAGATTCAAGCAAGAACATACGGGGGGCGCAGATAGACCTTGTGTTGGATAGGGATGACAACATGGTCAACCTGTGTGAGATTAAATTTTATAATAACATCCACACCATCACCAAGGACATGGAAGGAACGCTAAAGCGGAAGATGGAAACGTTCAGAGTGATGACTGGGACACAGAAGGCTGTGCAAGTGATTATGATTACACCTCATGGCGTGAAAACAGGTGCCAATTCCATCGTATCGAGACAGATTACGCTAGATGATCTCTTTCTCCGATAGTTTTTTGTAGCTTTGTGTCAAAAAGAATTTTGACGAGAACAAGAGAATCTCTGTTCAAGTTGGCTAACACTCAAATGCTGGTTACAGGAGAGAAAATTGTATCCTACATTTTCTGTTTTTCGAGATCACTGCCTCAGGGTCACATTTCTTCGCTTTTTCCGCCAAATTCGCCGTTGGGCAGTATTCCGCGTGAACAGAACGGAATGTGCGCTAATTCCTGGAAAATCAATTAATCGTGCTAGATAATGAACGAAATGTCTTAACTTATACTGGAACGATCAAATATCTGGAACAGATATTTACAATCGTTCCGCATATAACAGCAGGCAGACAATGCAAAATTCTACCTAT
>OMYM01000036.1 GCA_900315225.1 uncultured Erysipelotrichaceae bacterium | reverse complement strand
TGCATTTCGCCGGATTGCGTTGAATGCACCGGGACAAGCGAAGGTCGTATGCGGACAGATTGATTCGATTTGATCGTTGAATAAAAATTGATGAATGTTTGCCTACGTTAACTCATCTCTTAAAGTAGATATTTGATCGTTCCAGTATAGTTGGTGTAAGTTACAGTTCTCGCACAAGAAAACACACATGTAAAATGGAAAGGATATAAAAAGGAGGATGTAGATCCTCCTTTTATCTTGTTATGCTTGCATTGTTTTTTGCATGATGAAGAGTGTTCCGATCATTAACGCAATAGCGATAGGCAAGGCAATGAAAGCATTGGGAATGAAGCCAGCAATGATGTATGCCACAAAGCTTACGCCTGCTGCTGTTAGGGCGTATGGTAGTTGGGTTGATACATGGGTAACGTGGTCACATTGGGCACCAGCGCTTGCCATGATTGTTGTATCGGAGATTGGGGAGCAGTGGTCGCCACATACTGCACCTGCCATGCATGCACTGACACAGACAACGCCAAGGGGATCGGTGAGTGGGAAGACACCAAGGGTGATGGGAATCAAGATACCGAATGTTCCCCAGCTCGTGCCGGTTGAGAATGACAAGCCACAGGCAATCAAGAAGATGATGGCTGGCAGGAAGGTTTTGAATCCACCGGCAGAGTTCTTGACAAGTGCTTCAACATACTGTTTTGCGCCAAGACTATCAGTCATTGCTTTTAAGCTCCAGGCGAATGTCAGGATTAGGATGGCTGGTACCATAGAGCGGAATCCTTCAGGAATGCAGTAGGTAATCTGTTTGAAGCTTAATACACCACGTAGTAGGTAATAGATCGAAGTGATGACCAGGGTGACGGCAGAGCCTAGCATTAAGCCAATGGATGCGTCTGAGTTGGAGAATGCATCGATGAAGCTTTCTCCCTCGAAGAAGCCACCAGAGTAGATCATACCTATGACGCAAGAGATGATTAAGACAGCGATAGGCAAGACAAGGTCAAGGACTTTGCCATTGGGGTTGCTGTCGGTGTTTGCCTGATCAGCCAATGTCTGCATTCCTGAGAAGATATCGCCGTTTTCTTTGGCGTTTTTCTCGTGTTTTGCCATGGGACCAAATTCCATGCCTACGATTTCCATGAATATCATCATGACCACAGTCAGGATGGCATAGAAATTAAACGGAATAGCGCGAATAAACAGATATAGTCCATTACCGTCTTCAACGTAGGATGATACAGCGGCTGCCCATGATGATACTGGAGCAATGATGCATACTGGTGCAGCTGTAGCATCGATCAAATACGCGAGTTTTGCGCGGGATATCTTGCTCTTATCGGTGACTGGACGCATGACGGAGCCAACGGTCAGGCAGTTGAAATAGTCGTCGATGAAAATCAAGACGCCAAGGGCGATGGTGGCCAGTTGGGCACCTGTTCTTGTCTTGATGTGTTCGGATGCCCAACGTCCAAAGGCTGCGGATCCTCCTGCCTTGTTCATTAACATGACTAAGATGCCAAGGATGACAAGGAAGACAAGAATACCAACATTATATGGATCTGATAGCGATGCTACGATGCCATCGTTGAATGCGTGGGACAACGTTCCTTCAAAGGTGAAGTTGGAGTAAAGAAGACTACCGGCGATAATTCCTACGAAGAGTGAAGTGTAGACTTCTTTCGTGATGAGCGCCAAGGCAATGGCGATAATGGGAGGTAGCAGGGACCAGATGGTCTGATAGAAGTTGGATGTTTCTTCCATTCCTTCGGCTAGCACTGGCGTTGTTAACATGAGTGTGAACATGATAGCCAGGATCATAAAGCGACATTTGTGTTTCATATCATTTCTCCTTTGTCAATCAACTGAATGGAGTCATGACCTATCATGACTCCATAGTTGACACATGTCGCTACTTTGTATGACAGCTCTCCGTCCTAGGACGACAGTGCAATGGATATTGTCCATTGCGCCGGATGTTCTTGATGCCAGGCGCATCAAGAACCCCTCGGCGTGCAATCCTTTCGTATGGCCAAGCTGTCCTGATAATGACCAGACTACTGATATTGAACGCACCTCTATCATGATGATTCAGTTGCGTTGGCTATTATAGCACTTATCATATGCAATGTGAATCACTAAATGCAAGTATTGGATGTGCGGTCTATTTAGAATGCATGCGATCATTGACGAGGTTTTCTTGGATCTCATAGATGGATTGTTGGACGGATTGGGTGATTTTCAAGGAATTTATGAACCGGTAGAATTCAATGATTTCTTCCAACGTGGGGAGGGTATTGGAAATAAAGCTGCTAAAGCCAAAGAGATGCCACTCTAGGGTTGCTTTGGATAGTCCTTGGGTGCTGTGCATGCCAATGGGAGTGTTAGGGTTGGTGTCAATCGTTGGCTTGCTTGGCTCTTGGCGTTGGGTGTGATAACTGCTATTGGATATCATGGATTGGAAGGCATGGATAATGTTAGCGATGTTCTGACTCCCGTGAGCAAGGATTGGGCTGTATGAGCCATACTCTGTCGCAAGCATTGTTATTTGTAGCAGGAGATACTTGGACTGTCCGTCTTCATTTGATTCGTAAAGCTTGCCACCATCTTCAGCATATTGCCCTTGTACGACATAGACGTTGTATGTTCCATCGCTCAATGATTCCAGGGATTGTTTTTTCTGGTTGAGGATCTTTTGGAGGTTTGCTCTGGCTTCTTCATATGGCTGCACTCTTTTTAGCAGCTGGATGGTGTTGGATTGAAGGATTGTGCGGGCTGTGTCATCCAGGTATTCGTCGAATGACTGAAAGGGGTTCTCCTTGTCATGAAGACGGTCTATGTAGTATCCCTTGTGGCTTCGCCAGAGGAACTCTTTCCCTTGCTTGTTTGTTGCCTTGGCATAGATTGTCAAGGGGGAATCAGGGTCATCGGGACATTGTTCAACGCTTGCTAAAGCGGTGAAACCATCAGGCAGCCAACCAGTGAGAACGTGTTCTCCCTGGTCAGTGCATATGTTGACATTGCTTGGGGGAGCGGAAATTTCTCCATTGGCGAATGTAATCACGTTGTCCTCAAGATGCTTGCCACAATGGGGACAATAGCGAGGGGTTTCCTCCTCGGGAAAGATGATTGTCTTTGTGCAATAGGGGCATATCATTTGCTTGTTTGGCATGTGTGTCTCCTTTTGTACTGGAACAATCACATATCTGTTCCAGTATAATTCTATCGTTTTTAATGCTACTTCCAAATATTTTGAAAAGCTTCATAATGAAGAGCTACTCTATACTTGGATTCTGGCATATCATGCATTCACCTCCAAGTATACAGTACAACATGATAATAAAGATGAGAGAAATTTGCAAGATGGATAATTATCTTAGCATAAAAATAGAAGAAAATGAAATGACTTGTTGATTAATGGGAAATATCATGGTAGAATACTCAACGATGATAGCTAGGTAGTTGGGGGTGATTATGGCAAATTATAAGTGTATCAGATGCGGAAAAGAGATTAGCTATGATAACGGGCAGACGGTTAAGGTTTGCGATTGCTGTGGCAATAAGCTTGTATTGCCCATGATGACAAGTGAAGCCGTAGAGCGTAAATACGCTTCGGCGATAGATTCTTTCAGGGAAGGGAAGTTTGATGAGGCAAGCGAAACCTGCAAAGAGATACTAAAACTACAGGGGAGAGATCCAGTTGGGCATTGGATTCATGCGCTATGCGAGTATGGCGTGGTATACAGAAAGGATTTGGCATCAGGTGAATGGGTGTTCGATATCACGAGGAATCGTTCTGTCAATGTGGATCAAGTAAAACACCTAGTGGCTGCGGTAAAGCTAAGCAGAGACAACCTTCAATGGGAAGTGTTGTTCAATGGGGTTGAAAGGCTTGAAGAAGTCAGAAAAGAAAGTGAAAAGCCTACTGTTGTTAGTGAGCCAAACAACGAAACAACGCAACCAGAAACAATCAAGGAAGAGACGGTAGAACCTGAAGAGATAAAACCGAAGGATAAACCGCACAAGAAAATGAATTGTGATGTTTTCGTTAGCTATAAACAAACAGACAACGAAACCAACAAGAATACAAACGATGCATTACATGCGGAAGAACTATATCGCATGTTAAGGGATAACGGATACCATGTATTCTATGCTCCAGTGGTGCTGCAAGGCAAATTGGGAGAAAAATACAAACCGTATCTTCAGGGCGCAATCGATGCCGCAAGGATTATGATTGTGCTTGGAACAAAGCCAGAACACTTTGTTGCACCATGGATTCGCAGCGAATGGGAACAGTTCCTAGAACTGATGGACAACGAAGGTGGTCGTCTTTTGATTCCGTTGATTGACCAGATGAATCCAGATGATCTCCCTGACGCATTGCGCCAAATGCAAACAATGACGATGGGTGATGGCTGGAAAGAAGTCATAGAGAAGAGAATCAATGAGTTCTTTGTCCAATGGGGCATGAACAAGCATCCGTTGTTTATTAAGGCACTGAATTGCTTGTTCAGCGAAGATTATACACAAGCCGAGATCATGGCGGAAAAGATAATGAATGCTTGTGAACCAGACGATGAGCAATATTCCATTGCGCAGGCATATGCGAATTATATTCGACTCATGATAAAGTTCAAGGCTAAATCTTTATATCTGTTAAGCGAGAGCGAGGAACATTTCTATAACTGTGAATTATTCCGTTTGGCCTATGAAGATGGCGATGAGTATTTACAGGGTATATTGGAGAAATGCCGCTCCGATAGCAAGCAGTATCAACAACAGAAAGAAATCTATGATAAGGCTGTGGAAACCATGGACAGTGCTGATAGCGTAGAAACATGGCAATTGGCAGCTGATGAGTTCAGTGAGATAACTGACTTTGCGGATGCGCAAGAACGAATGGACATATGTCTGGAAGAAGCGAAGGAATTCCCTTACAATTCAGGAATGAAGAGCATGGGAGAAAACACCATCGAAGGATATTATAGGGCTATGGAGATCTTCCAAGGCATTTTGGAACATCCAGGGGTTGAAGAAAAGATTGAAGAATGCCGCAAGGAAATAGACAGGCTAGAAAAACAAACATTCGAAGAAGCATTTGATTTGATGGAACAGGGGACAGCGGCTGGCTATAGCGAGGCGATAGACGCTTTTCATAAGATTAGAAGCTATCGAGAAACAGAAAGACTTGCGAGGTATTGCGATCATGCGGCAGAGCAAGCCAAGAAATATGAACTCATTGAATCAAGTATCATAGATCTAAGCGCTGGAGAATATGATAAAGCAATCGAACGTCTGAATGAAATCAAAGACTGGGAACATGTGGATGATTTGATTCATATAGCGCAATTACTGCAAAATGATGACAATGAACCTGAGGAACTACAAGAAGAATTAGAAGAAACACAAACCGATGAAATACAGGAAGATACACAATCTGATGATACACAGATTGACGATATGATTACCTTTGGTCATTATCTACAGGAAGAAGAGACACCTACTCCGATTGTCTGGAAGGTTTTGGCTAAAAAAGACAATAAGCTTCTTTTGATTAGCCGCAATGTTCTTGACTGCCAACCATTTAACAAGGGTGGTGGAAGAGTCACATGGGAAACATGTTCTTTACGAAAGTGGCTAAATGAAGTATTCCTAAGAGAAGCCTTTACAGAGGAAGAAACACGTATGATATGTACGGAGATTGTAAAGGCCGATAAAAACCCAGAGTATGATGCAGTAAATCAAGGCGAGGATACAGATGACAAAGTGTTCATGTTAAGTGTCCAGGAAGCGAAGGATTACTTCACAGACGATGCTGAGCGTGTGGGTGAAGCAACAAGATACGTAGTGAAAAAGAAACCGAGGTATTTTAGAGAGACAGATAGAAAGTGCAAATGGTGGCTACGTACTTTAGGTCGAAGCAATAATGTTTCTAATATTAGCCCTGATGGCTTGATCTATGAATTTGGCAACTATGTCACGAAGGAAGACACGGGAATTCGTCCAGCTATTTGGGTTGATTTGAACCCAGAAGAATGAAATTCGTATATTCGAAAAGTGTGAGATACTCACACTTTTTTTCTGAAATTAGTTGGATTTCCAAAAAAGTGGTTGACAAACGTTTTCAAGCAAGTATAATAGTACATGTTAGTTCTTATTAACTAACTGCTTGTGCGTGAACAAGTATGCCAATGGTCTCTTTGCGCCTTATTTTTTGGATGTAGGTTAGTTATTGCTTACTAGTCTATTCTCCTTGGACAATGCATAGAGAAGGAAGGCAAAGAAGCGTTCGGGGAAGGAGAGAGAAATGGAACGTAAATGGAGAAAAGGCTTGTTATTAGCATTGGTTGTTGCTGTATCGGGACAAATGTATACAGCACCTGTCTATGCTGAAGAAACATCTTGGAAAGACGGGAGTTACCAAGGTAATGCGACTGTTGAACACGATGAAGATGATGATTTTGACAATTACAAGATTGCGGTAGATGTCTCGGTTGTTGACGGAAAGATCAGTAATATCAATGTCACACCTGGGGAGGGGTATGACGAGGATGATGATGGTGCATATCTTGAATTTGCGCTGAACGGCAGAAAGAGAAAAGGGGTTGAGTATGCTTCGATTCCTGCTCAGATTATAGAGAAACAATCAACGGATGACATTGTTGCGGTATCGGGGGCTACATGTTCTTCCAAGGGCATTGTTGAAGGTGTCAAGGACGCATTGGCAAACGCAAAGCCTGAACCAACACCAGAGCCAACACCAGAACCAACTCCCGAACCAACACCTGATCCTGTGCCAGAGACACAGGATGAGACATATGTTTTGATGAATGTTCCGTATGAGAAGTTCTATCACCGAGACCGTAAATGACAGGTTAATCAACAGATAGCATTTTCAAAACTTTTATTTTATGGGCTTTCTGACTGTACCTTGGTATTATTTCACGGGTTAATCACAGGTTAACCGAATTTTATGGTGGAGGGCTATCCCATGAAGCAAGGAACCCCACGACCTAATAATAGCGCGAAATTTAAGCGTGGAGAATATGTTGTACCCGCAGAGATTAGGGATCTTAAGCCAGAGAATACACCTTGTACGGTGAAGAGGACGAAAAATGGATATTGTGTCGTTGAGCGACTGCGTGTAC
>OMYM01000271.1 GCA_900315225.1 uncultured Erysipelotrichaceae bacterium | reverse complement strand
CAGCGTGGCAAGTATAGAGGACTTGTCCATCAGCAATCATCTAAACTAACAGTTTGATCAAATCATCCGCCGGTGATATCACCGGCGGTTTTTCTATCCTTTCTATGTTTGGTATAATTTACCAATGTCTGCCTGTAGTATAGATCCAACATGTATACAGGGTTTCTTCATATTCATCGTGGCGATAGGGAAATGCATGCTTGTTGGTCTTTTCTATACTTGGACGCACAAATAGGTAGAATTCTGCATCGTCTGCCTGTTGTTATATGCGGAACGATTGTAAATACCTGTTCAGATATTAGATCGTTCCAGTATATCAAATACTCTAAGGCAAGCTCCTGGTGGATTCTTTGTTTCACGGATTCAACAAACAGGCAGACCTTGGTGCAGTGCGTTGGATCGATAACAAACGCTACCTCTGCCTGTGTTTGGTCAGTTGTTGGAGTAGTCGATGTAGAAAATATGGCTTGTCTCAGGATGGCGTGGGACTATCGGAACAACTCACAACGAAAATCCATTGGGATAAATCGTGCTTGGAAAAATGCAATGTTATAGTGAACGCATTTGATTTTTACGTTTTAAGGCGCTCAAGTTATATAAATCCCTAGGTGAATCGATAACCAAAACGAAAAACTTAAAGCCGTTTACTATAACTGATAAAAAGCCGTCATAGACGGCTTTGAAGAACATTATAATTAGGGTGATATTGTTTAATCAATAATCCACTGACCATGTCCATCGATGTGACCGTAATGGATGATGCCATCTTGTTTTAGCTTATCCAGTGCGCTTCTCACTTTGTGTCTGGAAAGATTCAGCTCTTGTGCGAGTCTTTCACGGGAAAGTCGTGGATTTTCTTCTAGCTTTTCGAGGATAGCGGTTAATCTGTCTTGGAATTCAATATCCTTGTTTTCTTGGATTTCTGGAGTTTCTGAGGTTTTGAGTCTTTCTTTAGGCTCATCTGGGACAAATGGTGGTTCTTGAACAATGGCTTGTTTCCATTCTTCTTCGCCATTTCTGTAAAGCCTTACGGTGAAACCGAATGTTTCACGGATGAATTCATATTTTACTCCTGCCTCATTGCAAGCTGTGCTGATTCGCTTTAGACCTGTCGCAAAGGTTTCCATGTCTTTGGAATAGTATAGGGTTTGGGTACTCAGTGGGTTGCGTGGGCGTGGCTTTTTCATTTCACGAATGAATTCTTCAGGTTCGATGTCTTCAGGGAATACTCCTGGGCTATAGATATCGATATAGCTCTTATATACCGATACATCTACTGGTTGTCTGGATTCAATTACTCTATGAGCAAAGGCGTTTATGACGGCTTCTCTGATTGCTGGGATAGGAATTTCGGGGATTTCCTTTTTCTCGGTGTTTTCATCAGATACGGAGTGCCAGGTGATTGCTTTTGAAATATACTGTACTGCTTTATCCGCGAGGTCGAGGATGCTACCGGTTTTACGGTCTAAGTTGAAGGCTTTTTGGCGGTCGTCATTCTTGAACTGAACCATTTCTAGTTCGTTTATGCCACTGTCTACGAATATAGCTGCTCCAGCATTTAGCAGGATGTCGTTATCGGCTACTTCTAGAAGGTTCAAGATTGCTTTAGGGTCGTCGCTATTGATTGCAATTCTTCCGGCATCTTTGGCTTTTTTGAGATATTGAGCAAATTGATTTTTGTTAATATCCTTGATACGGTATTTGGATTTTCTTTTTTCCCATGTATCGGTTGTTTTTTGATGTTGATGAAGTACATAAAAAAGAGCTGCTTCTCGGTCAGGGTATTTGCTGATATTTTCATTGCTTTCGCTAATACGAACGAACTTGACTCCATTGTATGCCGTAGGAGCGATTTTAGCGGCAGGAATGAAGAGAACAACAACTCTCTTGCCGTTTATCTCATCTTCATCAAAACGTAGCTGTATCGCAGGGAAAACGTTCTTGTTCAGGCTTTCTTTGTCTTGGCCTTCATAGGTTGTCCCAACTATTTCGTGTGTCTTGGTATCAACGCCCCAAATCATATAGCCATATGGCTCTCCCGTAAGTGCTGCAGCATTGGACAGGGCTGAAATATACTCACCAATTCCATCTGTCTCTTGTGAATATACACACCAATCAAGATCATCACCATATGACAGGCATCTTTTCACGACGTTCAATACTTCGCTCATAATGTTTATCCTCCTTGTATCCTAAGTAATTTTGTCTTAGGTCATATAAATATTACACTATAATATAAAACATGTCAAGGTAAATTCACTTATTCATACGGAAAAACACCGCTTGTAGCGGTGTTTTTATCCATATGCCCAGATTGGCCTACTTCCCTTGCCATCGGTAATTAAGTTGACTTGTTCCGTTTCCAACCAATCACCAAAGATATCGGTAATATAGAAGTTATACCAGTATTCACCAGCTTCAAGATAGCTGGATATGATTTCTAGGTTTCCTTCTACGATGTATGGAGTTCCCCGATAGGTGGATTCTTCTTTCGTAATAGCATTGTGGGCATAGTAGATTGGAACAATTTCTTCTCCTTGCTGGGGGAGTGGTTGGATACGTGATGCTGTTCCTGTTTCATCTACACCATCCCATATGCCTATGGCTTCGATATGACCGTCATAATACCAGTTTAAGCGAAGGAATTTTCTTTCGCCATTGAGACGGATTGGACTAGAGTATGCTACACCATCAGGTCGTCTTTCAACAACGTATATCGCAAGGTTTTGCCCATCTGGCAAAGATATCCAAGTGCCATCAAACCCATCTTTGAAGTATCCATCTTCCCATGATCCATAGATCTGACATGTTTCTCCTAGCTCAATGAAGTCTTTCTCTTCATGGTTTAGCTCATAACATTTCGCTTTGATATCCGCAACGAATGTTTTTCCCATTTCGTCTAGGCGACAATAGTATTCCCCCTCAGCATTTGCTTGTGGGTATTCGTCAAATGTGATGAAGGGAGAATTACCCCAGTGTATGTCATCATCGGTATATGTATACACTTGGTTGGGTTCTTGTGATTGGTAGTATCCATCTGTTTCATTGTAGCTATTGTCTTGCGATGAGTTCCAAGTATCTATCTCTTCCCCTGTCCCAGGGTTCCATGTTTCACCGTTATCCAGAGAGTGGTTGTAATATGCATAGGCAACATCTGTGTATATTGCGCCATTGTTCTGGATATCGGTGAAGGAGAGATACCATGGACTGATACTTATGCCAGCAGCTTTATCCATGTACTCGCTACTGCCGATTTTAAGGGGATAGAAGACAGATAACCCTGAAGTGCTAGAATGATCAGATCCCATGACTTTGTACGCCACAAGGTCATCTAGAGACTGTCTCGCAAGTGATGAATTGTTCACATAAGGAGAACATGCATCGATCATAAGTCCTATGTCAACCATGTTGGTATACCCTTCATTGGGACTATTCCCACCAAAGTTATCTATGTTCTGTATTGCCCTAGAGATATAGGACATACGTCCAATATCTTGGGCACTTTCATACAGTTCTTTGGCGAAGTCATTGAAGTATGTCAAGAACTTGTCCACATTGCTTAAGTCAAGCAATGAGAGAGTTGCCATTGCTTGGGAATTCCCATTGGCATATGATGCATAATAGCTATCACAGATCTGTCTACCCACCTCATACGCCCGACTATCCGGTGAAGCAGCCAGAACATTGGCGAGGGCAGTGTAATCCCAGCCATCCCCTGGCTCACTCTCTGGCGAAGCGATCATATAGTCGGCGTATGAGGCAATGATATTCGCTGTCTCTATCGTTGACATCAAACATGCATCAAAGCCAATAAATTCAAACTTATCCGTCATATCTTGGAACACACTCAACAATGCAGCATCGAGTTCTGTTAGCGATAAAAGATCATAGTTGCCATGATGTTCATTCTCATACTCATCATAACATACACCACTGACAGAACCACCACCATGATCCCACAGTATCACCGCCATATGCTCAGAAGCATAATTCTCCACACCCCATTTCAAGAATGAAGCAAGCGTTCTACTATCCCCCATAGGCGCATGCTCACCATCCCACATGCGATACACACCACCGTTTTGAATCACAAATCGTTGATTACGATCAGCAGGAATGGTATTATCCTCGACAAAATGCCAGATGTTGGAACCACCTGTCTCAACGACAAACCTAACATTGTTACTGTATGCTCCATCAAGAATCTCATACATGTCATTAGAGGCACAACTCCAGTTAGATTCCAGATTAGACCCACAAAGATAGACAAATACCGTCCAGGTATCCTGTTCCCCCATGGGAATTCTATCACCTAGGCTAGGTCGTTCAATGCGCATCATTCCATCATCCTTAGAAACAGTTAGGTTTAACTGCCGCATATTACGTGTGTTCTGAGGCGGAGGATTCGTTGTTGTGACCGTCTCCCCAGCCTGATTTGTACAGCCGTATATGCTTAGTAAAGCGGCTAATAATAGCCATGTAAGCCAACGTTTCATAATTACCACACTCCTTGGGAACATTGTACCATGGTTATACGCGTATGAGAACAAGGAATGAACATGTTTATGATAATTTAATCTTATGTGAAATCGATGATTGTATGTACAGAGCACTATAGATGTAGTAGAATAGATGGGGATGAGTTTCTCGCTTGACAAAGAAGCGAGAATCGTCACATGCGTTCGAAGGAGAAAATCATGGATTACGAAGAGATCGAAAGACAAGTAGCAGTAATTGCTAAAGAGAACGAAAAATACCTCGATATGTTTGAACAAGCACTCAAAGACCATCATAAAACATCTCACTAACATGGACCTATATCTCAACGATTTTCTGTGCTATGAGGCCCCAACGCCAATGCAAGACGGGTGTATAAAGAACCATAGCTTCTTCACATGGTTCTACCCTAGAAAGTGTTTGTTTTCTTCCAAGACAGGAGTGAAGGAAATGATGTCAAGACTTAAGAAATTCTACAAGCTTATGTTGGATAAGGGGTTTATTGAAAAGGATAACTACGAAATGCTGATTGACGAATTCAAAGAATACAAAGATGAATATCTTTCGTTCTATGATAATTATGACAGTATGGATGATTTTTGGTGATAGACATGAAGCATAAGGTTAAAGTTACCGTGATAGACAAGAAACTCTATCCCGAGCTACAACAACAGTATTGTGCCAACAAGCAGGCAGGTAAATGCAGTTGTTATAACGTTGGAGATGAATTCGAATTCTATCGTGCCGATGGACAAGACCACTTCTGGCAAGGTGGATTAAACACATTGACAAAGACAACAGCTGATCCAAATACCGTTGCAGGTGGACCAACAAAGCCTCATTGTTCCGAAGCATGGGATGCTATTTCCCGCTATATCTACACTGGTCTACAAGGTGGCTCCATCATGAAGGGATGGATGGAACGGGAGAATGAGATGATCGCTTGTTGCAGTGATGGAACACGTCCAGTCATTTTCAAGATCGAAAGAATCGACTACGAATGAATCGTCCTATCACAACCCTATTCATGTTGATGTTCTTTCCACACGGGAAGAGTGCAAGCCTTTGCTAAAGAAGACACCTCTACCTTGATTGATGGAAGATGTAGAAAAGATAGGAACCCTGGAGCTAATGGAATGCACTCCATTAGCTTCATGGTTCCTATCTTCGTTTGAAGTATCAGATCATATGATCAGCTACTGTAACAATAACGCTTCGCGGAAGTTCTTTCCAATACGCTCCCCATCACGGAGGCATATCTCACGGTAAGAAGCGCAATCAATGTTATACTTTTCCACAACACTTGCTTCAGAGGAGATCTCGTCCTCGATTGAGAAGTCATTAGATCCTCTGAATCCATTGATGAATCCCTGCAATAAGCATGCGGATCTATATGCGTTAAGAGCCGCTTCAGCATCAAGGTATTTCTCATCACGAACAAGTGAGTCATATGATGGTCTTGTGGGAGGAGCATAGTTTTCTGCCATGGGAGCGATATTGTCTAAAAGATTTCTGTAAATACACACAATATTGTTCTTAGAGTTCATGTGTTACTTCCTTTCTGTGATTCTTTTAACCAATGTTAGGGAAGAATCACTCTTATAGTATACACTTATTTTATCCATATGCAAATGAAAAAATGCATATGAAGAGAGTTTCTTCTAGTGGATGGTTTTTAGGCTTGACTATGAGAGATCAATGTCTTACAATGGGATAGCATATAAGGAGGAGAAAACAATGATAGAGATGAAACAAGAAAACTTTAAGATTATGCCCCATACAGACATGTCATTCCCTGAAGAGGGAATGATCAGGGTATGGAAGACGGATAGCCTTGAGCCAGATATCAACACATACGCGTCTTTGATCGATAGCAATTTCCATAATGGGACGATAGAAGTGGATGTGTGCGGGAGCTTGTTAAAGGGCGCGCCAGAATATTCCCGTGGGTTCATAGGCATTGTCTTCCGTGCAGCCGAGGATGGAAGGGAATTCGAAAGCT
>OMYM01000270.1 GCA_900315225.1 uncultured Erysipelotrichaceae bacterium | reverse complement strand
AGCTTGGTTTGTTCCAATCCTCGGATCGTGTTGATCACGATCCGTCGGTTGTATGGATCTAAGGCAGATGTGGGTTCATCCATCAATATTGCTTCTGGCTCCATCGCCAGTATTGTCGCAATCGCTGCCATCCTCTTCTCTCCCCCTGATATCTTATGGTTATAGCGATACTTGAGGTACTCTAGATGCAGCTTTTTCAGTACTTCATCTACCCGTTTCTCTGCTTCTTCCCTGCTTAGCTTGTAGTTCAATGGCGCAAAGATCATGTCTTCATGAACGGTGGGCATAAACATCTGGTTATCCGAATTCTGTAGCACAAATCCTAGTTTCTTCCGTATATCCGACAATGTCTCTCTTTTTACTTCTGTTCCTGACACAAGTACTTTTCCCTCTCCTTCCAACAAGCCCAGCAGAAGTTTCATGATGGTTGATTTTCCTGCCCCATTGGCACCAATCAGTCCTACGGATTCTCCCTTTTCAATCCGAAAAGAAACATCATGTAAAACAACATTGTCTCTCTCATAGGCAAAGCTCACATGTTGAAATTCTATCATACCTTCACCTCACAAACATCTCTCCCAGTACTTGCGCCACATGTACATTTCGCAACAACAGAAAAGCACCAATGCATATGGCCATATATATCCCATCGCCTATCCTAAAAGCCCTTTGTTTGGCATAATGGAATTCTTGGTCATATCCCCTCAACAACATGCTTGAATACAGCTCTTGGGCACGATCCATGCTACGGAGGAGAAGTTGACCAAGAAATGAACCCCAGGCAGAGATATGTATTCCTTTCTGTCCTGGCGCCCTCAGGTGATACGCATCTGTCATAATCGCCAGTTCCTCCGTCATTACACCCACATACCGATACGTAAGCAACAATAGTGTCACCAGCATCTTTGGCACATGCAGTTCCCTTAACGCATGGCATAGGCTGTCAATTGAAGTGGTTGCGATCAAAAGGAACGATGCCATTAGACAGAATACTCCTTTCATCATCAGCGTTAACATGGAGATCATTCCTCCTGTCAATGCCCAACCACCAATCCTTAACATTACCTCTCTATCAAAGAACGGATTAAACAACCCCACCGCCATCACCAAAGGCAATGCCATCCGTAGCTTGTAGAAGCAGCTTCTTACTTCAATCCCGCTGATTTGAAACAACAGGATCGGCCACAGAACCATTGGCACCAATCCACTCAAATCGTACTTGTGAAAGGAAATCGTAACAAGGATATACATGATCGTAGTGATCAGTTTCGCCATTGGATGCAAGCCGTGCACCATTGAAGAACGTGTTGCCAGTTCATCCATTTCCGCCAGTTCGTGCAAAGCCTTCTGCATTTTATTCATCTGTCACACCTCATGACAAGCAAGGGACATCGAATGATGTCCCTTGCCATCTTATCCTGCTAATGGTGTATTCTTCTTACGGAAGAAGCCACCCGCAAGGCATAACAAAACTGCTACGCCCGCCACCATCGCTGATCCGACAATTCCTGAAACCGTGGTTCCTACTGCCGCATCGCTATTGGAGAAGCTATAATCTGGCAGGAATGATGTCGCTTCCTGTATCTCTGACGCCGTATCCGCAACTGAACTGGAAACACCGAAATTCTCTTCATCCAGTCCCATGTTCTCGGAATATCCTTCCTCAGCATTGCCAAACAATGCCCATTCCAGTCCATCTGGCTTTGAGCTAGCAAATAAACTCAATCCTCCTCCAACAAACAATACGACCACTGTCAGGATAGCGATGACCGTCTTCAATGGTTGGCTTGCATTCTCTGCTGCCACATCCTGCAACAATTCTGGACGTGATTCATGCACAAAGAGAAGTACCGCCGAAGTGATCAATCCCTCGATTATTCCAATCGCCAAGTGAATCGGTAACATTAAGCCACAGAATGCCCCAAACGGCAATTCCGTGATGCCTGAAAGACTCGTTTCCAGTACTACCGAGAAAGCACCAAGCTGTAATGTTACAGCACATCCAATGATCGATGCCAAGACAATGCGTGCCCTTTGTCCTTTCATGCCTTCACCAAACAGCTTGCTTTGCATGATTGGTTTCCAAATGAGATAATACCCCACAAAGCAACCGTAGAACGCCATGTTCCACACGTTTGCTCCTAAGGCCATCAAGCCGCCATCCGCAAAGAACAAGCACTGTATCGCTAGAATCACAATCATGGACAAGAATCCTGCCTGTGGGCCAAGCAACGCCGATAACAACATCCCTCCACATAGATGTCCCGAGGATCCTGTTCCTGGTATCGTATAGTTGATCATCTGTCCGGCAAAGACCAATGCCGAGGTCACTGCCATCATAGGCAACTTCTGTGCTTCATCATCTTGCTTCAGTTTACGAATAGAAATACCTGCTGTCGTTCCCGACGCCACATACATGGTCGCTGCTACCGCAGGAGCGAGCAGTGCATCTGCCATATGCATATCTTCATCCCCCTTTTTTCTTTACAACGATAACATTATACCCTTCTCTTTTCTTCCCGCAAGCTCCCCCGGGGGTTATAATTTTTAACGCAACTTTCCCCTACCGAATAAACAGCCATATATTCTGACATAGCCTTCTATCAGCACACCCTTATATCCGATTTCCGTGAAAAATCGAATATGATTCTAGTTTACTCCAAACGGTCAATCATGTCAATATGTTTTCCAGAAATATTTTCTTACTGTCTTTAATATTTAGAATATTTCTTTCTTTACAAGTATTTTTTGACGAATTACACCATTATGAAATGAAAATATTTTCATTTCATAATGTCAACTATTTCCTGTCGCGCGCAAGCATCCAGATCTGTCATAAAACATAACAATTTTCTTCTATGTGCAAGTTAAAGTGGTCTTACTCTCTCCGAATATACACTTCAACACAAAAGATAAAGCCCTCCGCAAGGAGGACTTTATCTTTTGTTACAGGGTATGTCTATGCTTTCCACTCGTATACCTGGACTTCATATGGTCGCAAGTGTTCCATTACGGGTTTATTTGGGTAATTATCAAGCAAGACACATGCATTCTCTTTGCCATATCCCTTGGGCAAGGCATAAGATACCGGTGTCTCGCTAAAGGAACAAATGACAAGTATCCTGTTATTGTCGTATGTGCGTTCATACATATACATGTCTTTGCGTCTATGATAATACTCCTTGTATGTACCAAAGATCAATGTATCGTTGCTTTTCCTAAGCTTAATGCATTTACGATAGAAGTTTAAAATACTATAGGGGTCTTTTTCTTCGTCTTCAGCGTTAATATGCACATAATTGGGATTAACATAGAACCAAGGATTCCCTGTCGTGAAACCAGCGTTTTCACTGCGATTCCACTGTACAGGTGTACGGGAGGAATCCCTGCTTGACACATGTATCCTATGCATCCTTTTTTCTTCCTTTTGCCAGGTAAAGAAGGTATGATAGGCATGGATGGACGCAACATCGTTGTATTTATCAATCGAGTCAAGTTCGATGTTGGTCATGCCAAGTTCTTGTCCCTGGTAGATGAAGGGGCATCCTTGTTGGAAGATATAACAGGCTGCTAGAACTGTTCCAGATTCTCGCCAGTATTTCATCGATCCATACCGTGATACGACACGGGGATGATCATGGTTTTCCAGGTATAGGGCATTCCACCCATTGCCAGACAAAGATGTCTGCCAATGGGTGAATGCCTTCTTAAGCTTTCTTAGCCAGAAGCCATGATGGACATATTCGGTAAGAAAGCAGTCTGCCATCATGGTGTCAAACTGGATCATCATATCCAGCACACGGTCTTTCCCTTGAACATACCTTAGTGCCGTATGTACATCGGTAAATGGAGCTTCTCCCACTTGTATGACACCATATTCATTCGCTACTTCCCTGAATTCCTTGAGGTAAGTCAACAAGTTAGGTCCATCCTTGTAGAAAGGGAGTCCATTGATCGCAGGAAGGTAAGGATAGCCATCAGGCAATGCTTCTACCTTGGATATGAAAGTGATGACATCCTCACGGAAACCATCCACTCCCATATCCAGCCAGAAACGCATGATGTCTTTCACTTCTTGCCTTACCTTGGGATTATCCATGTTAAGATCCGGTTGTTTCTTGGCGAATACATGCAAATAGTATTGTTGGCGAGTATCAGAGTATTCCCAGGCAAGTCCTTCAAACTGACTGTACCAGTTATTGGGAGGAAGCTGGTGTTCTTTCTGCCATTTTGGATCACGCCAGATGTAATAATCGCTATAGGGATTATCCCTGCTTTTAGAGCTTTCTATGAACCAAGGATGTTCATCCGATGTGTGATTCACCACAAGATCCAACAACACCTTCAAGCCAAGGAAATGGGCTTTCTCAAGCACTTTCTTAAACTGATCCAGCGTCCCATAATCAGGGTGGATATTGCGATAGTCACTGATGTCATATCCATAGTCCGCATTGGGCGATGGATAAATGGGAGAAAACCAGATCCCATCCACCCCAAGAGATTTGATATACTCCAGTTTATCATATACCCCGTATAAGTCACCTATGCCATCCCCATTGCCATCCGCAAAGCTCCTGATCCAGATCTGGTAGAACGACATTCTTCTAAAATCATACTGTTCCATGATTTTGACCATTCCAAATCTCTTCATGCATATCGGCGATATTTGTCTTTACCTCATCCAGATACTTCTCCACATCCTGCATATTCTCCATCATGCCTATGGCAGTCTCTTTGAAGTCATGGAACCACTCTTTCCTAACCTTGCGGAACTTGTTCTGTTCTTCCATGGAGAACGCTGTCAAGGAAACCAAGTAATCCGAAGCATCCTTCTTTCTCTTGTCATACACCCCTCTTTGTTTCATCTCCAGGACATACTGATATCTCTTATATGCCGCATCAACACAATCCTGCCAAGAAAGATATATCTCATCCATCGCATGGCTTCCCACTTCCCTCAACATGGCAATATCATTGCCTATGGTGATCAACAAGGAAGCCATGGCATCCGCATTCTCATCAATGACAAACCCATTCCTGCCATCCGTGATGCCTTCGGCTGCACAAGAATCCTTGATCAACACACTCGCAAGACCACATGCCGCAGCCTCCCTTACAACCAATCCATTTGTGTCAAAGGTAGACGGGAACAAGAAGAGATCCGCCCTTGTATTCCATGCCCTAAGCACATCACGATCATAGATGGGACCCGTAAAGATGCAATTCTCCCAAATACCCAATTCCTTCGCTCTTTCTTCCAACATCTCTTTATCCGGTCCCTTGCCAACGAAGACCATGCGATACTCCTGTCCTGCATCCTTCACTTTTTTCAAGGCATCCAGGATAATTGGAAGCCCCTTGTACGTAATCATTCTTCCTACATACAGGTACACGGGACAACCTTCCGGCAGATCATATTCTTTGGTAGCCTCTATAACCTGTTCATCAGCCACCCTTCCTTTCGCAAAATCCACGCCATTGTTCATCACCAGATATTCTCCCTTGAACCCCAAGGCTCTTAGGCTTTCACCCGCCCCTTTGGAGACCACCCAGATATCATCGCATGCTTCGATGTTGGAAACCATTGCCTGCACCCCTTCTTCTGCCAATGGCTTGATCTTGACATAACGCTTGATATCAACATCATACTTCGTATGATACGTATACACGACAGGCGCATTCGTCACTTCTCTCAATAATCTTGCGATCACTGTCGCCGAAGCAGGACAATGGGAATGAATAATATCCGGCGCAAAATCCGCCAACCTTGACACGTTCTTTCCCGAAAACGGATTTCCTGTCCTATAGCCATTCGTTACCGCAGCCGTGTCAAGGCTAGGATAGGCAACGACAGGATATGCATAGCTGCTATAATCCGCCCCAGGATAGGCAGGTGTTCCCACCATGACCCTGGCATCATGATCCTTCATCAAGTAATCCGCGTAATTCATCATGACATTCACCACCCCGTCAATGACGGGTGGGAATGAATCATTTAACAAACATACTTTCATATTTCACCTCGCACCAATAAGATACTATCATTTTCCCTCATCTTTTTCAATCACCCAAGGGAAGGGATTTCCATCTTTTGGAAATCCCTTCCCTATTCCCATTTACGGGTGTATGATACTTCCGTACAGGAGGACAACACATGAAAACAACAGCTGTCATCTTCGCCCCAGGATGCGAAGAAGGGGAAGCCTTGACCATCGTCGATATCTTTCGTAGAGCAGAGCTTCCTTGTGATATGGTAGGCCTAGAAAGTATTGAAGTAACTGGAACGCATGGCATCACCATGTTATGCGACAAAGCCATGGATGATACACTCGTGGATTATGACATGGTGGTGTTGCCAGGTGGCTATGGCGGAGCAGATGCCATGCGCGACAACAACCAATTCCAAGCCTACCTTAAGACAATGAACCAAAGCGGAAAATACATTGCGGCCATATGCGCGGCACCCATCGCCTTGGACAAAGCAGGCTTACTGCAAGGAAAGAACTACACATGCTACCCTGCCACGGCAGAAAAGATCTCTACCGGTACATACCTTGACCAAAAGATCGTCATCGATGGAAACATCATCACCAGCCAGGGACCAGCCATGGCATGGGCATTTGCCTACAAGCTCGTGGATGTCATGGGAGGCGATTCCCTCACAGTGAAAAAGAGAATGGTATACTTCAACGCATTTGACGCAAAGGAGGACGAATAACATGAAAACAGCAGCTGTCATGGTTATCGATGGTTTCGAAGAAAGCGAGACCATCCAGATCACCGACTTATTGCGAAGAGCCGAAATAAAGACGACAACCTACCGCTTCCAAGAAGATCCCTATGTCACAGGCATGCAGAAAATGAAGGTAAAGACTGATGCAATCTTTGGCGAAGAAGTAAAGAACGCCGATGTCATCGTTGTCCCTGGCGGACGCACATGCGCCGCTAAATTCATCGCAAACAACGAATTCATGGATACCCTGAAATGGTTCAACGACAACCACAAACTCATCGCGGGCATGTGCTCCGGCACAACCGTCCTTGAAGCAGCTGGCGTTCTTGCGGGCAAGAAAGCCACTGGCTACACTGGCTACGAAGAAAAACTCAAAAGCGCCACATTCGTCCATGAAGTAGCGGTATACGACCAAAACATCGTCACCTCCCAGGGACCAGCAACCCCCTATCCCTTCGCTTTCAAGATCATGGAAGCTCTTGGCATTGATCCATCTTACATCAAAGGTCGCCTGCTCTACGAAAAAGCAGGTGGAAGATGATCTACGGCAAACTCCCTGTCGTCTTGTTAAGCACCTTGGCAAGCAAAGACCCTGGATCTACCAACAGCGTCATTGCTAGACATATCCTTTCCCATCCCGATCACGTTGCGACCCTTGGCATCAAGGATCTAGCGAATGAATGCAATGTCGGCATCGGTTCTATCTCCCGCTTCTGCAAGGAAATCGGACTAGCCGATTTCCTTGAGCTAAAAACCCTTCTTTCCCAACAGAATTTCGTCTACGAGACGACCGTGAATCGCCCCGACCACATCGCCAAGGCAATCACATTAGCCTCCCAAACCGTCAATAAGAAGAAAATCCTGCGCCTATGCAAAGACATCCAACGCTACGACAAAGTCTACGCATATGGCCTTCTAAAGGCTGCCACAGCCGCCGTCAGCCTCCAGGCAGATCTCTTGATGCTGGGGAAATACATCGAAACATCCATTCCCTATGCCAGTCAACTGGATCATATCCTGCATGCAAGACAGGATGAACTCATCATCATATTCTCCTACACCGGTTCCTACTTCGATTATCATTCGTTCAGGGGAAAAGAGAAGAACCTGATGTTGCCGAAGATCTATATGGTTACTGGATCTCCCACCCCGATGCCTGCCTTTGTGGACGAAACAATCCGTTTCCAATCTCCCCAAGACCAGGCATCCCACCCATATCAGTTAATCCTCATAGCATCGCTGATAGCGGAAGAATACGCTGCCATCAGCGATGCTGTATAATATAAACATCATACATATCCGAAAAGTCAAGACTAGTTTCAGGAATACCGCCAAACAAACCACGCAGATACATGTCTTTCACATTGTCATGTGGTTTAATACCAAAGTCAGTAAAGCAATTCACTTGTTTCACGCCGCCATAACCAGTTCTTATGACATAGCAATTCTCCGGCAAAGCATACTCAATCAATTGTGTATTGTGGGTTGTCATGATCAATTGCCCAAGCATATTTTCCGTCAATGACTTTATGACAGAGCTAAGAAGATGGTCATGAATACCACTCCCCACTTCATCATACACCACGATACCACCTATCGATGCATATGCAAGACTTTCCATAATTTCAGCGAAATGCTTAATACTGTTGGATTCATGTTCAATGGAGATCGTTTTTCTTTCGCCATTGATCATTTTGTCGATATACAACGTATATTGAATATACCCATTTTTGTATTTGCGATCATAATGCACATCCATGATATCCGAAAAGCTCTCCGTAAGATAAATACGAAGTCGTTTCTCACAGTTATCCAAATGCCTTTCATCGCTTTGCGAAATGATTCCCATGTTCAGTGAATCCAGGATATTAACCGTTCCTGCCAAGATATCATCTGAGGCATTGCTTGAAGCAATGATTTCATAGGCCATAATTTCTTCAATCACATCCAAAACCAATCTTGTGTATGTTCCATCCACATAATCATACTTCTGTTCTTCCTTGTCGTTGTTAACAATCGATAACAATGTATGTTTTCCCCAGTATTCATAAATCTTTTCAAGCAGTGCTTCTTGCCCATCTTCAAATAAACACACCTTAGCAATATCCTTGATTTTTAGATCTTTCGCGGAATGGATTTCATAGACAACACCAGATTTTATCCCTTTTTTCTTGTAGTATAATTTCTCGTAAGTGAATTGTTCATCCTTGTATCGAATGATGTAATAGCCATTCCCGCGTTCTTTCGTAGTGAAGCCAATTTCTATGCATGTTTCTTCCGCCGAACCAATCGTACAAGTTTCCCTCATTTCATCGCTTATGCTTTTATATTTTAGCAATCGCATTGCTTTACCAAGCTGATTGGATGAATCGTATCCCTCAAATCTATCCGCCATGTCAAAAGCCATTTTTCTTTGCGTCACCAAGGAATATAACGACTCACGAAGAAAACTTATCGACTTAACAAAATTGGTTTTTCCACAACCATTTTCCCCATAAAGCAAAACCAGTTTCTTTGCCCTGTCCTTGCTAGCAAAGTCAAACTTAACATTGTTAAGGGAAAGAAAGTTATGAAGTTTAATATACTTTATCATCTCGATGCCTCCAACAAACATTTTATACCATAGGTCGCATATATATGCAAGAGTATTTTTGGATTTTATCGCAAAAGCCTCATTTACATGATTGCAACCGTTGGTGTAAATGGTATAATGTTTCCGTGTAAGCGGCGGATCGAGCAATGAAGCCCTTACGTGTCAAGGGAGGCAATCGAAATGAACGATAAATATATGTTTATCAGCTACGCGCGAGAAGATGCTGAAATAGCGAGGGAATACATCGAGATACTGTCAAGAAGCCATAACATATGGATTGACGAAGGTCAGTCCACATCTATATTCACACCTGATACCGCAACCGCAATCAAGGACTGTGCCTGTTTTGTTGCGTTTAGCTCATGGAACTATGACGCATCAAGATATTGTTCCCAAGTGCTTTCTTACGCCATGGAACATCTGGTGTTTGCGCCTGTCAGGATAATTTCTTTGCAGAAAAACGCCCGCGAGGAAGTCTTGCGGCTCAATGACGATATCATTGCGCTTGAAACGCAATCCCCGATGCCTTGGATGAAGATCGGTGGTTCTTCCATGGCATCGGGGATCGAAGTAAACAGAAGACGAGGACTGCCTTCCCCACCCACCACCCTATATTTGACGGAGGAAGAAGCATATGACATAGCAGCTGAGTTCTTTGACATTAGCGTAGAAGAATGTCCTATGAACCCTGGCTTTTGCCTACGTCAAGTAAAACATATCATGGAAGAGTTTCCCAGGGAAGACATTGTCCAGATGTATGTGGATATGTTGTTTAACTCTTCCATAAAGAAACATCTTTCCTATCGGGAGAAGGTTGTCGATGAGATCAGGAAGATATACAATGAGTCGATGGCGGTGGACATAGGGGAAACGTTGGCGGAGTCTTTGTATGGGTTGACGTTTGATTCCGCTCTCGATGAAAGCAAGCAATATGTAGAAGAGATACACAATATCTACAGAAAGCACAAGACGGAACATCTTGGTGAGATTCTATCGGAAGGTCTGCATAATCTTTCTCTCTCTGGCACTTATCAAGAGCTTGTACAGTATGTCAATGAGATCAAGGATATCTATGCTTATTTCCATGTCAAGGTCATTGGTACAGCTCTAGCAAAGGTCTTGTTGTCTCTTACCGATGAGAAACATCTTCCTCATGAAGAATATGCTACATATGTCCAACAAATCCAAGAGATCTTCGATGAATTTCCTTCGGAAACCACTGCAACATGCCTTGCCATGGGGTTGGTCAATGCTTCGAGTCATGACATGGTTATCGCAAAGAATCTGTGCCTAAGCAAGGTAAAAAGACTCTATCAGGATTATCCTTGCGAGAATATCGCAGAGTGTCTTGTGCAGGCTTTGTTCAATGTGGCGTTTTATCCATCGACATCTCTGGAAGAAACCAAGGAATATGTGCAGGAAATCAGGGTTATCAACGCCACAATGCCTTCACATTTGAGCGAACTGGTTCTTTCAACCGCTTTGTTTAATTTGTCTGTTTCGTATCCCCATGAAGCGAAAGAATGCGAAGAATATGTTGAAGAGATTCGACAGATCTATGAACAATCTCATTCCAAAGCGGTTGCTGTATTGCTTGCGAAAGCATTGTACTCCCTAACCATTGACAATGAACCATCTATCATCTCTCGCTGTACAAAGAAGATACAGGCATTGTTCAGGGAAGTGCATATAGAAGAGGTAGCGAATGAACTCGCAAGGGCTTTGTTTAGCCTTGAAAGCATTCCTGAAGAAGATAGCCACTTAGATGAAATCAGGGATCTGTACCATGAATTCCAAACACCGGAAACCGCTAAATTCCTCTCCCTGGCTCTTTTCAATCATTCGGTAATGAAGTCTGCCTCCCAAACTCAAGAAGCGATTGAAGAACTCCAAGAGATATACAAAACGGTACCAACGGATGATGTTTCCTTTCATCTTGCCAAGGCATTATATAGCATGATGTTCAAAGAGAGTCTAGACTATGAAAGAACCAATAGTATCTTGAATGAAATCAAGGAGATCTTTAGCGAACACCATACATCCAACAATGGCTGGGTGCTCGCCAGTGGATTGTTTATTCTTTTGTACAGCAGTCCTCGCCAGGAAAAAGACGATTGTCTCTCTCGGATTAGGGACTTGTTCCTGGAATTTCCCATGGAGAACACTGCCAGGGTCTATGCCCAGGCATTACGCCTGCTAATAGCGGATAGCCAAACATCTAACGCGCAAAGGAAAGAATACCTAGACCAAGCCAGAAACGTCCACGACAAGCTTAAAAACGCCGATACAGGGGAAATCCTGGCAAATGCATTGTATCACATGATGACCTTTTCCTCCCTCTTGCAAAACCGTCAATATGTCGATGAGATCTTCGAATTGCACAAGACACACCACACCGAAACAACAGCTCTTTTCCTAACACATGCGCTAAACGAAATAACAGCCAACGAAAGTTTCTCGCCCAACGATGCATTAAAATACATGGATGAATTAAAGCCACTCGCCAAAGAATGCCCCTCGGAAGAAATTGCCATATCTCTTTCAAACACCTGGTACAATTTGAGTATTCTCGGTTCTATGCCCATCAAAGACACTAGCATTGAACAGCTTAAGCATTTGTACAAAATACATCACATTGAGAAAATCGCCTATAATCTATCAAACGCTTACTTAAAAAAGCTTTGCGACAGAGACATATCCCTCGACCAAGCCAACGCTTGCTTGCGAAGCATCAAGAACATATACAACGATTTCTGTATTGAGTCTATTGGCATACTACTAGCGCAAGCAAGCGTAACCATCAGCGAATGTTTCCCATTGGAACCAAACGAACAGACACCATATGTCAATATAGCCAAGAAGATATACAAGGAATGGCAAACAAACGAAACCGCCATCCCTCTTGCTTACAAGCTACTCAGCATCTCGGCAAACCCCCAACGCTCAAACAAGGAAAAAACCCTTGCTGTGAACCAAATCAAAGAATTATACAACACCTTTCGAACAACGGAAATCAGTGAAATATACGCCAATGGCTTATGCAATCTCAGTGAAGACGATGACACCGATGTAGAACAAATTCACCAATACATCAAGGAACTAAAGCGTCTCTACAAAAAATTTCCAACGGAAAGAATTGCCCTATCATTAACAAAGGTTTTGTTCAACCTAACCTCCTACGAGTCTGTCAGCCATTCTAAGATCTCCCAATGCATTGATGACATCAATGCATTGTTAAAGGATTTCCCCAGCGAGGACATTGCCTTGTTAAAAACACATGCCTTGATCAACTTCGCAGTGGACAATGATTTCCCCCATCACCTTGAAGCCATCCAGCAAGCAAAACAAATGCTTGACCAATTCCCCTCGAAAGACATTGCCCTTGACCTAGCTGTCTTGTATTATGGCGTTACATGCCTGGAAGACTCTACATTCAATGACAAGACTTTCTATGTCGATCAAGCAAAAGAACTATTCAAGAAATTCCATACATTCAACATAGGCGAAGCCCTTGCATACTCTCTATCCAGCCTTACCGCCGAAGAAGAAGCATCACATGTATTCATTAACGACTGTACCTGTCAAATCCGTGAAATATACAAAGAGTTCCCGGAAGAAACGATTGCTAAAGAGCTAGCAACCGCCCTCCACAACCTCGCCGTTGACAACACCCTCCCCCAGAAATACGCTTGCGTGGAAGAAATCAAAGAAATATTCCAAGACTACCACATCGAGAAAATAGCCTCCCTTCTAGCAAACGCATTGATCTGCTTGGCAGAAGACAATACACCAGATGAAGGAAACAACTGCCAAGAACAAATCGCTCTTCTGAAAGAAGAATTCCCAGATCTATATTTAGAGGAGAACATGTAAACAATAAGCGCATGCCAAGACTTGATATGATACGATGTCTTAGGCATAAAGAAATACCGTGCATGAAAAGGAGGATACACGCGTGAATGACTGGCTGGAAAAAAGAAATTTCCACAGCAAGAGCCAAAGATCATGACCTATGGCATTGCCTTCTGCAAAAAGAGCTGCAGGGTGGTCAAGGGAGAGACATTCAGCCTTACATAACACCCCTCTGGAAGACAACCAGAGGGGTTTTGTTTATCTCCACGGTAAATGTGCTATAATGTCTAATGGAAAACGGAGGATCCTGCAATGAACGACATGTATATCTTTATTCTCTATTGCCATGAGGATGAGGAGGCAGTGGATGAATACATTGAAATGTTATCAAAAAACTATAGTTTATGGATTGACGACGGTCAGTCCACGGATGAATTGACTGCGGAGGTCACGAACGCAATTGAACAATGCGCTTGTTTCATTGCGTTTACATCAAGAAACTTCGATGCTTCGGGATACTGTTCTACTGTGCTTTCCTATGCCCAGGATCATCTGAAGAACATTCCCATTGAAGACATCTGCCTTGAAGAGAAAAACGCAATGGAAGAGGTCATGCGGCTATGCGAAGGAAGGATAATTCCGCGAAAGAGACGTGGACTGCCTTCCCCACCCACCACCCTTGGATTGGAAGAGGAAGAGGCTTATGACTTGGCAATGTTGTTTTATGATTTAACAATAGAAGATTGTCCAAAGAACCCTCACTTCTGTATTCGCATGATCAAGAGATTATTCTATCTGTTTCCAACAGAGGATATAGCAGACATGTACATGGATGCATTGTCCAATCTTCTCCTCGATGCTCCTGTGGAAGTGAAGACGTGGTGCCACAAGGAAATACAGGAAGCGTATAATACGCTTCCTGTGGAGACAACGATAAATACGTTGGCTGAATCTTTGTATTCCCTGATTGGCGATGTTTCGATGGATGATAGCATAAAGTACCTGGGTGAACTCAGGAACTTGTACAATAAATTTCCAAATGAAACCACAGGGAGTGCATTGGCTTTAGCATTATATGTGCTATCTTTCTCGCGACCATACAAAGATGGCATTGGTCATGTCAATGAGATCAAAGAAATCTACGATAAGTTCCACACTGAGGAAATCGCTGAACACTACGCAAATGGCTTGGTTTCACTCGTTTTATCCGATGATGCGCCAAACGATGATAAAGAGAAATATGTCTGTCAGATCAGGGAGATCCTTGGGGAATTCCCCACAAAGGACATTGCTTATACTCTCGCCGGGGCGCTGGCGGAAATCGCGGAATACAGCCCGCTTGAAGACAAATACAGATATTGCGATGAAATCAAGGATCTCTTTCAGGTATATCACAACGATGAAATCAGGAATTTCTTGTCTCGCGTTTTATACTATATTGGGTTTGAAGACAAGTCAAACATAGACAAAGCAAAGGAATACACCAAGCAGATCAAAGCATTGCACGAGGAAACACAATCCTCGTTAACGGAGGTAATTCTTGCGACCGCATTGTTTAATTTGGCTAATCGTTCTTCGCTTGAAAATAGATACCCTTACGTCCAACAGATCAGAGAATTGTACAACCATAGCCAAGCCAAGGAAACCGCTGTAATCTTTGCCCAGGCATTGTTTACTATCACTGTAGACAATGAGTTTGCTGGAATCAATGACTGTGCCAATGAACTCAGGGAATTGTATGCCAAGCATCATATGGGGATCATTGCTCTTCAATTAGCAAAGGTATTGTTAAATCTTTGCGGTCATGCGGATCTCTCTGGCATAGAAGCATGTATCACGGAAATCAGAAGTCTTTACCATGAATATCCTGTGGATGAAATAGGGGAATGCCTGGCAAAGGGACTCTTTAACCAATCGTTATCTTCCACACAAAGTGTGGAAGATAACATCAAAGAACTCAGGGAGTTATACCGTGAAATACCCACCAGTAGCATTGCTTTCCAACTTGCCAAGGTCATGTACAGTCATGTCCTCAACAACCCTGAACAACACCAGATAATCGCTGGATATGTGGATGAACTCACACAGATCCACAATGCATATCACCAAAAAGGCGTTGGGTTCTTCCTCGCTAATATGTTGTTTCTATTGTTTAAGGACAATTCCGTCAAGGTGAAGGAAGATTACGCCAAGAGAATTGATGCACTCTATGCGGAACACACAGAGGAAAGCATTGCCAGGTTTTATGTCCTGGCATTGTACGAATTGATTGACGATACCAATCTGTCTCATGCCAAGAGACTTATCTATGTAAAGAAGCTGAAGGAAATATACGAGAAGTACCAAACAGCAGATATGGCAGATATGTATGCGAATGCGCTTTGTAATCCGTTGGTAAGCAATGATGTTTCTGCTTCAAACAAAACCTTTAAGCAGCTCAAGAAGCTGTATCAAAAACATCATACCCAATATATCGCCAGTGAACTAGCAAAAGGCTTGTTAAACACAACAGCGACGAAGAACTTCACAAAGAAGGATCTCGAGGAATACGCCAATGAGATGAAAAAGCTCTACACGGAATATCCTACGACAGAGATTGGTGAATATCTAGCTTTCACCCTATCCCTCTATGCCAGGGATAATTCCCTCGATGTCATCGACACATGCGTCCAGCAAATCAAGAAGATTCACAATGCCCATGACACTGAACCCACTGCCTATTCACTGTCATACGCCTTGTGCGCTATCGCCGAGAATGAACACGCCACAAAGGAAATGACGATGGATGTCATCAAAGAGATCACTGCCCTGCACACGGAATTCCACACCGAGAGAATCGCCACACAGCTAATGCAAACATGGCTCGACTATGCTGATAAAGACAACACGGTCAAAAGCAATTTGGATTGTTGCAGGAAGATCAAGAAGATCCACGATGAATTCCACAGCGAAGAAACAGCCTATGGCTTGGCATTAGCGTGCCAATGCTTGACTTTCCTGAAAGATGTCCCGCTTATATATCTAACTCGCACCATCGACCACACTAAAAAAGCCTTCGAGGAATTCCACACCAAGCGAGTTGGCGAACAACTGGCTACAGCCCTTGGAAACTTCGCCCTAGACGAAAGAAACAATGATCGACAAGTCATGGCCTTGATCGATCAACTCAAAGACATCCACGAAGAATTCCACTGCGACATAACCGCTTGCTCACTTGCTATGGGATGGCTTGGCCTATGCATTGAAAACAACCTATCCGTCAAATACACATGTCTCAATGAGATCAAGCGCATCTACAAACAATACCATGTCCAAGAAGTTGCTCTCGTTCTAGCCAAGTCATACTATAGCCTCACCTTTAACAACGCACCCACCGAAATCAATAAGTGTAATCAAGCCATCCACCATCTGGAAGATGAATTTCCTGATATAGCAATTGATATGCTTGAACTGATGTTGAATTCTTTCTCAAGCTAGAATTGATAGCAAGTAGATTATTCAATCATTGTGCCCAAGAACAGGCATGTTTCAAAACATGCCTTTTTGTCGGAATAAAAAGAGCCAGCACTGAAAGCAACACAAAAAGGTCGTGTTTCCCTAGGTTGGTTTAACAACACTACTTGAATGGAATTGGGGGCAGTTTTTCAGAGTTCGAGCAACTCGTAGAAATCCCAATGCTCGCCTGCAGGCAATCCCAACGTTGACTTGCCCACCCGTGCAGTCACTTCACTCCCGCAGTACTTCTTCCCAAATATTCCATAATTTATTTTGATCAATAAACACAATCGCCGAACTGAAGGAGATAGACTATTCCTATGACAAGATTGGCAAGCTTGAAAAGGATGACGTGCTGTCATGGGTAAATGGAAGCACATATGAAAATTTCACCTATGCGTGGGATGAAAAAGCATCCCTTGGATCATGTAAAACGAACGGAGGGAATGTGCAGGTTGACAGAATCTTTTGTCATTGGTATAATCCAACCATGGATTGGCCTGATCCGCATGAAGCGGGTGGGAATAGCAGGAAAAGGGGGGGCAACCATAGGGCGCTACTACTTGAACACAGATCCAATTCCGTCATATGGAAGGATCAGCAAGGCAAGGAACTGCGTCGACACGACAGGGCTGATTGCATTCGTCAATTCAAAAATGGGGAAGCCACGGAAACCGCTCCTTGTCAGCCGTCCGCGTAGGTTCGGCAAGACGTATGCGATGGTGATGCTGATGGAATACTATGCCATTGGCTACGACACAACGTTCTTGTTCAAGGAGAAGGAACGCCATCACAAGATTGAAAAGGTGCAGCTGCCACAGTTTTAAACAGGCATTACGTTTACTTCATAATTCCTGGATGGTCAAAAATGTCAGGGATTAGCTTAAGGAAGCTTCAAGGAAAGGCAGGTTGATTGACATGAAACACTATTACTTAAATACAGATCCCATCACGGCATACAAGCGGATCAGCAAGGCAAAAAACTACGTCGACAAGACGGGGCTGATCGACTTCATCAACAAGATGATGGAGTCTGAGAACCAGCTGGCACTTGTCAGCCGTCCGCGAAGGTTTGGCAAGACGTATGCGGCGATAATGTTGAAGGCATACTACACCATCGGCTACGACACGACAGATCTGTTTAAAGACAAAATAATCCGTCAGCTAGACCCTGGATTGACGAACAAGGGGGAATTCGACGTGATCTACATCGACATGCTTAGGGTACGATCCTTTGCCAAGGGAAGACAGAAGGAAATGGACGAGGAGGCGGCCACCAAAAGGAAGAAGTCGAAGAGGCTCGACTGGATAGACTTCCTCGAAAAATCCATCGCCCAGGAGATTGCGGATCTGTACGGCGACGATGTCATCGACAAGGGATCGCTTGCTAAGACGCTTGTAAACACGGTGGAAAAAAATAATAGGCAGTTCGTCTGGATCTGCGATGAGTGGGACAACTTCTTCCGCGAGCCAACAGATGACCCTAACGCCAGGGACAACTACATTGCGCTGCTCAGGAGCCTGTTCAAAGACAAAGAGATCTGCTCAACAGTGTTCGCTGCCGCCTACATGACCGGCATCCTGCCGATGATCAAGATGAAGGGCTATTCGGCCTTGTCGGAATTTGACGACTACACGATGTTTGCCCCAGGGGATCTTGCCCCGTACATTGGGTTCACGGAAACCGAGGTGAGGGGTCTATTGGCAAGGAACCCAGAATGCGGGATCACATATGAGGAGATGGCGGAATGGTACGAGGGGTATGCTTTTCCCAAAACCGGCCCGCTGTTCAATCCGCAATCGGTGGTCAAGGCAATCACAAAGGATTTCTGCAAGTGCTACTGGAGCAGCGAGGAAAGCAGAGTCCAGTTCAAGGAACTGGTGGTCCTACAGAACGACACGCTCCGCAAGGATGTCGAGGGCTTGCTGCGCGGCGAGGAAGTTCCCGTGAACGATTTAAATTTCGACAACGACCTTGCGACCCTTCCAGCAGCCGGGAGAAACTCAACGCTTGCAGCGATGGTACACCTTGGCTACCTCAACTTTTCATCAAAGACAAGTCGTGCTCGCATCCCCAACAAGGAGATCAGGGAAATGTATGTAAACATGCTGGAAGACAGCTCGTATCCAGCCATATTCAGGAAGATCGCCGAGGCAGACGAAATCCTGGAGTCTACCCTGCGTGGCGAGGAGCAGAAAGTTGCTGATGCGTTTCGCAGGATCCACTACCACTACGCCGACCCAAAGGCAGGAAATAAAGAAGCAACGCTGAAGGAAACGGTTGACCTTGCCTACTACACGGCGGAGAGGTTCTACATCAGGATGTACGAGCTGCCGACGGGCGAGGGGTACGCGGACATCGTGCTCTACCCAAAGGCAGGCAAGGCGATGCCCCTGATGGTGATTGAACTGAAGATGAACAAGACAACGAACACGGGGCTTGACCAGATCAAGGCAAGAAGGTATCCCGACAGGTTCAGGGAATACGGTGGGCGAGAGATGCTGCTGGTGGCGGTCAGCTACGATGCCGACAAGCTGGAGAAGGAGCATTACTGCAAGATTGAAAAGGTACAGCTACCTGTTTTCTGACATCACAAAAATAGTCCGTCTGTTGATCGACAGACGGACTATTTCTTCTGATCACCATCTGTTCAAGAAGAAACACAGCATACAAGGGTCGACATATGCAAAAGATTCGGTCGATGACAAGCTGAAAAGTAATAGCGAATGCAAGGATACGATTGGGAACAATAAGACGTTGGAGCTTGATGAGAGAGTCACTCACGAAGAATCCAAAACGGAAGGATGCTAGTGTATCACTTCTGGAAATTCAAAACACAACAAAGCCACTGTCTTTTAACCAGAATCTATCTTTTTCTATGAAAACAAGTCATCGAGTGTTACCTGTGAGCTAATAATATTACTGTACTTGTTTGCCTTAACGCCAAACGAAGTTATAAACACATACTGAATTGTCTTCCTGGTTTTTGTTTCCTTCCGAAAGAGTTCCAATCTTTCCCGAAGGATACCATCATAATCTTTGTCAATCACATATTCTTTATCTGAATACTTCATCTCACACAGATTGATGAAGTGATCGTTACGATCAATGATCAAATCAATCTGTGTTCCCCTTCTCTCCTCGTCTCCCTTCAAAAACCATGTGGACTCATTGGTCAAAACGGCAGAAATTCCAATCTTACGCTTGATCTCTTCGATGTGGTCCTTGCACACTTGCTCAAAAGTAAGTCCTGACCAAGCATTGACTGAGGGACTTCCATATGTATGGCTCCAAAAGTGTTCATCCCTACCACGGTAGCCCTTTATGAACTTGATGTAAAACAGTGTACAATAATCGCACAGCTGATAAATCATTTCTTTTTTCTCTTTACCAAAACTGGAAGTTACTCGCAAGAAATCAGAGTTTTCTAAATCATCCAGTAGATCCGTAAGATTGCCATTGTCTGTCATACCAGTTGCTTGGCTGATTTCCTGTCGCGTCATCCCATTTCTTTTCTTTCCTAGTGTTTCAACAATTCGCATATATTGCTTACTGTTTTTGAAAAGTGTCTTATACAATAGATTGAATTCGTTCCAGAGTTCGGCTCGCTTACGGAAGAACAGATTGTCGATATTCATGTTCAAGGATTTATCGGCATCAAGTAGGCTAAGATAATACGGTATGCCTCCAAGAATCATATAGCATCTGATAATATCATACCGTGACCATTCGATTCCCCTGGCATGTAGGTATTCCTCTGTCTGCTTCAGATTGAATTGCTGGAGATACATACTACAGGTATGGCGTAAAAACAGGCCTCCCTGATTCATGGCAATATTCTTAGTCATCCAAGTTGTCGCTGACCCGCAAATGATGAGAATCAAGTTAGGTAGCGAGCATCCAAAGTCATTCCAAAAATGCTCAAATGCCGAAAGAAAGCCCGAATTTCTCGTGTCAAACCACGGAAATTCATCAAAAAACACAACATGCTTTTCATCCTCTGGCAATGATTTAAGGTAGTTCCTGAGTAATCGGAACGCATCTGTCCAATCTTTTGGCACAGCGATGTCTTCTTTCATTTGATCAGACAGCTCTGTAGCAAAGTTCTTTAGCTGGGTCTCTCTTTTCTCCTGATGCATGCCAGTAACTTTAAAATCAAACCTCCTCTCAAAGAAACAGTTGATCAGATATGTTTTTCCCACACGCCTGCGGCCATAGAGTATAACCAATTGCGCGTTTGTTTCGTTCATGCATTTCTGCAAGCGTTGTATTTCGTTATCTCTTGCGATTAAAATCGGTCGAACCATTCCAATCCCTCCTATCTCTGATATTTTAAATATAATTCCGCCCGATGTCAAGAAGAAACATGGCGAAATCATATGCTTTACGACACTTTTCGCCATGTTCGACTAACAAATCCAGCGAAATCATCGGTTTTCAAGCAGATTCAGCCATATTCCCAGCAGTTGCAAGTTTGTAGTACACTATAAAATTAATCTTTCACATCAAGACACCATTGTCCCACGGACAAAACCCGCCCACGATTCCCTATACATTCCTAAGCACTGCTGTATCCCTCTCCTTGAAGTTCAAAGACATTACCCATATCTTTGAACATATGCCTAGGATGATCGGAAGCCTTACATGCAAGCTTCCATCTCTCCCTCACTTGCATTGGATTTCAAACCTCCCACTGCCGTTTTCTCGAATGGCCATTCATTTTCTCTGGCATCATACCAACCCCTTCCGTCTCTGATATGGTAAATGCGATTTCGCCCAATTTCAAGAAGAAGCATGGCGGAATCATATGTTTTACGCCACTTTTCGCCACGTTCAACTAGCAAAGTCGGCGGAACCATCACTTCTTAAGCAGATTCAGCCATATTCCCTGCAGTTGAAACCTTTAAGGCTTCTGGTACAAATACAGGCTTTCATAGGTAGTTTCTTTTCTTCCATGCAATGTTGCTTGGGCACTTGTCCCAGCATTAATTAACAAATGTGTCAAATGTAGATCCTCTGGCAAAGGTTTGCCAATGACTTTATCACCTGTCTTACCATCATAGCTAACGATATAGCGAATGTGTCTTCTATTCAACTCATACAACTCGTTAACAAACTCTTCATATTGAACGCTGGTAATATAACGATTATCATGCTGATTCGTTTCATTGCTTGTTCCCTGATAGGGTGGATCCATATACACCAAGTCTTTTGGGGTTGCCATCTTGATGATCTCTTTGTAATCCATTGTGTGATATTCTGTTTTGCCTTTCAGCAGTTTAGAAATCGCAAGAGCATTCTGCTTCACGGTATTTGGTTTTGTGCCAAACCTTCTCTTATCGCATGACTGATTCATTTTTCCTTCGGCGTTATAGCGCACTGCTCCTTTTACCACCCGCGCTAATAGAAATAACATTCGCGCTGGATCTCTTTGTCCACAATTAAACTGACGACGTATCTCATAAAAGTATTTTATGTTGTCGTTTCCTTCTTTGTGCTGTCCGTTCCAGATAGCTTCATATGCTTCAGACAGTTTTATTGGGTCTTCTATGCATTCTTTCATCATATGGACCAAAGGTCCATTGATATCATTTATAACATAATGTGAGCAGAGTTTGTGCTGTGCTGCTAATATCGTTACCGCACATGTGCCACAGAATGGTTCGTATAATGTTTCTACATTTTTTGGAAAATACCTTATGATTTCTGGCGCTATCATACGCTTGCTTCCTTGATACTGTACTAAATGCGGTATCTTCATCTTGTCTTCCTCCTATAACAAATTCATCATTTTGCTAAGAATGTCACTGAACATTACGTCAGTAGACATGCGCATGCAAATACAAGTGTATTATACATTGTCATAAGATAGAAATCAATCAATAAGCGAAATGCGCATTAGAGCCAAGATAACCAGTTCATGTCAAAGGTTCTGGCATAAATTCATCTGTTGGAAACTCTTGTTTCGTGGTATGATATTCACGTTTCATAGAGGTGAAGGATATGAGTGTAGGTAAAAAGACTACTAGCAGAGATTTAACCACTGGGAACATAGCATTGCAAATAATTATGTTTGCTTTGCCTCTCATGCTTGGGAATGTGTTCCAGATGCTTTACAATACAGTCGACTCCATTGTTGTGGGAAATTTTGTTGGCACCCAGGCGTTAGCCGCCGTGGGTGCAACAACGATGATCGTGAACTTGTTTGTATTTTTCTTCAACGGTTTCTCCACGGGCGCAAGTGTTGTCATAGGCAATCTCTTTGGTCGAGGGGACAGGGAGAAGCTTCATACAGCAATCGAAACGGTCATGGCAACAACGTTCATACTATGTGTTGTATTTACTGTTGTCAGTGTTGCTGGTGTGCGTCCCATGCTTAGGTTCATGGACACGCCAGAAGATGTCTTTGGCGAAGCAACGACATACTTGAGAATATACTTTGCGGGTATTGCTGGATTGTTGTTGTATAACATCGGCAGCGGCATTCTGCGCGCTGTCGGTGATACAACACGTCCCTTGTATTACCTTGTGCTTACAAGTGTATTGAACATTGTGCTTGACTTGTTGTTTGTCCTGGTGTTCCGCATGGGCATTGCTGGCGTTGCCTGGGCAACGATCATCTCCCAAGCTGTATCTGCCCTTTTGATCATGTATCTGTTGTTAACGACACAGGACATTTACGGCTTCTCTTTCAAGGATATGTCGTTGAATGGGGAAATCATCAACCGAGTTGTTTCCGTGGGCTTGCCAGCCGCGATACAGTCCGTTATCACGTCATTCTCAAACGTCTTTGTCCAGTCGTATATCAACTACTTCGGCTCAGGTGTCATGGCTGGCTGGAGCTGCTACAACAAGATTGATATGTTCATCATGTTACCGATGCAATCAATGGCTCTAGCAGCCACAACATTCGTATCACAGAATGCTGGTGCCAACAAACCTGACCGTGTACGCCAAGGAACCTTGATGTCCATCGCATTATCGGTAGGTGTAACAGGCATCATTGGATTGGTGATCTTCTTCATGGCTCCTCAATCCGTTGGTTTATTCACCAAAGACCAAGAAGTCATTCGCTATGGCGCAATGTTCCTAAAAGCCAATATCTTCTTCTTGTTGCTAAACTGCGTAAGCCATGTCTTGGCTGGTGCCCTTCGCGGCAAGGGTGAATCCAAGGCACCAATGGTCATTATGTTAATCGGATTTGTCGTCATACGACAACTATACCTGTTCATCATGGCCAACTATATCTCCAATACGCCAGTCGCCATAGGCTTTGGCTACCCAGTAGGATGGGTTGCGACATTCCTTATTGAAGTAACCTACTACTTCCTCTATGGAAGAGAAGTACATACATACTAAAGAACGATGCCAATCGTTCTTTTTTTATCGAACAAGATGCTATACCCGAAGGATCTCAGACACGTACAGCGATCCAACAAAGCATAAACGAGGTATTTCGTAGGATTGCGTCCAGGTACAATAATCCAACGAAGCGGGTTTTATTTCAAAAGAAAAGGGAATCGAGTCTTTGGACTCGATTCCCAGGCATGGCTAGAGTGTTCCCCAATAACGAATCATATATTGTTGGATAGACTCTTCGCCAAGCTTGAAGAACAATGCCAGATCCTTCTCTACCTCAGATCTTTCCTTGCCCTCATCGTATTGCTTCTTAAGGTATTGCGTGATTGCGTTCTCAATGGTGTCCGTGAGTTCGTCATTCTTCACCGTGAGTTCGTCATTCTTCACCGTGAGTTCGCCATTCTTTTTCGTGAGTTGATCAACCTCGTCCGAAAGGTCATCGTTCTCCTTCTTTGCTCTGTCGCCCCAGAGACCGACATCGTTCATGATTTCAATGATATCCATAACGCCCTCCCTGTTTTGGCTCATGAATTCAACCAAGAAGCCTTTCTTGATGCAATTGTCGATCGCCTTGACCGCATTTGCCTTTGTGTAACCTTCCTTCTTGATCGTTTCATCAAGTGTCCTCGCCGCACCGATGTACTCGCCGAGGATTCCATCGTTTTCATTGTAAATCACTTTTACCTTGACTTCAAGTGGATAATCTTCACTTTCAGCGATGTTCGTCCTGAGAGTAAGCAAATCAGGTACATTTTTGCGCTCGCCTGTGTACACACAACAGAAATAGGCTCTTGGGAGCGGGATTTTTTTCGAATTATAAATCCCGTTTGATTCCTTTTCCGCCACCATCTGCAGCACAATAGCAACATAATAGACCAAAAGACGGAAGACAATGTTGACAGACCAAGTACTCTGTGCCTCCATCAAGAGCAGGAGTTTCCCCCTTACGATAAAGCTTACGTCGTTGTGCATTCCGTTGACGAAAACATTGGCAAGCGAATTGATCTGCACCTCATCAGAAGTGAGGTTCTGGAGATCGGGATCATCTTTTCCCACAATCTGCTCGATTGCCCTGATCTTATACTCTGGGACACGTTCGAACATCTTCTGGAAAATCATATCCTTGTATGTCCTTCGTACATTGCCCACCAAAAAACCAAGGTTCTCCTCAAACATCTCTTCAATGGTAACGACCTTCTCCTCTTCGCCTACCGAGACATTCTCTGCATTCTCGTTTGCATTCTTCTT
>OMYM01000269.1 GCA_900315225.1 uncultured Erysipelotrichaceae bacterium | reverse complement strand
CTGCAGGAATCTTTAAGACAACCACACGCTTTCCCTCAATAATGTCTTCATCAAATTTAAAGGATAGCCTGGGTGACAGATTTCGATTCAAATAATGCTGAAACGGCTCATTTATATCCTCAGCGACATCTTTCTGGTAATTAAACGTTGTTCCTGTCAGCTCATGCGTCTTGTCATGAACACCCCAGAACATATATCCATACGGTTCGCCACTCATCGCAGCACCATTGGATAACGCAGAAATATACGCACCTATCTCATCCTGCTTGGAAACAGCCGTTCCCTGTTTGTATTCAAACCACTCGGTTTCATCTCCATACGACAAACAATATTTCAGTATTTCGGCAACCTGTTTCATTTTCTTACCGCCCCCTTTCCAGTCTCTATATTGGCAAGACTCAAGAACCAAATCTTATTATAGATCAATTGTCAAAGATAATCAACAGTTTTCGTTCCCGAATCTCGATTTTTCCAAGAGTGTGTCATCTACCCTTTCTTTGCTAATCTCCCTGTGATAGCGTGTCTATAAAAGATCTTGCTGGTTTTTGGTTCAATATAGAACTGGTTTTAGGCCATTTGAAGCAAATCAAGGAAAGTTCCGAAAATGTTTCTTTTTCGTCATAAATGCCTTTATCAGCGCGGAATAATTCCTCAGATTTTAGCTTTTGCTGGACGAAATTTCACTCTTATGGTGGGCTACAGTGTTCCGATAATTATTTCCTGCCTGCTATTATATGCCGAACGATTGTAAAAATCCGTTCCAAATATTAGGGCGCTCCAGTACAAAAACGAGGCAATGCCTCGTTTTTATTCACTTCTTGTTTTCTGTCGCTTCTCTAACCGTATGGCATGTATCGTCCCGCTCATTAGCAAGCTTTATTTCATACACCAATATTTGATTTAACAGATCATCAGACAGCTTTACCTCAGCATATTCTTCCACCAATCTGTCAAACTGACATGTCCTTCTCAACATATCCGCTTTCATGATCCGAAGGTTTTCATCGTCTTCCGAGGATTCCAACAGAATCTCATCCGCCATCTGAATGGCTTTCTTGCGACAAACAATCGCATTCTCAATGTCCCTTACATCATCACACACCCATGCTGAATGAAGATATGCCATCATCTTCTCCATCTTCGAGTCTTTCAACATGCTGTAGCGATAGAATCTCTTTGCAAGATTGGATTGGAAGGCAATCCCATCGCAGGTAACATATGACTCTTGTTGCAGTATATCTCTATTCACATCCGTAGGCTTTGCGATATTATAGGCAATATAGCCACAATGCGGGCATTCCTCCAGCCAATAATTCATTGTGCTTCTTTGCATTTCCGGGGGACGTGTGTCCAAGTCGCAACTGCCAAAGGCATTTGTCGAACCAAGAACCGTGTAGCCATGCATCTTGCCACAAACAGCACATGCTTTGTCTTTTCTGTATATTGTTGTCATATCAACCTCCTGCCAACAGTATAGACCAATAAAAATTAATTTCAACATTTTTCAACTTGCCTAGCGCATTCAAACCTGTACACAAATGGACAGAATGTTTCAAGAATCCTTTTATCTTGATGTTTTATCTTGCATTTTTTGATAATCGATGATATGTTTTCTTTGGCGGGAGGTTGTTTTATGCCAAAAAAAGTAGCAATGATCATATTATTGTGCGTTGCATTGACCATAGGAGGTATTGTCTTTATGTTACCGATGATTGAAGGAATGAAGTATAGAAACGATGAATTGAAGTCATGTTCTGTCTCAACAGGGGGAGGCATGTTGGGAGGATATTCCTCCGCAACATTACGCAAAGACAAGGATGGCAACGCCACCCTTGTCATCGTTACCCGCAAGACGCACGCGGACAGGGAAATCACAACCACCTACAACATCGATCCCACCGAACTGTCAACGATTGCTGGAATGGTGAATGACTATGACCTGTTTGCGGCAAGCAAGCGTCCATTAAATGGTATTCAGGTTCTTGATGGCGATACTACATCGCTATCTTTCGATTACAGCAAGGGATATTTCAACATATCCCAAGAACAAGACCTTAACAAAAAAATGAGCGAGGGCTTTCACAAGGTGAAAGACTACTTGTATTCTTTGGCAAACGGAGAAGGAGTGATCTCCATTGAACCACAAAAAGCCATGCTTTATCTTAGAAGCGGATATACCGAACAGTTTATCGTGGAAGATGCCTTTGATGGAAGGTTAGATATCTTGAATGAAGAACACGAAGTAGCACCCTACCACGACATCGGCATTACCCTTGTTAAAACACAGGACATTCATGTGGATGACGCAACACCCATCACAAACAGCAATGCTGGAACCATTGTCTATGTCCCCTCTACGAAAGAAATCGTCATACTGTGCGAAGACTATGCATTTGACGAGCAAGTGTATCAACTGGCACACCTTGAGGATTATGAAGTACCCTATGCCACACCGTTGATCAAGGAGATGGAAGGAACATATCGGCTGTATCTGAACTAACCACAGCACACCTAAGCATTTGAGCATGCATATCAAAAAACAACGAACGAAAGGACTGAACAAACATGGAGATATTTGACATTCGTAAATTCGCTGAATATCGTGAAAACAATCAGTGTGAAGTCATAAAAGCGCAAGGAGGATTACCCAATAGCCTTTGGAAAACTTACTCCGCCATGGCAAATTGCCATGGCGGAGTCATTATCCTAGGTGTTGTTGAAAACCCTGACGGCAGCTTCAAAGCAACAGGCTTAAAGAATCCCGTTAAGATACTGAAGGATTTTTGGGATACCATCAACAACCAAGACAAGGTAAGCATCAACCTATTAACCAAGGAAAATGTCGTAACATATGATTTAAATGGCGATGTGATCATGGTGATTCATGTCCCACGCGCAAGACGTGACCAACGTCCAATCTATATTAACAACAATCTCTGGAATGGAACATATCGGCGTAACTGGAAAGGCGATTATCACTGCACGACATCTGAGATCAAAGCAATGTTACGTGATCAATCAGAAGAAACTACGGATATGATCATTTTGGAAAACTCTACTCTTTCCGACTTAAGCGACAAAACCATCCAGGAATACAGAAACTATCATTCAGTTGTTCGACCTGGACACGTTTGGGAGAAAATGACCAAGGAAGATTTTCTGGAGAGGATTGGTGCTGTTGGACACTTGAAAGGAGAAACTGAACTGCGACCAACCGCTGCAGGACTGCTGATGTTTGGCGAGGAATACCGCATAGTCCGTTATTTCCCTGAATACTTCTTGGATTATAGAGAAATACTTGATGCTTCTATACGTTGGACTGACCGCATTCAATCCAGTTCGGGAGACTGGTCTGGCAATCTATTTGACTTCATCTTTCATGTGCAAAACAGATTGACAAGAGATCTCAAAAGACCTTTCGCACTTGATGGCATCACAAGGATTGACGATACCCCTGTACATAAAGCAGTACGCGAAGCACTTGCTAACTGTATCGTTAACGCAGATTTCCACCTTCCCGGAGGCATTGTTATCAAGAAAAAACGCGACAAGATCATTATGGAAAACCCTGGAAGTATTCGCATTGGAAAGAAGCAGATGCTTCGTGGAGGAATTTCCGACCCAAGAAACAAAGCAATCATGAAAATGTTGAACCTAATCACTATCGGTGAACGTGCCGGTAGTGGCGTTCCAAATATCTTTTCCGTATGGGCTAACAAGGGTTGGGAAGAGCCACTTATCGATGAACAATTTGACCATGATCGAACGGTTTTAACGCTTGTTTTTGCAAAAAAACAAGCGGAAAGACCGATTTCGGAGAGTTAGCGAAAATCTCCATCTTTGGTAACCAAATCGGTGTCATCAGCTATTTTTTGATCTTTGTTTCATTCATCTATTATTCTCACTTCCTTTATTCCATTAAGATAGATTTCGGAATCCATGTAGAGTCTTTCAAGAATATAGGATAAGTCTATATAATCCTCGTATTCTTTTTTCTTTTCCAAGGCAGTTAACAACCAAATATCCATTGTCCCATTCAACTACACTTAGATACTTAATCAAGTCCTTGCTATGAAGAGACGTTATTGTTGTTCCTTTGCATGTGAATTGTGTATATCTGCCTTTCATTTGAAGAGTGGCATAACTCTTGGATGTTTCCATATGTTTAAACCTCAATCTCATTCTTTCAGTCCAGCCATTGCCCCGCTACTTGGGACCCTCATGGCTGACTTGATCTTCATCGCTTTCCCACAGCAAATGCATCTGTCACATCTCCTTCAAGAGTCTTTCCGCGTGCGACCCTATCATTCTATACTTGGGCAAACAAATAGGTAGAATTCTGCATCTGCTGTTATATGCAGAACAATTGCAAATATCTT
>OMYM01000264.1 GCA_900315225.1 uncultured Erysipelotrichaceae bacterium | reverse complement strand
TCGAAGACAACTCCCCATCGTTCTCCATCCATCCCTGTACAGAAGAGCGCTATTCATGATTCCATGGTAATAGTTCTCTTGAACCGATTTTGCGGCTGTATCTCTCAGGCTCACGGAGTTTTGCAGTAATGCATTTAGTTTATCTTCAATGCAAGTGGAATCAAATGTCGTAACTACTTCGCAAAATTCGACTTGTTTCATTTTATCGGAATGAGTTCTTCACCATCGTCTCTAATCAGAGGAGCTTTTTTATTGCACAATTTGATATTCACTACGATTCTTGGCTGACGAATTTATTCCGACAAAAAGACCTGTTTCTGAAACAGGCCCCATATTTCTTTCAAGTATATTCCGTTTCCATAGTCCTTGCCGGCAATGGCAACGACAAGGTTGTCAAGGGATCTCATGATCTCCTCGTTGGGAATTCTTAGCAGGTAGTTGTCGTTTCCAGGATTCTTTTCGCTTGTTAAATAACCCGTATGTAGCATCACAGTCCATATTCCATCTAAGCTTGTATACATATTGTCGAACGTCAATTGCGTCATAAGCTTTTTTTGCGATCGTTCCGCCATTTTCAAGTGTCGCAATGTCATCGGCGACATCCTCGGCATCGTCCCCATCGCTTGCATTTTCCAGTAACAGGTTCAGGATGTCGTTCCCAGAAGTGTTGACCCATTCGCATTTGAACACAATCGGTGCCTTGCTAGCTTGTGCTTCGAGCACTTTTTTGACGAACTCATTCACAGACCATGGATTGTAGACGAGGCTGTTTCCAAAACGGTATCCATCATAGAATTCCTTGACTTCCTTGTGCAAAGATGAAAGTCCATAGTATTCAAGCATGGTGGACACTTCGTCATCGCTGAAACCAAAGAATTCATCCATGCCATACTCAGTGACATCCATTACGGAAAGATGATTAAGACCAGTGAAGATGGATTCCTTTGATATCTTTAGACACCCAGTTATGACCGCAAAAGTCATGTTTGTGTTTTCCTTTAATGCACTTCCCAACAAGGATCTATAGATGTTAATGAAGTCATCATAGTAGCCTCCCTTGTATGCTTTATTCAAAGGAACATCGTACTCGTCAATCAAGATAACCGTAGGGGTGTTATAGCATTTCCTCATAAGCTCAGATAATGTTCGCAATGAATCACGAAGAATTGAAGTACTCATGAGAAACTTTGGTTCAATTGAATCAACGGCGAGGGTGGAAATTTGCTTGTAGCAGGTTTTGTCTGTCTCATCAAGATCATCACTGTCCAATAGGTATTTATGTTGCAAAGCTAGATTGCCAATGCAAGTCTTTAACGTATCTATCGCTGATTCAAAGTTTTTTTTCTTGGCATTATCCCCTGTAATCTCTTTGAATGAGACATGCAATACAGGGTATTTGTGCATGTAGGCGTTTCATACTTTTTCTTCGCCCATAATCCTGAGTCCATCAAAAAGATGCTCTCTCTTGCAACGAATGTCAAGGAAACACTCCAACATACTCATATTCAGGAATTTACCAAACCGTCTAGGACGTGCGATGAGAGTTGCTAATGCAGGCATAGGCGATAACAACTTCTTTATTAACATTGACTTATCAACGAAGTAATATTCTTCATCGTTAACAACTGTTCTCATTTGATCAAATGAGCTAATTCCAGTTGGGATTGCTTTTAGCATGGCGCACCTCCTTTTCACTAGTATTGTATCAGATTTGAGGAAATGATGCAAAGGAATTTCAGTGAAGGAAAACGATCATGGTAACTTGCTGCACTTGGTTCCATCCGTTTACGTTATTCCTCACCCAAGATATCAACTACAGGTAGTATCTCCTTATTCAGTTTCTGAATAGCTTTCAGGCTCATATTGCTTATTCCCTCACACTCAACCATGAAGGGATCAGTAGTAAAGCAAAGCTGAACAAACTTAATCTTGCCCATCAGCTTTGGAATCGCTTTATCCAGCAGCTCCAGAGTATTGGATACTAGATACGGTTCCACCCACTGTTCATGTTCCTTTTAATTCTATTTGAAAACAAGCCCGGGATACATCAGATCAATGCTTTTAGGTTCAAACAACTTGTCAAACAACACACGATTGCGTTGTTTTGCATTCTTGAGTACCTTTTCATAGGAAAGCACTTCAATGTATGCTCCATAAGTGGAATTATAGCCAAAATAACCTTCTCCATCCTGCATCATGGTCAATCCAGCCAAGGCAGCCATCTCCGCTAGAGAGGGCGTTATATCCGCAATGACATAGCAATAGAAAGCTATGTTCTTAACGTTTCCAAAGCCTCTTCCATTGGGCTTCTTGACCTTCCCGTCCTTGATATTTTTCACATATCTCAGCACTTGGCTGACAGGATTGTCATCATCGTCATGATCATCACGCATTGGTCTTTTCATTTCTACGATCGTAATCGAAGAAATATTATCGGGATCAGCTGTGTACGACAAAGCAGCGTCAAACACTACGATATCAGCTCTTTTCTCAGACGTATTTTCCAATACTGGCAAGGATTTCATTTTCTTATCAGAAGCGAGGAAACGATGGTATGCCAAACGGTCGTCAATCAGCCACAGGTTCATGTCATCGTATTTGATTTCATCCGATGTTACTTGCATTGGGCAGAAGATCGAATGAATGGTAGACTCCTTGTTGTAATGACCATCCCTGTCTAATTCCAACGCATTCTCAAGCAAATCAATGACTGCTTTCCTTCTGGCAACATATTCCGCAAGGCTTGCCCGACTTAAGTTCGTAATACTTTGGCAATATCTTTCAAACAATGCCTGAAATGTTTCTTCATCCGTTGCCTTTCTTTTGTGAAGACCGTCTTCAATCTCCTTTTTCTGCATTGCGATGTCAAGTTCCCATTTCTGCTGGTGCTTGTATAATTCAAGGTCCAGTTTATCTTCACTCAACCCAGCGGGTATCTCATCATACACCTCTGGATGACTGTTAAGAAGAAAACGGTATTGTGGACGGTCACTTTGGACAAAAGCGTCAATTTGCTTTCTTTTCTCGTCGGCGATCTTTTCTATATCTTCATGTAGATAAACTCTGACCATCCCAACAGCTGCCTCAACAATTTCTTCTTCGTCAATATCGGGCATGTCCGAAAAATCAAATTCATTACGTCCCGAATTAATTGCGTTATCAAGGCAATCCCCCGCAAGATATCCTACATAATAACCGCTTCCATTCTCTGTAGCAAGCGCCTTGGGCATATTGGGAATATGTCTTGGCAAGCTAACATTGATCGACTTAACCTCTCGATGATTAGCACATAGATGAAGTTCATGCTTATCCACTTTTTCCGTCAAAAGCATATGGTAAAGCGTAAATTGATGCCCTTTCAGATCCATGGAATCTCGATGCAGAGAATCCTTATAGGTTTGTTCAAAATAGGCGTTTAAAACAATCTCTTCGCCAAAGACATCCTTCAGAACAATCTGTGGGCAACTGCCCGCAATAAAGTATAGAAGACAATGTTCGATCATCTTTCTCGCAAGAGTTTCAAGAGAATATCTAGCTGCTTCACTGTACCTCTTCTTGAAGCCAACCAGCTGCACCTTTGTTTCTCTTTTGTGTTCATTACCTTCCAGTTCAACGACGTTATCTTCCGGGGAAATTCCATCTTCCTTAAATTCAAACAACCTCTTGCACCATTTTCCATCTTCGTAATATGTACTCTCAATCCGAACGGATTCAAATGCCTTTAGCCAAAGAAAACGGCCAATCCCCTTGCATCCCTTTTTAACCTTCAGTTGAGAATAAGCCTCAAGGAATGACCTATAGTTGCATGTATCAAAACCTATACCGTTGTCACTCACAATGAATCCCTCATAGCGTGGAAGTTGTTCGATTCCATCTCCATCAAGATCAAGCGAAAGCTGCTCGTTCTTGGTTCTGATTGCTTCAATGACAACTCGTTTTTCTTCGCTATTGATATCTTCCAGTGATTGCAAGGAGTTAACCACTGTTTCAAACAGAGGCCATAACGCTTTTTGTGATTCAAGTTTAATCTGTTTCAATTGTCCGGATATGTTTAGTGTAAATGGCATGTTTTGATCTCTCCTTCCCTTAGGCATATACTATATCAGATTGAGCCAACGGTTTCAACTACTTTTTTCTTACTTCCACCAAAAGACACCATGACATGAAAGCCACCCTCTTCGTAAGGCTTTCATGTCATGGATTCTATGCGCAAGGAAAAGGTGATTATCAGCAGGCAATTGACATGCTCAACGAAGTGAGATGCTGGGAACATGCCATTCATGTGATAGCAATCGCTAAATGGCTAATGAGAAGAGATCGAATAGTAGGAATGATGAAAATTATTTTTGGCTCGAAAATAGAATTTGGATTATATCCTCAAAATGATGATACTCCATCGCCTATTACATGGTTGGTGCTGGCGAAGGAAGATAATTCCTTATAAAATCCCTCCTTGCACATGGGTGGTAAGCTTCTGCTTTGAATTCTCTTGCGCAAAGCTAATACATCTAAAATAATTGATTAATAAATCAAAATCATTACGACACGC
>OMYM01000299.1 GCA_900315225.1 uncultured Erysipelotrichaceae bacterium | reverse complement strand
GGCGTTGTGGGAAAGCAGGGAAGCGATGACGTTGGAGGCTTGCGAGGTGTCGGAACGCTCCAGCATCCAGCCGATGATGCTGTCCTCGTAGGCCTTCCTAACCTCTTTGTTTGGGATTGTGAGTCCTATTGGCGAGCCATTCTCGTTTGGCGATGCCTTGGTAAGGTATCCCGTCTGGTACAGTTCCGCCCAAGAGCAAGCCAGAAACCTCTTCCTCGATATCCATTTCAGGATTGCGAAGCATCTGCCGCAGGGCCTCGTTTTCGCTTGTCCCAAGCCAATGCGGCTCCATTGCTTCCTCAGGATTCACCTGTAGATGCTTGACCTGCTCAAGCACGTCCCACGGGCAATAGATCTCCGCCTTGCCAAACGCATCGGCATAACCTGCCCTTTGAATACCGTACCAGGAAAAGTTGTTTATTCCTGTGAAGATGCTTGCCTGTGCAATACGCATGCACCCAGTGACAACGCTGCGTTCAAGATATTTGACGTTATCCTTGAGAGCAGGAGCAAACAATCCCGCGATGAATCCCTTCATTGCATCGTAGGCGGAAATGTAAATATCGTCCTTGACATTGATCTTGTGCTTCAGCACAGAGGCTTTCGCAAGTGGAACATCGTACTCGTCCTGAAGCACAACAACTTTCTCCCCGTGTGTGTTGAAAAGCATCTGGATCATTACAGTCAAAAAAAACTCCATATCGCTTTCCTTCATCACCTCACCATTGACCGGATCCTTGTAGTCGGGGCAGGTAACCCCCATTTGAATCCTGTTATATGAAGCAACATCATTCGGATTACATTTGCTGAAGTCGAGTATTTGCCCATTGTCGATGCACCAATTCTTCATATACGTCAGAATGCAATTGATCAGCTTTGAATACGTATCCCCTTTGACGCCATTGAAGGAAAAATGCAGCACTGGATACTTGCACATGTATTGCTCCACAAGGTCTTCCCGCCCCATGACTGCCAGCCCTTCGAAGAACTCTTGTGTCTTCCTTGTTATTGCAGATATTGAAGAATTCTTCCAGCGTGGAAAGCATCAGGCTCTTGCTAAACCTTCTAGGTCGCGTAATCAAGGTGACCATGTCATCGTTGCAGAGCAATTCCACCAATAGCCTTGTCTTGTCCACATAGTAATGAGCCTTTCTGCCTAATATTCTTAAAGCCAACATTGCCAATAGGTACTTTGGTTGCCATAGCATCCTTCTTCCTTGTTCATTTATACTTATACGTCAATAAAGCAAAGAACGTAAGCCGATGACCCATGCATCCTCAAAGAGCAGGTCGTCTGCTATCACATAAAAATTAGCTTGCTACACAAACTACAGGCAGACGATGCAGAATTCCACCTGATTGTGCATCCGAGCATATCAAGTCAATACGATCAACTGATGAAATAACCCCTGTTGGACAGGGGTTTTGTCATGTATTGGAATAATGTAAAAAGCTATAGGACGCATTCTACGCCATCTTCTGGCAGTCGTTTGAACACCGTAATGATCATTGTAATATAGCAAGCCAATCCACCAAGGACATTCGAGATGGGTTCTGCCAAGAATACGCCATCCACGCCAAATCCCATCCTTGGCAACAGGATTGTCAAGGGAACAATGATAATCACCTTCCTGAACAGAGAGAAGAATATAGCCCTTTTCTTGCACTTGAGAGCCGTGAAGATCGTTTGTCCTGTCGCCTGTCCCGTCATGAAGACAAAGCCAAAGAAATATAACAACAGGGAATGTGTTCCAGTCGCAACCATCTCCATATTGTTTGTGAATATGGAGATCATTGCGCCTGGATACAGCAGGACGATGATCCATGCTATGGCAGTGTAGATCAGCGAGCTGATGGAGACAAACAGAATACCTGAGCGTATGCGGCTGTATTGCCTTGCTCCATAGTTGTAGCTAATGACGGGAGTAGCTCCTTGCGGTATGGTCAATGCCGGCAATGACAGTATTTCCCTGACAGAGTTCAAGACGGTCATAATGCCTACATACATGTCTCCTCCAAATGTCCGTAGCGTTACATTACATAGAATTGACACAAGGGAATTGGTTCCCTGCATGATAAACCCGGTAACACCAAGGGAAGTGATGTCCTTGTACATCTCTGCGTCAGGGATCATTTCTTTCCAAGTGATTGCATATTGGCAATCATCGCTGAAGAAGAATCGCATCACATAGTAACAAGATACGTATTGGCTGATCACGGTTGCTAAAGCTGCTCCAGCCACTCCCATGTGGAAGAAAAAGATCAGGATGGGATCCAGGATGATATTGATGATTGCGCCTATGACAATCGTATTCATGCCAATACGTGGGTATCCTTGGGCATTGATGAAGTTGTTCAATCCCGTTGCCAACATGGTCGCGGTTGTGCCAAACAGATAAATCTTCAAGTAGATATCCGCATAGGCATAGGACGCATCGGAAGCCCCAAACAAATACAAAATTGGCTTGCGGAAAAAATAAGCGATGAAAAACAAGATCACGGAAGAGAATAACAATCCTCCTGTCACCTGGTTCAATATCTTCTGCGCCTTGTTTTCTTCTTGCGCGCCTCGCGCAATAGAAAACAAGGGTGCGCCACCTGAAGCAAACAAATTCGTTACAGCCGCAATCAAAGTTGTTAACGGGAATATCAATCCAACCCCTGTCAAGGCAATCGAGCCAATATCCTCTAGGTGTCCTAGATAGATCCTATCCACAACGTTATACAAAAGATGCACCAGTTGGGCAAGCAATAGTGGAATTGCTTGCCGCAATATCACTTTCCACACAGCGCCACTGCCAAAATCGTTTTTCATAAGCAACCTCCAGCAATGCAATTATACTGGAACGATCAAATATCTGGAACAGATATTTTCAATCGTTCCAGTATAAGAATAGGTCGTCAATGAGTTGTGAAGCAAGACCATACCATCAAAGAAATATCCCAAGCGGATGCTGAAGCGCAAAAAAAACCGGCACCATTTTAATGTCCGGTTTTTTTGCTACAGGATGGAAGCTCTGAAATGATCAGCGAAGAAGTCCTTCATCGCGTCAAGCGCAGCTGACTCATTTCCACCATTGCACGACACAGTAATACGATCATTGCATTTAACACCCAGCCCGATAAGTTTCATCAATTGATTCGCTTCTACGGTTCTATCTCCCTTGGTGATAGTAATCTTTGTGCCTGTATATTTTTTTGCTTCTTTTGCGAGCATTCCAGCGGGGCGAGCGTGAATCCCCACTGGATCATGGATGATACAATCGAAAGATCTCATTTTTTTCTCCTTTTCTTCTTAAATAGAAATCCAATGGATGCACAAAACGTAGCCAAGGCGCAAACATGTCGTCCTAAGCTCTATAACCAATTTGCCCACCCAATGATATAATACGTCCTTTTTGCACTTCTGTAAAGTGGGTAAAGAAAATTAATCGAAATAGAAATATTTTTGATAGCCTTTTGGAGGTTCCGAATTTCAGTGGTGTTCCAATCATTTTTCCACCAAGGATCTATCCAAGGAAAAAGGCTGGTTTTTATGCATTCGCATATCAACCAGCCTTGATAACAGCATATCGCTCACCGCAAATGATCTTCATCATGTGGGTGTATGGGTTCATCTCGTTGCTTATTACCTGCGAGAATAGTCGGGCAGTGAAGCCGGACACCAGCGCAACTCCCTGTTCGTTCTTCTCCACGGGCTGTTGTCGATTACGGGACTGGACGTTCCAGAACACAACGTTTGGAAGCTTGTATCCATTCTGCTCATACCGTTTTTTGGCACGCTTGAAGTTATTGCGGGATGCTCCTCTGGCACAAGCGTCAAACTCCATGTCAGACACGATATACAATGTTGTCGGAAGCTCTTCTTGCGGCAAATGGTTTGCTATCGCTGTATGCAGGATCAGCTTGAATACAGCTTGTAGATCTGTATTGGCAACCTCGTTAAAGGAACCGCAATAGCGCACTTTCTCCACAATGTCTCTCCCCTTGATCTCCACAAGTTGGGGTGTCGTGGAAAATGTGATGAAGTGGTTATGGAACACGCCATGGTTGCGCTCTGCGAAATATATCGCAAGGGATTGTGCCACGGCGGCCGGCAACGGATTCCCATACATGTACATGGAACCTGAGCCATCCGCCACGACAAGCGCGTTTTCGTTATTTGTAAAGTCCTCCAGGGCATTCCAGGTAACATCCAATGCCTCTCGTTCATCTTCAAGGGCATTGTATGTGGAAGCAACAATCTCATACGGTGCCAAAGTGCTGGTATGGAGCTTTGCCTTGTTCTGTTTCACTTGTCTCAGAAAGTCCTGATAGCGTTCTTGGTCGTTGCGCATAAAGGCACGGCGATACTTGAACATTGCCTTTGATGGTTGCTTTGCATAGTCAAAGCTGTAGTCTCTCTCTCGCAAGTTATTCTCGATAATACGGATCTTTGCGCGAAGGGCGGTAAGTGCCTTGCGGTATTTTGCCTCGCTCATGCCAAAGGCATGGGCGAGTTGTCTTGCCTTTTTGACGGTGGCAGCGTTAGAAGCATTCACTGAAGGCAGCCACTTGCCAAGCAGGGAAACTTGCCCGCCTGTTTCCAATGCCTTCATATCTGCCTGAAACTGCTCCTTAAGCAACGCTTCTGTCTCATGGCGTACAGAAGTATCCAGCAAAACAAGAAGATCGTCCCAGCGGCCATATGTGGGGATGTACGATAGATTCGCTAGAAGCGAAGTCTTCTCATTCTCCGCAAGCCATCTGATAATTGTACGGAAAACGGATCTTTCACCAAGTCCTTCCCGAATATCACGGGCATAGAAAAGAATCTTCATCGCCATGTCAGGATTTTCGGCGTAGGCACGCATAAAGCGATTCTCGATTTCACTCTCTTCCTGCATTCGCAATGCGCCAATGGTAGCGAACAGATCCAAGCAATCGGAACCTGTGCTACGGGGTGTCTCTGCACCATTTTCGGTATATGTCGTATTTGCTGTATTCTTCAACAACTCTAACATGGCATTCTCTCCTTTCTCCCCAGGAATCACAATACAAGGCACAGTTTTTTGCTGGAAACAACCATGCTTGTGCAGGAATCGAACCTGCTCCGTAATACTTAGAAAGCACTTTTTTCGTTGTTATACTCAGATGCACAATTATGTGGAATTCTGCATCGTCTGCCTGCTGTTATATGCGGAACGATTGTAAATATCTGTTCCAGATCATTCGGGTTCTTCAACTTGTCTGCTGTTTCTTGTTAAATATGCTTGCAATTTCCTCTCTTTATATTCTTCTTGCTTCACATTGCAGATACATCTTCCCCGGGCATAATCTGCCTGCCTGCCATTTGGCCTTGATGAAGATCGGCGAACATCGCAAGAGATACATTGCAATCTGGCCATCTTCATCAGGCAATGGAGCTAGCTGGGCAAAAGCAGCCTCAGGCACTCGCTTCCACCTTTCGTCAACAATCCCCCAGCTTTCCAGCAATTGCATCGCCTCAAGCCCTGTTCCTTTCGCAAAGGACTCTCGCACGCTCTTTCCAGAGGCCACGGGAACAAACCAATCCAAGGAAAACACATCGCCAATCCTTCCATCTTCGTATACATCCAATTGCATTTCCATCTTGTACGTGCTTTTGGCAAACACCTGCATCTGCATGGTCATTTCAGCCGTGACAACTTCAAAGCCAAGGCTTCGCAACAAACACGCAAACTCTTCTGGATGGCTTCTCATCACTTTTTGCCATGGATCGCCGATGGCAATCCCGATCCTGGCTGGCGTTGACGGTCGCGAGGGAAATACACCGAGATACCACACAGCCATGTCATCTGGCAAGCGATCCATCAATTGCAGCACCGGCCTGGCAAGTTGTTCTTGCCCAGCCGCCTTGAAAAAACCTGCCGTGTCGTCCAAAGGCGCATGATTCACATTGACATAAGCGGCAGGCAATCCTGTTTGCCCATGCAGATCATGGGCAAGGTCAAGGCCAATCCCCCCGCTATCTTCTTCGATGAACCAATCAAACAAAGACTGATAGCCAAAACCTGCTCCCTCTTGAAACAAAACACCTTGTTTTAATTGTTCCCGGTCAAAACAAACATGCAGATCCGTATATTTCTCTTTCGCCAAAGGAACTTCCAGCCAAAACCCAGGCATTTCCCGACCGATCAAGCTTTGTTCAAAAGCTTGATCAAGCAAGTCCCAGTCATCATGGAAAAGTTGGTTTCCAGCTCCTCTTTCAGCCATGCGGCAAAACATCTTAAACACTTCTAGATTCCTGTTCATACGCCATATCCTCCCGATCCATCCCATTATGAAAGAAAAAGTGTTGCCCTTGCAACACCTAATTCAATCACCTCATGACAGGGCAATCGGTGAAGCAACGGCAACCATCTTGGATGCAATCCCAAGCCCAGCCGCCGGCAAGTCCTTCCAGCTGCTCATCTGTCAGCTCGATGCCTTCTTCATTCGCCAGTGCAATGAATTCTTCTGCCGTTTTGCAATTCTTCGCCTTTGCCTTTTGTTCATCTGTAAGGTTGTTCAAAAAATCATTCTTGTTCATATTCTTCCTCTTTCTTCAATACGGCATTTTCTACCATATAGGATATTATACTATTCTTTTATTCATGTCAACTCTTTTTTTGGATTGCCAGAAAAATGCTAGAACGATAATGAAAAGAAGCCACCATCAACAAGCTTTCAAGCCAGAAGAGAACTGTCTTGCCAAAACACGAATATCTTTTTTAAACAAGGACAAAACGCTTCTTGCCATATTCTTATCACCTTTTGGATTCGAAGTCATTGCATTTCGTGAAACAATCCCAGAACTCGCCGCCAGCCAGTCCTTCCAGCTGCTCATCTGTCAGCTTGATGCTTTCTTCTTTTGCCAGCGCAATGAATTCTTCTGTCGTTTTGCAATTCTTCGCCTTTTATTCTTCTGTAAGGTTGTTCAATAATTCATTCTTGTTCATATGTTTCTTTCTGTTTCATAGCATTGATTCAGAATCGGCATACTGTTTCTTCACCTGTCCGTCAATTCTTTCGCGTGCATTGTCAGATAAAACTTGGCAGGCTGTGCTTTAGCGTTTTTAAACTTGACCTTGGCATAATTCATGCGCACCGCCAAGGCAAACAAGCCAAATGAGCCATCCTCCTTGGCAAAGGGAACCGCCTTGGCAAAAGTGGCATCAGCCACCTTGTGATAGCGGTCATCCGCCAGGCCATCCTGAACCAATGCCTGCATGAGAGCGGCGCCATAGCCTGCCTCCATGCATTCCCTAGATCTTCTTGGACTGACCTTGTTAAAGGACAAGGATAAGCCAAAGGTGTCGCCAAGCTTGCCATCCGGCATGATGTCGAATTGGAAGTCAATTCCAGGAACATGTTTCATGTAGGATGAGCATGTTTTCAGCATCGAAGCATCATAAGCTTCAAAGCCGATCTGCTGGAATTTCTTCCCTAGCACATCTGGATCCATCGCGATTTCCTTGAACAAGGTCCAATCCATGTAGCCGCCGATCCGCAAAGGTGTTCCTTGCCTGCCCGGGAAAAGCCCCAGGTAGGCGACATCCATGCCTTCCGGCATCTTTTGCATGATCGCTTGGCAGCTTGCCAGTCTTTCTTCTTCGTGGATCGTGGCAAGAAACGGCTCAACCAGTTCATGCTTTCCCCTATGTTGCAAATAAACCCCTGCCTTGTCTGAATTGTCCGAGGAAATATCAAGCTCCAGGCCGATGCTGCAGGGATTGCCATGGGGAAGACGGGAGAACCATCTGAACATGTCTTGATAGCCATAGCCGCAGCCTTCTTCAAAAACAAGATCTTTCTCCATTTCCCCATAGATCGCAAGGAAGTCCAAGCCGCACTTTCCTAGAAGAGGAAATTCAAAGCATATCCCGGGATATTCATCGCCGATCAATGTCTTGGCGTATGCTTCCCGAACCATCTCTGCATCTTTTCCAAGCAAGCTCTCTTCCCTGCCATCTCCCTTGACAATCATATAGAGCATGTCAAATGCTTCCATTTGCGTTGGTTTTCTCATGTCGACCTTCTTCCTTCATTCTTTCCAGCAAGGCGCGGACATATTCATCCGGATGGTCTTTATATTCAATGCAGTTTTTCTTGCTGAAAAGTCTTTTATGCGGACATTGCCCCTTGCAAGCCGGCAACCAGATGCATTCCCTGCATTCTGCATCATCTCCTGGCTGCAAGGTATTCAAATACTTTGTCAGGTTGTCCAGCTTGCAAGCAGTCGCAAACGGCTCGGAAGGATCCCATTCCCCGATCTTGCCGAAGCCATGATCTTCATTCCCCATGTCTTCCCAGCATTTCTGCAGGTTTCCAGCGGCATCTATGCCGATGTTGAACATGTTATGGGCGCCGCAAAACTGTCCGCCACCCCCTGCGAAACGTTGCGCATCTCTTTGAAGAACCACCTTCCCTTGATCCTCTATGCACAACAAGCCAACATTGCTTCCTCTTCCCTTGGAAGCTTCATTGTCTGACACAACAGCGGCATGATAAGACAATTTTGCCTGTGACAGACCATCTAGCTCATTGACAAACGCACTCAGCTTATCGATTTCCTTGATGTTATCCTGATGCACGTTATGGCGAACACTCACACTGAAGAAGCCATCCAGCTTGGCAAGGTTCTCCGTGATCTGCTTGAATGTTCCGCCGCCATTCCGCAAACAACGGGTCTGGTTATGCACTTCCTCCATGCCATCCAATGTCACCTGGATCGAGCTGACCCTTGCTTCCTTGAGCATGAGCGTGTTCTTTTCATTCAACAGATACCCGTTTGTTATAATGCTCGCCTTATAATCAAGATGATTTTCTCGAGCCAATGAAATCAATCTCCTGGAAAGAGAACGAATGATTTCCGGTGCCAGCAAAGGCTCGCCCCCGAACCATGTGACATAAAAATACTTTCCCTTTGCCATAGCGATCATTTTCTCGGCAAGAGCGACAACCCCATCCTGCACTTCCTCGCTCATGAAGCCTTTCACATGATTTTCAAAGCAATACGGGCAATCAAAATTACAATCCATCGTTGGGCAGATCGTCAATGATACTCCTTCCGAATGACTCAGCCTGGTGCCCGCCTGCAAAGCAGCCAATTCATCAAAATTGGCAATGATCCCACGCTTGGCAAAACGCCCGATCACCGGATGATTTTCATCCAGCTCATCCAGCACTGTCAACAGATAGTATTCCAGGCTGGAATATACAGCGCAATTAGCCTTGTACAAGTTGACGATCGCCATCTTCTTCTCTTCCTTCAATGGCAAATAAAGATTATATCGAGATACATGCCAGCCTGCCTCGGCAGCTGTACGCTTCTGTGTTACCATACCTTCCCTCCAATCCATATATGACATTTTGTCTGCTCATTAAAAAGCAACATGGACCACATAGCGCTTTACTAAGAGCTTAATTAAAGCCTAAGCAACCATCGTAACCGCCGCAATTCTTCGCCAAGCAAGACCACTCGACTCCACCTACAATCCCTTCAAGCTGCTCATCCGTCAATTCACCTCCCTCTTCCTTTGCAAGAGCAAGAAACTCTTCTGTAGTCTGGCAATTCTTTGCTTTCGCTTTCTGCATGTCCTTCGTTCATCAACCATTGTAGCACATTCCTGAACGTTTTCATACCATTTCATGCACTAATCCAGTTTTGAGGAGCGAAAAAACGGCCAAAATAAACTGGTCCCGGCGGAAATCCAGCCGGGACTTTAATGCTTCCGAGGAATTTCGCGCAAACATGTAAAAGATATCATGCCAGTCTATTGACATACTAATGTGCGTGCCAATGAAAGGAGACTGCAATGGCGATATTCAAGTACAAGGATTCAAGGAACGGACGGATCTACGTCTACGAAAGCAAGGGCGGCTGGGATCTGGAAACGCAAACCATCATCAATACAACCAGGACAAAGAAGAGCGATGAAAAAGGAAAACTCAAGCATGAGAAGGGCGCTCGCCCAGATACACGAGCAGTCGGCGGGCTTCTAAGCACACGGAAATGCCCAATGTCGCATACTCCTTGAGTTTTTTTACGTATGGTGGATTCATCCAGCATCTCATCCAATGCAAACCCCAGCAAACGATCATCTAGTTCCTTCATGATTCCTGTAATGGAAAGCCCATCCGTAGCCTTCAGGATATCCAGGATATGAAAATGCAGGGTGAGTTCTCTATCCGTGAAACTCTTGGCGCGAAATGCCCGATACAGGGGATTTCGTGGCATAGAGCGGCTGTCCACCGACCGGAAGACACGTTTGCCATCTTCATCCCGTTCAAACGACATATAATCCCCTAGCCTGCTCCCCACCCGTCTTTTCTCATTACCATAGCTCCGCGCGCTTTTCTCTGTAAACTCGCCACGATGATGGAAGCCATAGACATAGAAGGAGCGAAGATACGCCCTGATGCGATAGCAATTCTTAATCAGTTCACTGTATGCCACATCCACCTCCGCAACGGTCAGAAGAAGTCATCTTCGAAATACTCATCGCAATACCTTAAGAATTCTTCTCTCCTTGCCTTCATTTCATCAATCATCTCATCATAATCTTCTTTCTCGACCAATCCATTATCCACCATCAGTTTGTAGAATTTCTTCAAGCTTGCCATCATGGACTTGGCGCCAGTGACATTGAAAAACGCACACTTGCGGGGAAAATACCATGTAAAGAACATGCCAATCATACACCACCCTTCTTTCATTGGCGTTGGTGCTTCGTAGTTCATATAATCATTCAAGTATAGATCCATGTTGAAGATATGTTTCTCAATCGTTTTTGGCAAAAGATGACTTGCTTCAAGATCATTCCTAAATGCCTCTAAGTGTTTCTTGTTTTCCTTTTGGTACTTTGCGACATATTTTTCATATTGTTTATAATCAATACCATTGTTACTTCTCCTTGGCTGCCTCAGCCATTATACTTGTTCATATGTCCGAAGACAATCATGCATTGGTTTTCCAAGCAAAAAATGAACCGTGTCCTTGGACACGGCTCTACTTGATCAGCAACATTAGAATCGCCATGGCGGCAAAGACACCGTTGAGAACAAGCATGCTGTTGGTGATTTCTGCCACTTTCCCAATCGAGTTCTTGACATATTTTGCATAGTCCAACACCATGTCTTCTATTGCCAACATTAACATGATCAAGACCATGCTCACATTCCCATATGTGACAAGCATACCGATAAACGGTATCTCCGAGGAATATGTCTTGGGGAAAAGCGGTATCATCTGCTCGAATTTCCAGAATACGAAGCCAAGGGAAACCATTCCCATCGCCAACAATCCTACATACAGCCAAAACGCATAGGTATTCTTTCTCATCGCTATCCGAGAAGATATCGCATTTAGAAGAATCGAAACCATATAGGTCACCATCATCCAGGGAAGAATATCATGTCGTTGGTTTACGACTAGAAAACCAAACCAGAATATGAACGCTATCGTCTTCAGGACATCATAGTCAATCGAAGTCACCGTGGCATCTTCATTTGTGTCAAGCAAACTCTTGCCATCTATCTGTCTTGTCAATTCATCGATCTTTGTTTTAGCTGCGGATAATTCATCTTGCAGCTCGGAATTCCTTTTCGTCAACTCGGCCAAGTCGTCTTGCATGGTGGAGAACTTGGGCATCAGTTGATTGAGCTTCTTTTCTTTCTCCAGCAACGCAATGATCTGTTTTTCTTGCGTATCTATCTTTGCTTGTAGCTCTTCTTTTTCTTTGATCCAGGACATGGCGCTAGAGTCTCTCTCTTCCGCCACTTTCTCTAGTTGTGCGATTTTGTCCAGCAACGTCTTTATCTGCCCATTTTGCTGTTTCAATCGGTCATTTTCTTCTCTCAGGCTTCGTATTGTTTTATCCCTCGTGTTGACTTGAGAGTTAAGGTCCTTGACCTGGTTATTCGCTGAAAGAAATGATGTTTCGAGTTCTTCTATTCTTTTTTTCAGTGCCTCAACTTCTTCCAAGTGTTTTCGCGCAAGCTTGCCAATAACACTTTCTACTGTCGCATTGGTGTTTTCCTTGATCTTTCTATCACGGTCAAAGTCCAGTGCTTGCACTGCTCGTAGCATCTCTGATGCATCTTTGTACCTTTTCTCTGGATATGGATCGGTTGCCTTCTGTATGATATCCCTCAATTCTTTCGGCGTATGGTCCCAATACTCTGTTTCTTGCGTTTGTTGGTTCTGGAATTCCAGTGAATCCATATTCGAATCGCCTAGGCTAAAGCCATTGCAAATGTAGAAGGCAATCCTAGCCAATGAGAACAATTCCGAGCGTATGTCCTTTTTCGCTTCTGGCGCTGTATAACTGTTCTTGCCAATCCTTGTCTCATTGGAGTATTCCTCCCCAATGGAAGCCATGCCAAAATCCGATAGATAATACCCCATGGAATCTCCATCCCTTCGATACAGGATATTCTGTGGCTTTATATCCCTTGAAAAGATATTGGCATCACCATGATGTTCACAGAGAAACTGTAGATCCTCTAGCGTCTGATTCAACATATCAAATGCTATTTGATAGTTCTCTACTTCCTTTGCCAGAGATTCAGGACATTCTATCAGGTTACCTTCCATCAAGTCCATGACCATGAAAGAAATCCCCTTGCGCACCGTCTCGTCCATAAAACTTAAATCTTTATAGTACCTTACGCAATGGGGAAGATTCCTATTGCTAATCTCTTCATTGACCTTCATTTCCTTTTCGGAAAGCTGACAAATGTATTGGAACATCGAATCATCATCCAGCATATCCAGTGTCAAATCATCTTTATGATGTGGGAATTGTTCCTTGTATGCCATGCATCTATCGGTAACTTTTACCGCAAGCAAACCATTCCCAATGGATGTATTTCTCTTCAATCTATAGACTCTGGAGAAACCTCCACTGCCAATCTCTTTTTCGATTACCAGTGTCGATCCATTGTTCTTTAGTATCACATTCAATTCCTTGATGCTTAGGTATTTTAGCCTCTTAAGCTTAACCTCCCCATGGCTGCCCTTTCCCCTTGTTGGTTCACTATTCGGCCTCCCCGTATTCTTATGCTTGGAAAAGGGCTTGTTGTTTGTGGGAGAGGTTTTCTTTCCAATTGGTTTCTTGGATTGCGTTGTCTTTCTTTTTTCCCCTTTGTCTATGATTGCGTTTATCTCTTCATCGCTCATGACAGCAGTTTCGTTGATTTCTTCCATAGCCTCCTCCCTTG
>OMYM01000268.1 GCA_900315225.1 uncultured Erysipelotrichaceae bacterium | reverse complement strand
TTGTCCAGGCAATCTCCTTGGTCAATGCCAAACACCTTCCTGACCAATGAGAAGCCATTGGAATGCACACCTGAAGACGCAAGCCCAATGATCACGTCCCCTTCCTCGACCGAAGTCTTGTCCAGTATTTTTTTCTCATCGACGATTCCCACGGCAAATCCCGCAAGGTCGTATTCGTCTTCTTTCATAAGACCGGGGTGTTCCGCCGTCTCGCCGCCAATCAAAGCGCATCCCGCCATGACGCAACCATCCGCAACTCCCTTGACAAGCGAGGCAATCTTGGAGGGAATGTTCTTCCCGCACGCAATATAATCCAGAAAGAACATTGGTCTGGCTCCCGCACAAACAATGTCGTTGACACACATTGCTACGCAGTCAATGCCTACCGTGTCATGCTTGTCCATCAAAAATGCCAGTTTCACCTTTGTCCCTACGCCATCGGTTCCCGAGACAAGCACTGGCTTTTCCATGCTGGAAAAGCCTGGCGCAAACAATCCTCCGAAACCACCAATGCCTTCCAGAACCCCTTCTATATTGGTTCTTGCGACATGTTCCTTCATCAGCTCAACGGATTCATATCCCGCTTCGACATCCACGCCTGCCGCCTTGTAGCTGTCGCTATGGCTCTTTTCCATCATTTGCTTTCCTCCAGCTTTTCCCGCAAAGATGCATCCTTGCGCAAGACTGTCTCTTTCTGTTTTTGTCTATCAAGCACAAGCTTTTGCGCCAGTTCATCATCGCCTAGCGCAATGATCTCCGCCGCCAGATACGCGGCGTTCTTTGCGCCATCAATGGCCACGGTGGCCACGGGTATCCCACTTGGCATCATGACCGTTGCAAGCAATGCGTCCGTCCCCTCAAGCGCCGCCGACTTCAACGGCACGCCAATCACCGGCAACGTCGTATGCGCCGCCAACACTCCCGCCAAGGCGGCAGCCATGCCTGCCCCGGCGATGATCACGCCAAACCCGTTTTCCTTTGCGTCCCCGGCAAAGACAGCCACTTGCTCGGGTGTACGGTGTGCCGAATAAATATGCGCTTCATACGGAATACCATATTCCTTCAACACCCCGATCGCCTTGGACATGACCGCAAAATCGCTGTCACTGCCCATGATCACTGCAACCTTCTTCATATTTCCACTCCTTCCATCGCATAAAAACAGCCCATGGAAAACCCCACAGGCCGACGATATCCCACAATAAAAACGCACTGAGGCAATCCGAATCCATCGTTTTTCATCAAGGTAATGCCGTTTCCCATAAGTATTTTCCTTTCCAGACTCCCCAAAGCGACCGCTTGCCATACAAGGAAACATTCCTGTTTCTTGTATCGGCGCATCAGAGTATAGAGCATAAGAAACCCGTTGTAAAGCAACAATACATGCGAAAACGCTTACACTTGAAAAAAACTATTCCCAGCACCATGACACGCGCGCAGAACAATACATTTGCCTGTATCCTGCATAGAGATTATACTTTTTACCAAGGAGGATCTCGCATGAAGAAACGATGTCTTATTCTTGCCTCGATGATGTTCATGCCGGTGCATGGCGAAATCGAGGACCACCTTGTATTCAAGATTGGCATGGATGGCAAAAGCTATTGGTACGAACATGGGGTCGTGCAAGGCGCATTTGGCGATCCCAAGAACATTGTTGATGAAATCTACCACGAGGAACGAGGACGGGAAATCTATGACCCGACAAGCGATGGCTGGTATTGGCTTGACGCCATATACAATGGCGCCAAGGCAACCGACAAGGAAGTATGGATGCCCTATGTCTTCCAAGACGAAACACCTGGATCAACCCAAGGAAAATGGGTGCGCTACAACCCATATGGAAAGATGATCAAGGGGTGGCATTCTATCGAAGGATCGGATATTCTTCTCTATCCTGGACAAGCATTCAATCGATATTACTATGATCTTGTTACGGGGGAAATGTGCAAAGGGAAGCATATCATCAATGGCACAGCATATGAATTCGATGAAACGACTGGTGCCTTAAAGGCAAATACGACCAACTGGCGCAAGGCATACAACGACAAGGTCGTCGACCTTGTCGCATCATGGACTTTCTCCCATGACTTCCTTGCGGCAAGCCACGCTGGAATCGTCTATCTCGACAATGACGCAATCCCCGAGATGTACATCTCGTTTCTTGACGAACCTAGTGGCGAATCACACAGCGAACTCTATACGTTCGATGGAACAGAAGTCGTTTTCCTTGGAACATTTGACAAATCCCCAATCTCTGCCAAAGGCGATTGGCCCATCACAGGAAACATGTCATACAACGAAGGTGAAAACCTGTTTACCTACAACAGCCGCAAGGAAATCAATGACGCAACGATTGTACATGATTATCTTTCCTGCCTGGAGAATAGCTCCATCAAGGTTCTTAGCGTTGGCTCATATAGCGTAGATCATGTGAAAGGACAGGCAAGCAACTATACCTTAGATGGTCTTCCTGTATCCAGCGAAACCTACCTTGAAGCCTTCCCATCGTTGAATATATCCGCCTACGAAGGAGATATATGCGAACATTTCTTTGTTCCCGACGACACACTCATCAAGCCTGGCATCTTCGCCACCGATGACAACAGCGTCATCCTCACCCTTGGCGAGGATGGCACATATACCATGGAGGAAAGCACTTCCTTCAAGCGCATTGGCAAATACATCGTTGGCGGCTACACTTGGTTTGAGAAAACTTCCGTGGATGAATACACGGACAACATTGTCCATGCTATTAGGATCTACCTCGACCAAACCCATTTCATTGCGCACGACAACGACACAATCATCTACGGCACAATGTCTATGAAACGCATTGAATAACCACACACTTGAATTCCCTGATACATTGGTCAATATCGTTTCCCTACATACTATGATGAATTGTAATTGACCAATTAGGTTATGTGTTAGGTGGAACATAGCGTGATGATAACAAACACCCAGAGATTCATTCCCTGGATGCAATTGGAAAAGAAACCAACTTGATTTCTTTGATATCCACCTACATTTATAAGCGGATTCCTTTTTGGAATCCGCTTCTGTTATTATATGACTTATACCAGTATAACAAGACTCTTTCCTGCATGTTTCATGGTTTACACTTTTCAATGCACTGCTTCACCGCCTCCTTCAGCTTGCTGTTTTAGTCCTCATCTTCCTTTGCATGCTTTACCTTGATCGCAATCGCCTTTGTCTCGATGCTGTTGTAAAGAAGGATGTCTTGCCTGCCAAGACCATACTCCCTGTCCGTCTCAAAGGCGCTTGGGGACGGCGTATGCAAGAGCAATTGAGGAAGCACCGGGCGGATGAACGAGGTCAAGCTCCTGCTGCAGATGGACGTGGATGGCCTTAGAGACGACATCCTGCGGATGGCATCTGGCGAAGAGATCGAGATTCATCTGTCTTGTTTTTCTGCTCAGGAAAACAAGATGGACATGTGGGAGGAAATCCTGTCCGCCATGGTCGTCTATGGATTCCTTTCCTATTCGAACAACAAGCTGCGCATCCCGAACCACGAGCTGATGCTGAAGTTCAAGGAAGCCCTCGCATCCCGCCCAATG
>OMYM01000127.1 GCA_900315225.1 uncultured Erysipelotrichaceae bacterium | reverse complement strand
TTGATCAGGTATGTGGTTGGTCCTATCCTGCAAAGGGATGAAGAGATAGAGGAATGCGTCAACGACATCATCTTCAAGGTATGGAAGACAATCAATAAATACGATCCTGAAAAAGGATCGTTCAATACATGGCTTTGCACACTAGCGCGGAATTCTGCCATTGATCGTATGCGGGTGAAGCCTATTGCGACAGTCGCATTGGACGAAGCGATAGAAATACCGACAAGCGAAGATGATCAACAAATGGAAATGCTATACGACATTGTCGCAAGTTTCCCAAGGCATGAACGATTGTTGTTCTATCGGTACTATTACTATGGCCAATCCATGGAACAGATTGCTCGTGAAACAGGATGCACCGTGAGAAGCGTGGAAGGGAGGTTGTATCGGCTGAAGAAAAAGCTGATACGCAAAGCAAAGCATGAATGAAAAGATGATGAAAGAAGCCATGAGAATCAAGCCATGGAAGGTAGCTGCAAATTACTTGACAATAGGAATCATGTTCATGAACATGCCTTTCGCTAACATTGTCATGGTCATTGCCTGTGGCTGCATGATTATTGGTCTTGCCATGTTGAAGGACAACATGGCACAAAGCCATAAAAAAGCAAGGATTGTCCTTGTTCTCTCACTGTTATGTGTATTTGTCAAATCATCTATATTATGGGAAAACAAGATCGTTGTATATGCTTTATTTGCTATCTTCTTTATCGCAAGGCAAAGCTTGTTAGTAAAGATAGCCAAGGAGCTTGAGGCGAAGAAAGGATTGACTGTCATAATCATATCAATAAATGCCATGGTTTCTTTGCTTGCCTATGCAAGCAAAGAGCTTTCCGTCATAGCAACCATAACGCTGTTGCATATAATAGCAATGTTTTTCTTAGCAAGGATCTTGTTAAAGAAAATCATTGGGAACTATGAAATCAGACTATCGCTTCTGCCTATCTCGCATCATGCCATGCTTGCCGGCATCATTGGAATGATGCTATTGGCATTGACAACAGGCATGTGGTGTGCCTCTCGCTACCAAATGCCATACAGTTCCCTGAAAGAGCCAGTTCCTTCAATCACTTCAACAAAGACATCTTCCCAAACCATCGCAACACCTGATGGAGGTTTGTTAAAAATGGAAATCCATGTAGCGCATGAAGGAAAGAACTACCAAGTACTAGAAACATTTGCCTGGCTTCAAGAACCCAGGGTAAAGACAAAGGAGATAATCAGCTTTGAAGCAATGGGTTCTCTTCGAGATGCAGTATATAACATTGATCATATAGAAGCGAAAATCATCTATGACAAAGAAGAAAAGACATATGCATGCGCGATAAACGAACCGTATGTTTTCTCCCTTCCAAGAAAGGGAGAAAACATACATGGGTATATTTACTATACGTTTATCAACATGACCGACTTAGAAGAACCGATTCTATCGATTGGATTGACCTATCGCCATCATTACACCCATTTGTCTTATCCCTTTGGCGACAATGGCTATGAGGAATACCAACTGTTCTACTCGCAAAATGAATGAACAAGTACATAAAATACGATAACGGACACATCAGGATACGATGCTATACCGATCTCATCGTTTCCCCATCTTTGCCTGCATATTTTAATCATGTCATCAATCGCTAAATCGGGATCAAACGTATGGAAAACCATGTGGTTTCTTACAAAATTGGGTTTAGAGTGTTTATTCTCATCATGAAGTAATCTATGCTAAAATGCCAAAAGCGCCAGGAATATCCTGGCGCAGTATGGTTTATTCTAGTGTCTCGTCAAAGACCTGCTCCAAGGCATCTCAATGGAACTCGACCTTAAATCCCTTTTCCGTCGCAAAGGCAAAGATTTTCTCAATTGGCCATCCCACCAAGGCTTTGATATCCCCTATTGCGGAATTGTTTCGCAAAAGATACAGGACTGTTCCTTCGTCTTTCACTCTCATCTCTTCAGCCAGCTGATCCTTTTCATCGATCAGTTGCTTCTTTTCGTCTGCCAGTTGATTTTTCTCATCTGTCAGCTGCTTCTTTTCCTCAATGAGTTGCTTGTTTCTTTCTTTCAGTTGGTTGTTCGTCTCTGTCAGCCTTTTTTTCTCAGCTTCATCCTGCAATTTCATCACTTTGAGTTCATTCTCAAAGAGATCCTTTACTGCACTGATGATTTCATCACTCATAACTCCTGTCTCCTTCATCTTCTTAAAGGTCGCTCTATTGTTTACATAGGCAACCCTGAGAACACCCTTAAGATGTTCCTTCACTCTCTGGTCATCTGTCTGTTCAAAATCTTGCTGCAGCTTCAGCAGCGTTTCCTGGCTTGCTCCTGGCGCAATTACCTTCAATACAGCCCAATCATCGCCAAGGTTGGCAGCGTTGACCACCCTGAATGGAAAACTGAGGGGTGGTCCAAACACTTCCCACACGGCATTGGACACCAGTTCTGTAATCTTGCAGCCCATTTTCCCAAGCCGCGTGAACGTTGCCCTTGGAAATTGGAACTGGATGGCTGTGACTGTCATTGTCTCCCAAGGGATCTCATCGACCTTCCTGTTAATAGACATGTACATACCGGCGTATGCCTGCGCTTTGAAGACATCGTTGACGCTAATGCTATCGTTAACCCCTTTGTTCTCAATCACGTTGTGTTCCTTGAAGAAGCTTCCGATGTCATCGGTCAGCTTCAGCTTAGGATCCTTCTTCAAAACCAACAGGTCTTGGATCGGCAGCTCCGCGCCAAGGGGCTTTTCCGACAGAATCTCAATAGACTTGAATTTGTCGAAGTACTTCGATCTGAGCGCCGCCTCCATAGAGGCAAGGTAGTCCAGTGTTGTGCCATCTGAACTTTTATTGCTTGAAATCGTCGTCTTTTCTTCCATCATCTCTTTGCTCATTCCCTCCTGTCATCATCTATTATTTCTAACTCCGATTGACCATCAGTATTGTATATCATTTGCTATAAATGTCAATTGGTTTTTTGATATTGAATTAACAGAGTTTCCAAGACACTGTGCTTGCGACAAGAAATATGCCTGGCTTTGATGCCAACAAAATGAAGACAGTAACAATTCTTCTTGGCACATTATCTTCAATGCAGCAAATGGAACATCGCGACCACAAATCCGAACCTCCAATATGACATATAAACTTTTAGAAGCAAGCCTCTTTCCTTTCTCGATCTAACGTGCTAGACTGTCTTCGCCAAAAAAAAAGATACGGAGGATAACATATGAGCAAGCAGTCAAGCAAAATAAGAGGTTTCTTTGAAATACTGAAACCTTTGCAGGAATGGACATTGAAAACAAAGAAGGAAGATAAAGCTCTTGATTCAAATGAATGGTTATCGATAGAGGAAAAATCCTTTCTTTTGAGCTACGTCTGGGAACATCCAGAATGCATTGATGAATACCTGGATGAAAAAGGCGATGCTCTCTCCCCCAACACACGAGAAACTCTTTCCCAATGGAAAAAGCATTATGTCAATGACATTTTCTTTGTTGAGCGAATTGTCAAGGGAGGAATCATCTATATTTCCAGCACCACTGGACAGGTGTATGTTGTGAACGAGACATCGAGTGAAATTGATCAGTTGTTAGACAACACTCCCCTGCCTTATGCGGTCCATGCAACATTGTTGCCATATGCGGATAAAATCCTGAGTGACAACAGAATTGGAAAGGTTACAGAGAACCTAAGTCCCGAATTTGCCAAGGAGCTTACAAACATATATGACGCAGCGAAAAAGAGAAACCGTCTGATCAAGAAGATTCCTGTGAGAAATGATATTGCTATGGATGAGGAATGGAATCTGTTCGCTAAAACAGCCATGTCTGCGTTGATGGCAAAAAAACCTTTCTTAACCATGGAAATGGTTGAAGAAACGATAGCCAATGAACCAAGACTAAACCTTTTAACGAAAAAAGAGCTTGCTACGCTCAAGAAACTGAATGATCAACCATCCAGAAGTGAAAAGGATTGGGATCGGATCAAGGAGATACTTTTCGCCAGATGTGTGTTTACAGCGGAACCCATCATTCCGTCAAATACGGTAAAAGGGGTTGAGCATGTTCTATGCGATGAAGGGACTCTTTTGATTTTCACAACATTTGAAAAATGCCAAGACTACTTGCAAAGTATAAAAGACAAGATTATCAATCAACGATACTTCAATTTCTCTACGATTGATTTTCTGGAGACAATTAGAATCGCAGACAGGCATCACATGAATCTATACATTGATTTCACCGTCAACGCTTCCATGTATCGCTTCCTACAATATAGCAGCCTTACCAAGCGCCTTACTTCGATGATTGCCGTTCGATAGAAAGGTATCATTCTCCGTAATTTCTTGCATCATGCATTCCTTCTGATAGCACGCAAGACCATAACACACGACATCCTTGAACTTTGTCTTGATGCCTTCAATGTACTTCTCGCGGATGCATTGGTCAACCGCTTCCTTCAGTTTCAATGCATAGTCTTTTTCCTCGGTCGCATGCTTCACCTCGATGATGATCGCCCTAGTCCTGGCGCTGTTGTAAAGCACAATGTCCGGCTGTCCAAGTCCGTATTCCTTGTCGAGTTCAAGCTGGTACCCTTTTCTTTTCAAGTACGAGCCGACCAAGCCATGATAGAAGTCTTCCTTGTAGTCGAAGAAGCTCATGCTTTCCAGCAGGTGCTTGGAGAGCAACCTTGCGGCATCGTTGGCGTTGTGGGAAAGCAGGGAAGCGATGACGTTGGAGGCTTGCGAGGTGTCGGAACGCTCCAGCATCCAGCCGATGATGCTGTCCTC
>OMYM01000266.1 GCA_900315225.1 uncultured Erysipelotrichaceae bacterium | reverse complement strand
GCTGTCGCTGCTTGGCAGTGGAGAAGCAGAAATGTCATATGCAGAATATACAGAAAATACAAAGGCATCGTTGTTGTTTCTTCCGGGTGAACACTTACAGCATCCTGATTCATCAACAGCACGACAATAGAAGCCCGTTACAGCCCAGAGATGAATGCGATTGGCCTGTATTGCCTTTTCAGTGCAATGGCTGTAGATGGACCTAAAAACCAGGTCTATGCCATTGCCCGAGGGGATGGCTCTTCCTAGACAATGGGAACCAATGCGACAATGTCATGCTCTTGTGTTCATATTTCGCAAATGGTTGAAAATCATGTTATTTCTATTGACAAGAATGGTCTATTGGCATAGACTTATAGAGGTTTAATACAATAGACCAAGGAGGATCCTATGCGAGACTTGAAATTAGCTGAAAGCGATTATGCGTTCATGGAAACCATCTGGGAGAATGAGCCAGTTGGTTCCATGGCTTTGGTAAAGCTTTGCGAAGCAAAGCTTGGCTGGAAGAAATCAACAACGTTTACCATGATCCGAAAGATGTGCGACAAAGGAATGGCGAAGAATGAGAATGCCGTGGTATCTTCTCTTGTAACCAAGGAAGAGGTAGAGGCATATCGCAGCAATCATATCGTTTCATCGACATTCCATGGCTCACTGCCACGCTTCTTGGCGGCATTTCTTGGCAATAAGTCATTGAGCAAGGAAGAGGTGGATGAACTAAGGGAACTCATCGACAAGCACGAGGATTGACGACATGAGGGAGTTGTTTCTGTTGTTGCTAAACAACACAATGACCGCAAGCATTGTCATCCTTGCGACAATGCTTGCCAGGCTTCTCCTAGGCAAGGTGTCACGGAAATACTGCTACTGGCCTTGGATGGTTGTATGAATACAGCTCCTGTATATATAGAAGATATGTGTGGAGATGAAAACGTGTAGATCCAGAAGTAGTGAAAGGGCGATTTAACGTTGGTTTTCATTGTGGATTCCGTACCAAATTTGCGATAATGCTTAATATATCACTTCTATATATCTTTCCATTAAATTTACCTGAGGTAATTCATGATCTTCTGTCTATACTCTTGTGTTGATATGATGGTCATTCTACGCAAAGGGTATGGAACATTGTTTTTCGTAGGCATGATACTGGAATGCATGACAATGACTACCTGCCCTTGCTTGCGTTCTTCTCTCTTTTCTAATTCGAAGCTCCTCCATTCATATCTTACCCAAGGTGTTTTAAGAAAACTGATATTGCTAGTGACAATTACTAAATGTGTAGAAGCATCTAATGCATCGTCAATCACTTCGGCATAGTCGCTGATACCATGTTCAAGCAACGATACTTCAGCCATAAACGTCCGTTTCCCTTGCCTAAGCAAATACTGATGAACTCTTTTAGCAAGATGCGAATCTTCGGACTTGTAGGATATGAAGACGTCGTATTTCTTGGGCTTTCCATTGTTGGTCCCAAGCAACGAAGACATTGCCTGGATACGCATGTTTTCCTCTTCACTCAAACCTTCATGATAAAGCAACTGTTTCTTGCGAAGCTGTCTGACCGTTGCTTCAAGGTCCGACAGCATGTTTCGCCGATCTGTATGCGTCGTTTGCGCAAATGCTTCTAAACGATGAATGAATATCTCGATGTCGTCCAAGCTCTCAATGACTGGATGTTCTGGCAATATTCCAATCATTGCTTGGCATAGAATGATTGCCTTGTCCAGGATATCTGAATAATGTTCTTTGCCTGAGTATTCTGGTACGACATTCTTGATGCCTTGCATTAACAATGTTATTTTTTCGGCAGCTTCAGACGCATATGGCTCAATACCTGAATCCAAGCACTTCTTGTACCAAGAGCGAGCTGTCTCTAGATGGTCATAAGAATTCATTTCGCCAAGCAGAAACCAGATCTTAGCTTTTTCATCGCTTGTTTCAAGTAGCTCCAATGCATCTTCAAGCATGTTTTTAGCTTTCTCACGATCTTTTTCATGATGCCATGTCATGAACATGTCAAACAAAAGCATTCCATGAAGCAGATACAAGGATTCTCTGGTTTTGTCTTGCGCAAAAGCAGGTCGAAACGATGTGAATTCCGAATTTGTCAGTAAATACATTCTTGTCCCATTCATCAAGATGCGCTTAACACCATTGGCTATACGACGTTCGTGAATACAACGTTTGGTTTCAATGTCAAATAATCCAATCCTGTCGTTTTCTTCAACATATGCTAAAAGCTTTCCGTAAGGATCAAAAGAACACATTGTTATGTGAGGAGTAGAAAAGGAGATTTCCTCATGCTCTAAATCCTTCTCATTCTGCCTCCTAAGGACATGCGTTACAATCGTTTCTCCGTCATACGCCAGCAGATCTCCGTGTTGATTAAAGGCAATGGCTTTGACATGCAGAGAGGGGATTCTATCAAACAGATATTTTCCATCCCACAAATAAACTATACCAGCATCTGTGCCAAGTGCAAATATTTCATTGTCGTACCTCGTAGCAATCATACGTATGGGACCTAGAGAGCGCATAGACCGTTCATTTACATTTGAGATGTGGAATCTGATATCGAAATCCATTATTCTTCCTGATTCTGTTCCAACTACAATCCTTTTTCCGTTAGGGGTGAATGCCATGGCTGTTACGTTTTCATTCATTGTAGCATGCGAATAGGGTGTGTTCAAGCCGTCAAAGAAATATACGTTGAGTTCACTCCCATGCGCAACGACGATTTTTTTCCCGTCAAGGGAAACAGCGATTGCTGAAGCATTGTTGAATGCCTCGCTATGATGGATTTGAACATCAAGAAGCGTATCTCTTGCGGAAGAATAATAAAGATCAGCACGCTCGTATTGACCATTGCTGAAGGCCTTGTTCGCAAGGTCGAGCATGTGATTGATTTTGTTATGATTCAAAATGTAAGAGGATAATTCGTCGCGCCAGTTGTTCATCTGATCCATGCGGATCAGATGACAGTGGCTATATCGTTGAACGGGTGCAAGATCAACATCACCTGCAATGATAAAGACCACGTTCATCAGATTCGACTCGGCAGAAGAAAGTCCAAAATTCAATTCATGTTGTGCGTGTTCTGAATTGTTATAATTTTTGGTCATCAACACGATAAACCAATCGCAATCTATCATAGCGTCAGTGATTGCATGCTCAAAGATTTCACCACTCTTAAGACGATGATCTGGCCATACTTCAAATCCGGCACGCTCTAAATACTCTATCATGTTTGAAGCAATTTCTCTGTCGCTATGTGCATAGCTAATAAAAACTTTCATGTGCTTGTCCTCTCGTCGTTATCAATTATATCATGGTGTCAGAAGAAAGCACAGTACTCCATCATGGTTCTACTGTAATCACAAGAATCCTTCTTTTCCCTGCTGTGATATTTCTTTTTTCTATTGTCAAAATGATTAGAATATAACATGATATAAACACAATCTTTATTTCGGAATGACATGAAAGGTGCGTGCGGTAGTTCTATTCTTTGAGAAGTAACGTTAGTTGAGAAAAGGCAGTGGAACGCCCAGCATAGAGCTGTATATGAGTTTAATTTGAAGATGTGGGAGGCATCACATGATAGGGTTTGAATACGATAAGACATCGCCAAAGGCGGAGGACCATGAGATCCTTTTTACAAGGAAGTCACCTATGACGTCCTGCTTGACACCGAGGACTCTGTCTGGGGAACGCTGCTGTCGTGCGGCTATTTGAAGCATTTAAAGAGAAAAGGGGAAGAACGAAAGTTGTCTATTGTCAACCGCGAGGTCATGGAGATGATGAAAGAGCTTGTCTTGGAGTGGTTCTTGACGGAAACCAATGAGGGAGCATTCAGTAAGTTCATCGATGCCCTGGTCGCATGCGACGAGAATGGCATGCAGAAGCACTTGGTCAACCTTTCGCAGGAATTCATTGGCGTTCTTGGCGCGCCAAAGAAAGATGACAGAAAGGCTTCTGAGGGCTTCTACGTGGTTTCATGCTCGGTATCGCTGCATCCACCCGAAACAGGTTCGTCATCACGTCCAACCGCGAAAGCGGAAAAGGAAGATACGACATTGTTCTTGAGCCATTGGACAAGACAAGGGACAATGGGATCATCATCGAGTTCAAGATCTTCGATCCAGAAAAGGAGGAGAACCTCGAGGGGACGTGCCAAAGGGCATTGAACCAGATCGAAGAGAAGAAGCGCGACGTGGAGCTGAAGAAGCACGGCATCCCCGATGAGAGGATCACCAGGTTCGGCATTGGAGAATCCTCAGTTCAACAATGATCGTAAAGGAATGCTAGAAAAAAGTGTTGACCTAAGTGATTCGCTGTTGTACAATTTGAGGGGAAGGGAGGTTGCGCAATGGCAAGGACAATAACTAAGAGCAACATATCGTTTGAGGAAATCGTGTCGAAGAATTACTTCTATGTCGACAAGACAAGGTTTATCAAGGAATGGTGGGACAGCGGGGAGCTGGCCACCATAATCACCCGCCCAAGGCGGTTTGGCAAGTCCATGACCCTGGACATGGTGGAACGCTTCTTTTCGGTGCAATACGAAAACCGTCCCGAGCTATTCCTTGGGCTTGACGTATCCAAGGGCAGCGAGATGATGAAAGAACAGGGGAAGCATCCCGTCATATCGCTTTCGATGATGAATGCCACCGAGCCGACATACGAGGAAATGATCTCGTCGTTGAGCAAAAAGATCCGGGAAGTCTTTAAGAAAGTGGTGGATACCATTGGACTGGACAAATTCGTTCCCCGGGAAGCGGAGTACATTCGCCGGACGATCGACGAGAGGTATGACGCCAACAATTCTGTAATCCCCCTTTCGGAAAACGACATCAAGGATAGCCTGAACAGATTGTCCTACATCCTCGGCAGCACGTTCAAAGAAAAAAAAGTCATCATCCTGCTGGACGAGTACGACGCCCCGTTGGAGAACGCATACCTTAAAGGCTACTGGGGCAAGGCGGCGGAGTTCTTCGGTCAGTTCTACAAAATGACCTTCAAGGGGAACCCGCATCTTGGCAGGGCGTTGATCACCGGCATCAACATGATTCCCAAGGAAAGCCTCAACTCCCCGTTCAACAATCCTGCGCCTTGCTCGGTCACCGACTCGCCATACGGGGATGTGTTTGGCTTCACGCAGGAAGAAGTGGACAAAGCGCTGGAGGAGTACAGCATGCTTGACATGAGGGATGAAGTGAAGCGGTGGTACGACGGCTATCAGTTCGGGGAAGCAAAGGAAATGTACAACCCCCTGTCAATCTGCAGCATCCTGAAAAGCGGAAAGTTTGAAGCGTACTGGTGGGCCAGCGCCTCAAACAGGATTGTCGGGCATGTGATCAAGAACGGAACGATCGCCATGAAGCAAAAGTTTGTCGATCTGCTGCAGGGGAGAAGCGCCATCGTGCCGATCTACAAGGAAGTCACCTATGACGTTCTGCTCGACACGGAGGACTCCGTTTGGGGGATGCTGCTGTCGTGCGGCTACCTGAAGGCTCTCCGAGAGACGGGCGAGGACATGTACGAGGTCGCCATAGTGAACCACGAGGTCATGAAGATGCTGGAAAGGATCATCGTCATGTGGTTTAGGAACAAGAACGACTCGGTGTCCTACGATGCCTTCAACAAGGCGCTCGTCGAGTGCGACGAGGAAAGGATGCAGAGGCACCTTTCCAAGCTTTCCTTGGAGCTGATGGGAAGTCTGGACACGGCGAAAGAGGAAAACTCGAAGGAGGCGGAGAACTTCTACCATGGCTTCGTCCTCGGGATCGTCACGGCCATCCGAAACAGGTTCGTCATCACTTCCAACCGCGAAAGCGGGGAGGGGCGGTACGACATCATGCTGGAGCCATTGGACAAGGCGAGGGACAACGGGATCATCATCGAGTTCAAGATCTTTAATCCGAAGAAGGAGGAGAACCTCGAGGGGACGTGTCAAAGGGCATTGAACCAGATCGAAGAGAAGAAGTACGACATGGAGCTGAAGAAGCATGGGATCCCTGATGAGAGGATCGCCAAGTTCGGCATCGGATACTCCGGCAAGGAAGTGCTTGTTAGAAAAAAGACCGCGTGAAAGAACACAGTAGTGCTAGATTGGGGAATACAAATCCATTGCCAATAAACATTATAGCCAAGGCCTGCATTAGCAGGCCTTTTCCAGCAAAAAACAGTCTAAAAATCAGAAGTCATAACCCGAAGTGAACTGATACTGAAGTTGATCATGGAACAACCCGGGTTGTTCAGGACTGCAATTCCAGCAATGCTCGGCTTAACCTCCACGGAAGTGAGAGACGCACTTGATTTTTTGGAAACAAAGGGAAAAGTGCATCATGAAGGAGCTTCGAATGGTGGCTGGGTAATTGATGAGGATTGATTTGAATTTGGAGTCTTGTTGAGAATGAAAGGCACGTATGATACGGTTTGCACCAAATATGCTGCATTTTGCCCGGAAACAATGCAGTTCTACAAGAGCATAGGTTCAGTGACCAATGGATTTGATATATGGGTTGGGCTACGCTGTTTCTTGGAATCAGTGGAAACGAATGCTTGAAACCTGGGACGGCATGGAGGCTGCCGCAGTAGGCGTGCAGCTCAACGGCATCGGCGCCTGCCATGGCAGCCAGGGATGCGGAATAGCCGACTTTCCCGACAAGGAACTTGATGTCTTTCACCGCGAAAGGCTTGCAGATGAGGTCAGGGAATCAGAAAGAAGGAACGCAGCGACACTGGTCCTCTCTTCAAAGTCATCGATGCCTTCGCTGCAGTAAGAACCGTCTGCTTCACCAGTCGTGCCCATCGGGGACATGAAAAAGCGGGAGAAGATTCCCGCAATGCTTAATTCGCGTATTCATCCGATAAGTATTTATCATTCTGAAGGTTTTGCTCCAAGAATTGTTTGACATCCTTGAGTTTTGCGCCAAAGCGATCAAGCCAACGGAAGGCTTGATCTTTTTGATTCTCGGCGGATACCGTCCCGTCCGGATGAACATTGAAACAAACATCTTGCAGCTGTTCAAGGAACTGGCTGACATCGAAATCTTCATTGAACGTGTCCTTCATGTGACGATAGATCCAGTCTCTGTAGATTTGGCTGAGGAAGAGGATGAATTCCCTGCCGAACATGGCTTCGCTGAATTCGTCGGTGAGATCCGTTGTTTCTCCCTGGTTCATCAAAACATTCCAAAAATACAACCGATCGTCCTGTTGCCATTGCATGCGGATCAGTTGGTCATCCGGGATTTCTTCGCCGTTTGTGAAATAGAGAAACCTGCCGGCATCCAGCAAGAAAGACTTGCGGCCGTTTTTGGCGGTTTTTACAGTAAACGGATCGTTGCCAAAAATGTCAAACCCATAGTCATCATTCTCATTGGTCTGGTCAATGTCGAAGTATATAGAACACGGTTGTTCTATGGCGGTATGATATGACATGGTTTCCAGTATCTTTTTCCTTTGCTTCAGGTAGGTTGTTGCCTCTTCTGTCATCCACTCTCTCTTTTCCACTATTTCCAAAAGCACCCAGTGTCCGGGAGTCTCTCCATATTCTTCGTCCCAGCGGACAATGCGGACACCGTTTTTAACCGGTGTTTCCTCCAGTTTTGCAATATGCTTTTTCAGTTTTTTCTTCTCTGGATGAGTTGAGGGAAACATGCAGACTGTGGCGGAAATCTTTTTGACGGCCTGCTGTTCAACGAAACGCCATGGCTCCAGATAATGAAGCAATGAAGCATTCTGCAGTTGCGGATAGTCACTGTTACGAATCGTATAGATCTCGTCGATTCTTTCAAGGATGCTCTTTCCCTCGAAGTCATATTTCAATCTTTCATATGCCAAGGCCTGGCCGGTATCTTCATCGCTATACAGCATTAAGTAGGTGCTGTAACACAGAGTCCGTAGATTTTAGGTTACAAATCTGCCAACGCTAAGAATTTGTACGAAAATCATAGGGCGTTCTATTCCATCGTTT
>OMYM01000462.1 GCA_900315225.1 uncultured Erysipelotrichaceae bacterium | reverse complement strand
ACACGTCACTTGAGCTGGCTGATCGAAATGTGCTGATGAAGGCAGCATTCTCGGTATAAAAAAACAGCGGCTACAACTCGAAGTGAGGTTGTAGCCGCTGTTGTATGTATTTCTATTTCAATTGATTATGGTAAAACAGGACATTGACCACCCAACAAACTGTCCAGAAACTTCGAAAATGAGGCGCATTTTCCAGACTGTCTAAGTCTTTCATAATCATCCCGTTTAAGTGTTGAAAGAAACGACAACGACTCTTTTCCATGCTTATGATAATTTTCGTCACAAGCTTGGAATATCTTTCGAACTAAAGGATAAGGATGGTAAATGTCTGTTTCTGGATCTGCATTTTTATCGATATTCAATTGTTGACATAAATCATCCAAATTCTTGTTCTTAGAAACCACATATTGCTCTATCAGAGCCAACATCCACGCTTCATATTCCATAATGGCAAAATGCAAACGGCAGTCACAATCTTTAGCGTTGATGGCATCCATCTGCGCCGCGTGCATTTCCAATATCCTTTCACGGTTTATTTCTGGCTTTTGCTTCATCAACTGCCCATAAACATCCCCGAACACATCTTTAAGGCCTATTATCACATTAAAGCCTTGGGCAATCAATCCAGGAATGTCCTTTTTGAGTTTCGACACCACAAGATTGTCGTTGTTTACATTCACAATTTGATAATAAACCTCAGAGTCTATGTCACCCTGTTTAGGGAAATTTATTCTTTCATAATCATCAGCGGTTAAATTGATGCACAGAAAACCACACTTGGAGGGGTCATAGTTGGAGTATTCTTGCAGTACATACGCCACAAACAGCATCTCCGACTGTCCCTCAACATACACTGCATACTTCATTTAGAGCTCCTTTCCAAGAAGGTGTCGATAAAGTCAGATGAGAACAGGTCGAAATTGCTTAATCCGGTCATTCGGAAGTAGTTGAATAATTCTGGCGAATTTGCTTGGTTCAAGGCGGAAAGCTTGCTGTTTTTGCGTCTTAAAATCTGCCACTTCGAAATCTCAACCACATCCATCAAAAACGAGTCATTTGAACTGGCTATCATTTGCATTCCTTCGTTTTCGCAAACTTCAAACATTTCCTTTCCTAAAAGTGTTGCTCTTTGATAATCCAAGCCCTCCCCCAGATCATCAATGAGCAATATACTTGCCATTTTCCCGCGTTTTAGGAATTCCAGAAAACAGAGCAAATAGAGGACTCTTATCATACCACTAGACAACTGGAAATCCATGATGTCGTGTTTCACGTTTCGTTCCTTAACAGACACCAATTGTATTTCTGAACCTGTTTGTACAGTGTTTATGTCCACAATCTCATACCCTAACCGTTTTGCCTTTTCAAGCACCTTTCTCGTCATGCTCGTATCTAGCGAATCTACCAAAGTACTAAAAGGAAAGGGATTGACAATCGTTGAGGTGTTGCCTAAAATTACCGTAAAAGGATTGATATTCGAACATGATACAGCGACAACCCCTTCCGTCCATCCCATTAAAGCTTCAATTTCAGGGTACGCTTCTCTGTCTCGACGTATCTGTACTACTAATTTTTTAATCGGAGGATTGATGGGCTCCCCCATAAAGGAGGCTTTTCCATCTTTCCGATTGATTAACGTTTTGTCATTTAACTTTAGTTTTTCTGCCTTAACATTACTTTTGTCTATTTCAAACGAATATTCCATTCTCCAATTATCATCCTGAGGATTTACGAAAGTCAATTTCGTTTTAAAGCCATCGGTTGATCCAAAAACAATGGAGTTCATTTGCATGAATCTGGTCACATTCTTCAATGCATTGATAGTACGAGTCTTGCCCGCCGCATTCTTCCCGACGAGCAGATTGGTAAGATTCAAGGCGTTCATCTCCTCCAATTCCCAACCATAAGTCTTGTAACTAAAAGATGACAGTATCATAACGATTATTGTATTTCTTCAAATTCAGATTTCTATCAAATCTGCAAAAATACAAAAAATACATATTTGACGACATGCACAGAATCATAAATAAAAAAGGTCGACTCTTTACAGAACCGACCATAAATCATAACTCTCAAATCAGATGTCATGCTTCTTCCCGCCCCATCGGGGCCAGAAGAGATACCGGCAGAATTGCCAAAAAGCCTTAGCCAACGATCGCATTTTTGATGTTATCAACGATATACTTGACATCTTCATCCGTTACGTAAGGACCTGCAGGCAGACACATCCCCACTTTGAAGATTGATT
>OMYM01000267.1 GCA_900315225.1 uncultured Erysipelotrichaceae bacterium | reverse complement strand
GCTCCCCGACTTTCGCTTCATCTATTCCATTCACGTCGCAATAATACTTCAGGAAATCTTTCGCAAGGGACTCCTCCTTGGTTCCCTTTTTGGCCTTTATCGCATCTCTCAGCAGCTGAACGCATTCATCGCTGCCAACATACCTAAACAAGCCGGACGACCAAACCCTTCTTGATGGGTTGTTGTCATTTGCATGATAATTCCAGAACAAGAGTCTTTCATTCTCATTAAAAGAAAGCTTATACTTCGAATTGCATTGAACGTAAGACTCTTCCTTGCCTTCACCATCGAAATAAATATCTGTCATGAACACCGCATAAACCAAGCGATCACTCTCACTTTCGTGAGGAAGCTTTGTCGTCAACACTGCCAGACTCTTTTGGCTGATATTACGCAATCTCATCGGTTCGCCTCTCTTTTCACCAGAGGTAAACAAACCCGCCATTGCCTTCCAATCCCTCAACATCATGCTTTCATAGCAAACAAAGCCTTTTCCCTTGTTATGCCTATCAAGTTCTTCCCTTGTGATTTGCTTATTAAGATAACGCATGCAAGGGCACGAAGAACCCATGCACTTGGCTCTTGTTTCCTTATGAATATTGATGTCGATCATCTCATCGCTACAAATGCCGCAGAAACCAATCCTCGTGGAATCCTTCCCACCATCGTTATAGTTGCACTTGAACGCAATGTTTGTCCTTTCTTCACCCGGCGCAAGTTTCGGTGACCTCGCTCTCTTAGGCTTGTCTTTCTTCTTTTCATAGTTCGGGCGATACTCAAGTCCTCTCATTGCATAAAGTTCAACCATCGCATTCTCGGTCATTTCGATATCTTCCGATGTCAAGAAACTCTCAAACGCACCGGGATAGATAAACTTCTTTATCGAACCTCCAAAATCAATGGTCATGACCGCCTCTGGATAACGACGCGGTCTTACTTCTATTATCTCACCATCGCCATATGATCCATGCTTCACCACTTTACCAATCAAACTATTGTAATCAACACTCATAACATCTGTCTCCTCATCTCATATCAGAATCTGTCAAACACATCCAGCGATCCTACCAAACGCAACCCATGCGCAATCAATCGCAAACCACGCAATAACGCAGAAAGCGCATCTAAAGAACCCATCGCAAGTCGGCTTTGGCTATCGCTAATTGATCGCATATATAATAGCATATGTTCTCACAATAATTCTAGTCTAAATGTCATTATAAACATATTTTCCCTCCTAAAACGCATTAACATACCATCGTTTTCGCTTCATTTTTTACTTTTTACCCGCTGTGTACCTCGCTGAAAGCGCTACAATATGATATACTATGCTTGACGGAACAATCAATTTCGACCTCGTTTTCCGTCAAGCATAGAAAGAGGTATCATTCATGAGAGCAGACTACCATATTCATTGCGAATTCAGCGATGATTCCCGCGAGCCAATGGAAAACCAAATCGAACGAGCAATCGAATTAAACCTAGACGAAATCTGTTTTACCGACCATGTCGACTATGGCATTAAGAAAGATTGGGATGAAGGAGACATCCAATACAGGGAAGGTGATGGAATGAATGGGATCGTTGACAAAGACCCCATCGCAAACGTCAACTACCCCAAATACTTCGCCAAAATCCACGCCATGCAAAAAAAGTACGCAAACATAATCACGATCAAGCAAGGCTTGGAATTTGGCATCCAAACAATTACGATTGATAAATTCAATACACTATTCAATCGCTATCGTGATGAACTTGATTTCGTTCTATTGTCAATGCACCAAGTAGACAACCAAGAATTCTGGACACAGGATTTCCAAAGAGGCAGAACTCAAAAGGAATACAACGAAAAGTATTACCGTGAGATCTACGAAGTACAAAAAGTCTTCAAAGATTATTCCGTATTGGGCCACCTAGATCTTTTGATCCGCTACGACAAGTGCGGCATCTACCCCTTCGAAAACGTCAAGGACATGATCGTCGAAATACTAAAGCTGGCAATTGCGAATAACAAAGGCATTGAGCTAAACACTTCCTCCTGGCATTACGGTCTTTCCGACACACAGCCATCCCGTGCCATCCTCAAGCTATACAAAGACCTTGGTGGAAAAATCATCACGGTAGGCTCAGATGCCCATGCAACAAGCTTTCTCGCCGATCATCTCGACGATGCCTATGCCATCCTCCGCGATGAAATCGGTTTTGTTGAATTCTGTACATTCAACCACATGACCCCTGTTTTCCATTCCTTATAATATATTAAAAGGAAAGCCTTTGGCTTTCCTTTATTTTACTCTATTCAACAAAACGCTATCATCCAGCATGGAATCAAACCAGTTCAATGAGTCGTCATTCTTAGACAATGCACCACCAGAATTCAATTCCTCTTTGCCATCGTTAAAGATTCCTTCATACTGTAGAGCCCCCATGTCTACGTCATACTTACCTTCGAACGTCCATGTCGCATTATCTGATAGACGCGTAATAACAAATGAATACCAATCATCCCCTGTCGCTGTTCCTTCTGCCTCGAAGCCATCTGCTTTCCACTTGCCAGATAAATCCATCTCGCCATAGAAACCCGTAACATCAACAGGCTCGTTTCCCGTCACACTGCTTGTCAGTTGGTCAACGTTGTCAATAATCTCCTGAAAATCCTTGGCAGCCTCTTCAAATTCCGATTGCTGCTCGGGATTTGCCGCAACAGCATTTCCTTGTGAATCAATTGTTCCTGCGACTGCACCAGAATCACCCTTGCATGCGGACAAGCCAAATACCACAGCCAACGCAACCGCCATAAACATCTTCTTTTTCACTTCTTTTCCTCCCCAAGGCATTACTTATGCCTATTAACGCGTCTAAGTATAATGACTATTATCATGCGCGTCAAGTATTGTGCCACAATCCTCTTTCATATGTTTTTTCATCGTTTACAGAAAAACATTTGAAAACGCTTTATTTGTTTCATATAATAGAACGGTATATTTTGGAGGTTAGAATATGGAAGGCTTTACTTCATTCATCGAATCGCTCAACAACACAATCAACAACTTTGTCTGGGGCGTTCCGATGCTTGTCATGTTGGTTGGCACCGGCATCTTGATGACGATATTGACCAATTTCTTCCAAGTCAGAAACCTGACTCATTGGTGGGGAAGCACCATTGGCAAGGTATTTACCGACAAGGAGGTCACTGAACACACGGCATCACACGACAAGCAAATCACCCAGTTCCAAAGCCTATGCACCGCATTGGCCGCAACCATCGGCACCGGTAACATCGCAGGCGTATCTGCCGCAATTATCTCAGGTGGTCCCGGCGCTATTTTCTGGATGTGGATCGTTGCTTTCTTTGGCATGATGACCAATTTCTCCGAGAATGTCCTAGGTATCTTCTACCGCCGCCGCAACGAGAACAATGAATGGTCAGGCGGCGCAATGTATTATCTGCGCGATGGTCTTGGTTCCTATCCCGGCTGTAAAGTTTTAGGCATCGTCCTTGCAACATTATTCTCTTGTTTCTGTGTCCTTGCGTCCTTTGGCATTGGCAACATGTCTCAGATCAACTCCATCGCCACAAACATGAAGAACGCCTTCTCAATTCCCCCCATCGTCACAGGCATCCTCTTAATGGTTTTTGCTGCGCTGGTCATTGTCGGAGGCTTGAAACGCATCGCCTCAGTCACCGAGAAACTCGTCCCCTTCATGGCAATCGCCTATGTCCTTGGCGCGTTAATCATTGTCATCCTTCACATTGGAAACATCATTCCTGCCTTTGCCCTGATATTCAAAGGTGCCTTCGCCATGAAAGCCGCAACAGGTGGAATCATTGGTTCAGGTGTCAAGATGGCAGTCCAATGGGGAATGAAGCGTGGTGTCTTCTCCAATGAAGCAGGTCTTGGCTCATCCGTCATGGTACATTCCAGTTCCAACGTCAAAGAACCTGTCGTCCAAGGAATGTGGGGAATCTTTGAAGTATTCGCGGATACCCTCGTTGTTTGCACCCTGACAGCGCTAGCCATCATGTGTTCAGGACTTGTCGACTTGACAACCGGCGAAGTCTTGACATCCGCCGCTTCAACAGCACTGGTTGCTGAAGCATTCTCCACTGTCTTTGGAACATTTGGTGCCAAGTTCATCGCCATAGCAATCCTTCTCTTTGCTTTCTCCACCGTATTAGGCTGGAGCCAATACGGCACAAAGGCATTTGAATACCTCTTTGGCACAAAAGCAATCAAGGTCTACCAGATCATCTTCGTTGCGTTTATCGTCATTGGCGCAACCATGGATCTTTCCCTCGCTTGGGAATTATCCGACACTTTCAACGGTCTCATGGCAATCCCCAACCTCATCGGTGTACTTTGCCTGAGTCCCACGGTTATAAAAATCGTTAACAACTACATTGCCCGTGTCTTCCACAAGGAAGACATTCGCCCAATGTACTCTGTCTTCGAAGACGTTCAAAGAGCGCAAGAGCAAGCATAATATGGAAAAGGGAGCCATTCGGCTCCCTTTTTATCCACGATAACTTCCAAGCACCGCAAGACTTGGCTTAGGCGTATGATCCTCATCCATTTCCATCAAGCCAAACTGCATCGAATACCCGCTTTGCCATTCATAGTTGTCGATCATTGTCCAATAGATGTAGCCTATCAATGACACACCATCGTCAAGACAACGCTTGACACCAGCCAACGCTTCTTTGATAAAAGCAACCCTGCGTGTGTCATCAGATGTCGCAATACCATTTTCCGTCACAAGAATCTCATGCTTGAACTCCTGTGATACACGGCGCAAGACATTCTCTAGCCCTTGGGGATAGAACTCATATCCCATCTGCGTCACTTCCGCCCCATCTGGAACCGGAAGCTCGCCATCTTTTCCAAAGACACACCTGGTGTAGTTCTGCAAGCCAAAGTAATCATCATCTTGTATTGCATCAAGGAACTGACTGAACTCCTCTTCCCAACACGCCTGTGCCATTTCCTTGCCTTCTTCATTCCATTGAACATCACGCAAACTCAAGGACAACCCAGCCTTTGTTTCTGGCATCATCTTATGAATGATATCCACTGCCTTGCGATGTGCTTGCTTGACAATGTTCACACCTTTTGCTGTCCTTGGCGAAACAAACACCGCTGGATTCTCGACATGGAATACTTGCAGCGACTCTAACCTGGCTTCTTCCCGTTCCCTCGCCATGGCTTCAATGTCTACCCCAATCTGTAGATTATCCGCCTTTGCACTCTGTTCCATTGCCATACGCATATACTTTGCGATCAAGACACCAATATTCGCTTCATTGATCGTGCAAACATACCTGAGGTTTTCATTCTTGTACGCTTCGCAAACAACCTCCACATATCTTGCAAAGCATTCTATGGCTACTTCAGATTCCCATCCACCTTTTTCAATCAGCCACTTAGGACTGGTAAAATGGAACAAAGTGACGATTGGTTCTATCCCATTCTCGTAACATGCATGAATCATGTCGCGATAGTGTTCAATCTCATTATGGTCAATCACACCTTCTTGCGGTTCGATCCTCGACCATTCCAACGAAAAGCGATAGGCATTCAAGCCTGCCTCTGCCATCTTACGGATATCATCTCTGTATGTCACATAATGATTTGCCGCAAGCCCTGATCGCACTGGATATCCCCCATGCTTCATGCACTCTTGTGCATAGATGTCATTCTTCGTGTTATTTCCTTCAACCTGATGGGCGGCAGTTGCCGCGCCAAGCAAAAAGCCTTCCTTAAACATTTCCGTTTTCCCTCATGTAGCACATTACAATATAGTCTATGATCATTAAAGCTGAATACTTCCCAATGTCGTTTTGATTGGATATGCCACAGCGCAAAACATAATCCGCCCGATTGATAAAAGGACTGCCAATGTTCTGCGTCAAGACAACCACCTTTGCACCTGAATCATGGATCGCATCGATGATTGGCTTGTATAGCGTGAAATAACTGCCACCCATGGTACAAATGAACGCTGCACAACCATCGTCCAAAGACTTCGCACAATTCAGCTGTTCCTCATATGGCTGGAACAATTCCACATACCTATCCAGCATGATCATCCTTCCCTGGAAGAAATGCCCAATATCCCATAGGAAGTGATGCGAAAAGAATGCAACTCTCTTGGAATCACGCAATATCTCCAACACCCTTGGCAACACTCGTAGATTCTCTTCGGTCATTGTCAGGTTGATATTGTCAATCAACTGTTCCCGATACATTGTCAATGCCTTAGAGCTATTGCTTTTGAGAAGAGAATGGAATTGACGCGTATAGTCATCACTGATTTTGAAATCTTGTTCCAATGCCGCATGGAATTCCTTGAAACTCTCATATCCCATGAAGCGACAGAACCGAGAGATCGATGCTTGCGAAACATAGCACAAATCCGCCATTTCCCGCAAGGTCATCTTTTTGATCGTGTTATAGTTCTTCACCATTGTCAAGGCAATGTCAAAGTTTGAATCATGCACTTGCGCCGTATCAACAAAATTCAACAATCTCTCAGCCATAGAACCCATCGTCTTGTTATCCATTCCCATCTCACTTACCCCATAAGTCAATCAATGATCACCTATGCCATTGTTTTTGATTACACCCTGGTACCAATAGAAACTATCTTTCTTCACCCTGGCGCAATCCTTTGCGTCCGTCTCCGTCCTGTCAATGAACACCAAGCCATATCTCTTATTAAACCCTTGGTGCGAGGATACCACGTCCATGAAACTCCATGGGCAATACCCAAACACGGGAATGCCTTCATCCTCCAGAATTTCCAGCTGTTCGATATGCGCGCGCAAGTAGGAAATCCGATAATCATCATGGATCTTCCCTTCTTCATCGAGCTTCTCCGATACAGCCATGCCGTTTTCCGTTACAATCATAGGCAACTGGTATCTATTGTAGATCTTTTCCATGCCAATGCGCAAGCCCATTGGATCAACTCCCATATCCATCCACTCGGTTTTTTCCAGGCATGGATTAGCAACGATATCATACAGATCGTTGATCCAGAAAGGGGGTTGATGGTAGTTGATCTCTCCTTCATGTTTCTTGGCGCACACACTGAAGTAATAGTTCACGCCGATAAAATCCGGAACTGTCTGGCGCAAGATTTCATCGTCTTCTTCACGCACGCTTGGAAAGAGTCCATGCGCCTTGAGATAATGTGTAACAAACGGAGAGTATCTACCCCTAACACTCATGTCAAGCAACGAGAATTCCATGATCTCTTCGGCTTGCCAAGCTGCCATGGCATCCTCGTTACGACTCGTCAAAGGATATACCACTTGGATGGAACACACTGGTCCAATCTTTGCTATAGGATCAATCTGTCGCAACAAATTGAATGCCATATGTTCCGCCACCGATACATGATAGCTCATCTGATACACGTTCTTTAAACTTTGCTTTGGATCTGTCTCATGGTTTCCATTCAAATCACCTGCCGCTGTAGCGATCAATTGTTCGTTGACCGTCACCCAGTATCTGATGCGTCCCTTGAAATGCTCGAAGCACACTTTTGCATATTTCACATATGCATCGATCATACGCCTGTCCAGCCATCCACCAAACGCATCCACCAATGCTTGCGGGCATTCAAAGTGATACAAGGTAACCAATGGCTCAATTCCCTTATCGATGAGCGCATCAATCAACTGGTCATAGAAGGCAAGCCCTTCTTCATTGATCTCCATCGTAGCATCTGGCATGATCCTGCTCCAAGAGAATCCCATCCGATAGCACTTCATGCCAAGTTCCGCCATCAATTCCACGTCTTCTTTCCAATGATGATAGTGATCTGCCGCAATCTTCGTATCTGCCATGCCTTCTGGAACTTTCCTCGTGTCAGTTGTTGCTAGACCTTTGTTGCCTTCGCCAAAGCCACCTTCCACTTGAAAGGCACTGGTCGATGCACCCCAGAGAAAATCGGTATTTCTCATGCCTGCTCAGCCTCCTGTTCTTCCTTCAGGGCAATCTTGTCTGCCGTCTTGAAGAAAGGATACCAAATCGCAGCACTCATTACCGTCGCAATCACTTGATACAAGCCAATCTTCCAAGAACCCTGCAAAATGCCATAAACCACGATTGGCATGGAGCTAAAGCCAATGATTCCCGTAGGAATTGGCATGAAGCCAATCTGAATGAACACATAAGCCAACAAAAGCGATAAGATTGGCGTAATCATGAACGGAATGATGAACATGAAGTTATACATAATCGGCAATGCGAAGACAACCGGCTCATTGATATTGAATAATCCAACTGGGAGAACAAGCTTAGAAAAAGACTTGTACCTCTTGGACTTTGCGAAAAGCGCCATGACAATCACCAGTCCCAATGTGCAGCCACAGCCACCATTGCACGCAAAATCATACATTGAAACATTCCACATATGAGGAATTGTCTCTCCTGCCGCTGCCGCCGCCATATTGTCGCCAAGATACGTAAACCAGATCGGGAACAAGACCCCCAACACGGTATATGAACCATGGACACCGACAAACCATAACATGTTCGCGATGATGATCAAGACGATGAAGCCAAACAGATTTCCCGTCAGGGCAGCCAATGGTGTCTGTAACATCGCATACACAGCGTCAATGACATTTCCATAGGAAGTCATCGCAAAGATCGCCCTAATCAACCCGCAAGCCACCGCAACAAAAGCACCAGGGATAATCGCCGTGAAATTCTTCGTGACATTCTCAGGAACACCAGCAGGCATCTTGATGGTGAATTTCTTATCCACGACAAAGATATGGATTTTGGTGACCAAAATGGCAACGATAAACGCCAAGAACGTTCCTCTTGAGCCAAGATAATTCATGTTCACCAAGGAATCCCCCGTTTCCGAAACTGTTAACGGCACAAGGATCAAATATCCCATCAATGCCAAGAATGCATTTTCATTCGCCAATTCCTTATGATCAAAGCTTCTCGCGCAGCTTCTTGCGACCGACACGACCATAAACAACGACATATAGTTCATCGAAGCATTGTAGATCGCTTGGAACGCTGCACCAAGACCCGTCGAGGACAAGAATGCCTGATACGGATCAAAGGCGATGTTATTCAAGAGGTTGAATACCGCTCCGACCATGATGATTGCCATCAAGCCCATGGAGCCTCCACCAATGCTTTGGATATACTTGTTCTGCGATACCTTCATTGAGAAGGGAACCAATTTGTTGTTAAGAAACTCTGTAAAGAAGTTCTCCTTTGCTTCACTCATGTGTTTTTACCTTCCTTTTCCTTGCAAAAACAATATAGCACCAAGTCATATCTCATTGGTTTCAAAGCAAAGGAAGGAATTTCAAATATCTCTTCTCACTTTCAAAATCTGAAACAATATAGGATTTCTCGAATGTTTCATTTGTATTTTCCCTAGGTAAATGATACAACTATATTGTATCTAGGAGGTATTATGAAAGTTGCAGTCAGATATTATTCAAGGTCGGGCAACACAAAGGCAATCGCGGAAGCCATCGCTTCTATCTTGCATGTGAGTGCTATTAGCGTTGACGACCCTGATTCTCGTTTCGCTCAACCTGTAGATGTGTTGTTCATCGGTGGAGCTTTATATGCCTATGGCATCGATTCCCACCTGAAAGAGTACATGAAGTCGTTGTCAAGCGACAATGTCAAGAAAGCCGTCACTTTCTCGACTTCTTGGGTTTCCAAGCATGCCATCGACATCATGAAGAAAACATTGTCGCAAAAGGGAATCCCCGTCGTAGACGACTTTTTCTACGTCAGAACCAAGGTCGGAAACAAGCTTTCTCCCGATCAACTCAAGCAAGCAGAGGAATTCGCCCTCAAGCACACCAAATAACAATTATCCGCTTACCGAGCGGTTTTTTGTTTAAACAAAGTAGCGTCCATCCTCACTGGTGCGCTAGATACGATCATATTCTTGCTGATAAACAAGATCTAACCATGCACAGAACATCATTCTTTGTCAATGATTTGATTTTTTCCATGTTTTGTACCCCTTTTGAACATTGCGCCAGACTTTTTCATACATTATGATAAAGATAAACACGAGGAGGAAACATATGGCTCTTACAATCATGACTGAAGCCAACAGATGTCTTCAATGCAAGGTTCCGATGTGCCAGAAAGGCTGCCCAATTAGCACACCGATACCCCAGGTAATCAAGAAGTTCAAGGAACAACAATTGATGGAAGCAGGCAAGCAATTGTTCGAAAACAATCCAATGTCTCTGTTCTGCTCCGTTGTATGCGACCATGAAGCACAATGCGCAGGTCACTGCGTCTTGGGAAGAAAGGGCGCACCAGTCACTTTCTTCAATATCGAGAAATTCATCTCTGATGCTTATCTTGACCGTATGAAGATCAAGAAGCCAGAGTCCAAGGGTAAAAGAGTCGCTGTCATTGGCGCAGGCCCTGCCGGCATGACGGCTGCCGTCATCCTTGCGTCCAACGGCTATGACGTGACCATGTTCGACGATAACGATCATATTGGCGGAATGCTTCGCTATGGCATCCCTGAGTTCAGACTGCCAAAGACAACGCTCGACCGCTACAAGAAGGTCATGGACAAGCTGGGCATTCAATTCCGTCCCAACACCGTCCTTGGCGAAGCATTAACAATCGCCAATCTGTTCCGTGATGGATATGCTACGGTTTTCATTGGCACTGGCGTATGGCGTCCAAAGAACCTTGGCATTCAGGGTGAATCCCTTGCGAATGTTCACTTTGGTATTTCTTATCTCGAGAACCCGAATGCATTCGAACTTGGCGAAAATGTCGCCATCATTGGCATGGGCAATGTTGCCATGGATGTCGCTAGAACTGCCTTACGACATGGCGCACAAACCGTCACCCTGTATGCCCGTTCCAAGAGAATCGCTGCCAGCGACCACGAAGTCGACTACGCAAAGCTTGACGGCGCACTCTTTGAATTCGGTCAGGCAATTGAGAAGATCACCGAGGAAGGTCCTGTCTTCAAAATCGCAATCTTCGATGAAAACGACAACGTTATTGGATATGAAGAAGAACTCAACTACGTCAAGGCTGACTCCACAATCCTCGCCGTTTCACAAGCTCCTAAAAACAAGCTCATTCTCACAACAGATGGACTTGAAGGAAACAGGAAAGGCTTGTTAATCGTTGACGAAAACTGCATGACAACCTGCCCTGGTGTCTTCGCAGCAGGCGATGTCGTCGATGGTTCCAAGACCGTTGTCGCTGCCGCCAACGAAGCAAAGAAAGCCGCACGCGCCATGATGGAATACATGGAGGCGCAAGACAATCCCGTTAAAGAAGAAACTCCTGTAGCAGAATAGCCTTTTGCTTAGACCCTTGGTAACAGCCAAGGGTTTTTTCTTATCCCTCACCCCGTTTTATTCAGTTTTCATAGAACCCTTCAAACACACTTGTGTGCCTAACAATTCACTTCACCAAACAATGCATTGATCATGCATCAACACAAATCCCCTTTCCTCAAACGACATTTCCTCCATATGACATCTTCTATCCTGTCCCATATTACCGATAGCACGCCATTTTCCCCCGTATTTTTGGCATAATTACACCTTCAAATCAACCAAATACCACTTCCAAACCCACGCAATAACTCCCCTGTGCCCATTATAATACCCATCCTCGACCGCCTTGTCAACAGGAAGTTTTGATGCTGTCCAATTTATTGGACACATCGCAACCCCTGCCCAACATAGACAAAAAGAAGGCATATGCCTTCTTTCTTTATGCTTGGATGTACACATAGGTAGAATTCTGCATCGTTGCCTTCAGTTATGTTATTCGAGTTCTTCCACGATAAACCCATCATCCCCGCAGCGCACAAAACATAAAAGATCAAACCCTTCATCATATTTCGGTAGTTGAATGTTATCATTGCGCTGCTCAAAACAATACCCAACAACACTATACCCTTGGCTAATCCCTAGATCGATATACTTCTTGCGCGCTAGCCTTGAGGCATTTGGCTGATCTACCACAAAGGAACACCCTCTTAAGATACAATCAGCCAACGCCCTATCTTCCTTGAACCTAGCGCGCAAGGTGTCAAGCTTGATATGCTCATACTGCTTGAAATAATCCCCGCAAAAGGAAGATCTCTGATCGGATGAACCGCCAATCAAAATCGCTGCTATCTTCTTCATGTGTATACATAAACTCCTCTACTTGCGGTACTAACTCGCTCAAATTCGACCTTCCGAAAATATTCCAATGGGCAAAAACTCCTTTCTCCAAAAG
>OMYM01000262.1 GCA_900315225.1 uncultured Erysipelotrichaceae bacterium | reverse complement strand
TCAAATTTGGGAGAAAGGCCCAAATGAAAGAGCCCGTTACAACATACAGTATTTCAAGGACACAGTGGCGCTTGCCATAATGTTTAAGGCCGTTGAAGATCTTGTAAGCAATCAAGACTGGTATACGGGTTCGTTCCGCGCCAATACCGTGACTTATTCGATTGCCATGCTTCATCGCTTGCTGGCTGAGCAATTCCCCGATAGGGTTCTGAATCTTGATCAGATTTGGCGCATGCAGGAACTGCCGCCGATTTTGCAGAAGGTTTTCAAGAAGATCAGTAAGCAGGTCTACGAGGAAATCGTCAATGAGAGGTCTGGCGTGACGAACTACACGCAGCGTTGCAAGCAGAAGGCATTCTGGGAGTCCATGCCGGCGCACGTTGATGTTGACCTGTCGGGTCTTTCTGCTCTGAACGACCTGATGATCAGCAAGGATCAACAGCAACGAGAAGAGAAAAAGGCGAAGCTTGTCGGCAAGATGCTGTCGGGTGTCGAACTTCAAAAGAAAGTTATAAGCAAGGGGCCAGCCTTCTGGATGGAGGTTCAGAACTTCGCATATTCAAACAAGAAGATTGGCGTGTTGCCGAAGGAGCAGATGGCTCTTACGTCTGTCATCCGTAGCCATATCCCGCAGGACTTTGCTTGCAAGCAGCTTCAGCAGATTCTGCGTCGCTGCCAGGAGAATGGCTTTATTGGCGAACTGTAAAGGTTAGGAGCGATTATGGGCGGTAGAAACCTGCACAATGAGCCGTTTGACGAGAGTACACTTACCAAACTTGACCTTTACAGGCGATATGTGAGGGCATGGTTACCCGTTTTCCTGAATGCACCTAAATTGGTTGTTGATCGGATGCAGATTTTTGATTTCTTTGCTGGGCCAGGGCAAGACGAGAAAGGAGTGTCCGGAAGCCCCTTGATCGCCCTTGAGGAAATTGATCTCGCACTTAAGAACGACCATAGAAACAACCCAGAGATTCATTTATACCTCAATGAGTTTATGCGCAAGAAATTCGAGAACCTCAAGACGGTTTGCGCAGCATCACATTTTACGGCCAATGTCCATATCCACTTCCTTAATGAGGATTTCCCGGTGGCCTTTAGAACGTGGCAAGCAGAATTTCAGAACAATCAAGGTTCTCGCTTTAAGACGGCGAATCTTTTGTTTCTAGATCAGAATGGGACGAAGCAGATATCAAAGGAAGTATTCCTTAATATTGTTTCGGCGGAACGGACAGATTTCTTGTTTTTTGTTTCGTCATCCTACATTAACAGATTTAAGACACAACCACAGAATAGTGCTGGAACTCCACTTGAGGGATGCGACTTGTCTGGGATGACAACAAAGACGTCTCACCGAATTTTGTGCGATGCATACAAAGAAAAATGGCTACCTAAAGGTTACGAGTATTACATTGCTCCCTTTTCTCTTGCAAAAGATAATGGGAGTAATGTCTACGGATTGATTTTTGGATCTGGCCATCCGGCGGGAATAGATCGTTTCCTTAAAATTTGCTGGGAGGAAGATGAAATTGCGGGGGCGGCAAATTTTGACATTGACAATGAACAAATTGTCCCTAATCAGATGACGTTCTGGGAATCGATTAATGTACCAAATAAACTACAGGTGTTTGAACGTCATCTAAAGGAAAAGGTCTTGGCAAAAGTTCTTCGGACTAATATTGATGTTTACAAGTATGCTCTGGCAGAAGCTTGCAGAGCATCTCACGCGAAGGCAGTTCTTGAACGAATGGTAGCGGAAAAAGAACTTCCAAAGCAATCGTTCTCTGTGTCGTATTCCTCGTGTGGATTACGAGGAAGCATTCCCAAACCAATTCGATTCTTTGAGAGGTAAGCGCGATGAATGTCGTTTATAAGCCCAAAGGGCGAGCATTAGAATATGCGCCATTTGCCTGTAATCTCTATATGGGTTGCACACATGGATGCACATATTGCTACGCCCCTGGCTGTGTGCGTAGAACTACCGAAGACTGGCACATGGAAGCTTCGGCAAGAGTAAATGTTATTGAACTTTTCAAAAAGGACGCCGAGTGGCTGTCAAACAACCTGCCCGATGATGACAAACGTCGAGTCTTGTTCTGTTTTTTGAGTGATCCATACCAGCCATTGGAAAGTAGACTCCATATTACACGAAGATGCCTTGAGGTGGCAAAGGAGCATGGGATCAGGGTAGATGTTCTCACGAAGGGAACATTTGCGAGGGTTTCAAAAGATTTTCAATTAATGCATGAAGCAGGAGTACACCTTGGCGTTACATTGAGTTTCACAACCGACAAAACTCGGAAAGAATGGGAACCCAACGCATCCCCTGTCTCCGACAGATTCAAAATTCTAAAGGAGGCGCATGACCTTGGCATCTTCACTTGGGTAAGCATGGAACCTGTCATTGATCCAACTGAAGCCTTGGGAGTCATCGACAAAGCACACGGGTATGTCGATTTCTGGAAAGTAGGCAAATTAAATCATAATAAAGAAGTTGAAGACGCTGTCGATTGGCATCGGTTCTATCTTGATGTCAGAGCAAAATTAAAATATTACAAAGCAAACTTCTACATCAAGAAAGACCTTCGTGCGTTTGCACGTGCAAAATCATTTTCCAAGAAGAAGCTAAAATCGCAACCTTGCGGCGTTACGGGTCGCGCTCATAAATAAAGGAGAGATGTCCTCATGAACGCCAAAGGATTCATCGGCGACCTTAACATGTCCAGAGAGTTCCTCTATTCATATGATTCAGGGATTCGATTTTGATTTCCACTTGTAGAATGGAATTGCATATGCCTATTGACACCTTGACAGCTTCATCCACAAACGAGTACACGACGCTACCTCGTCATGTCATGGACTTTCTTAAATCCATTGACACGGACGAGACAATCCTTGTTGTA
>OMYM01000261.1 GCA_900315225.1 uncultured Erysipelotrichaceae bacterium | reverse complement strand
TTTATTTCTCCTCTTCGCCCCAAATCATAACAAACATGCATGGTTTATTCAATGGTTGGATGTATACTTTGCTTGTGCAATTGTGTGGAATTTCCCAACGCCGGCCTGCTGTAATATGCGGAACGATTGTAAATATCTGTTCCAGATAGTTGATCGTTCCAGTATAATGTTTGGTTTTGGCTTGGGCATCAAAGGTGCTGCCATCGCTACCGTAGCGGGACAGATGACAAGCTTCATCGCCCTGTTGATAGGATCCAGCAAAGGGGAAAACAATCGCTTAAGCGTTATGAATGTTCGTCTGAACATTCATGCTTCTGGAAAGACTTTTTCAGCCCTAAAAACGAAGAGTATGAGAAACGTGTCATCAGCATTCTTGCCAATGGTCCGCTCACAATCACAAGTCTTGCAAACCAGATGGATTATAAAGGAATAACCTCTAAGTTGTCAAAAACCGTGAAGAACATGGTGAATCATGGAATCCTTGAGAGGATCGTAGACGGCAATGTCATCAAATTAACTTTGAAAGTGGATCGAGTTTCATCATGATTTAGTGTGATTGTTCATTCTGATTTTATGTCTTTTTCTCTATCCACAATGCACATTCAACCCTTTTCAGGGCTGAAATCATGGTGGTTATTTGGCTCATGATTATTGCGCACAGGTATGGACTTCCCTTTTTGCATCTGTTGCACCTTGGAAACTTTTTGGAGTTTTCTGCCTGAAAGCGACGTGAGATTTGGTAATTTTGCGAGATACGTGCAAAATAGAGGGACAATATGTTGACAAATACCTCCTATCGAGTATAATTGGAAGTGTAATTGCGAGGAACTCGCAAAGGGAGGCAGATTCATATGTTGCTTGAATTCAGAACGAAAAACTATAAGTCCTTTGTGGATGAGCTGTGCTTTTCCATGGTGCCGGCAGCCAAGCAGAAAGGGCTTGATTACAGCATCCTCTCCATGCAGGTAGGATCAAAGACATATAGAGGGCTTTGCTCCGCAGTGATCTATGGTCCTAATGCATCGGGAAAAACAAATCTGATTGGTGCAATGGAGACATTCCGCGCCATAGTTCTGCGTGGCAGTATCCGTAATGCGGATCTGAATTCCGTGAACACTGCCGCATCCTCATTGGAGCTTATCCCAAACTGCAATGGTGGGTCTGTGCCTACGGAGTTTTCTATCCGTTTTGTGGATGATGGGATCATGGTGGAGTATTCCATCAAGGCTGATCTGGGCAAATTTTTAGTTAAAGACTATAACAGAAAAATCCTGGAAGAAAGGCTTGCTATCAATGAAAAATTGATCTTTCAGAGAAGCGATTCCCTTACAGTAGAACTACCAGCGGCGATCAAAGAGTATGTGAATAAGAGCATCAAGAGGAAAACACGCAAGATGCAGGAAATCGCTGAAGGAAGCCTTGAGGAAACAGAGCTGTTCCTGAACAACGGCTTCAAATCGATTTTTGCCCAGGCGCTTGTAGGAAAAATCCTCAATTGGTTCAGCAACAAGTTTGTTGTCATCTACCATTCGGATGATCTTAGAGTAGCACGAAGGCTTGCCTATCCAAAGGCCGATACGGTTTATGTGGAGAAAACGCTGACAGAGGCTGCAAGGGAATTCGGAATAATGGCAAATGAGTTGGGATACAAAGCAAGCAAAGAAGGCGAAGATGTAATTCTATATTCCATTTTCGGCGATAAGCTGCTACCAGCTGAGATTTATGAGTCGTATGGAACGATTCGCTTCATCAACGAGTTTCCCCTGGTCATCTATGTTCTGCTGAATGGTGGCACATTGATCATGGATGAGTTTGACGCATCCATCCATCCGATGGCATTGATGAACATCATCAACATTTTCCACAACGATGAAATCAACAGGAATGGAGCCCAGCTGGTCTTTAATACGCATAACCCGATTTTCCTGGATGCATCGCTTCTTCGAAGGGATGAGATCAAATTCGTGGAGAGAAATGAAGAAACCGGGAACAGCGAACACTACGCGCTTTCTGATTTCAGAACCGCAGACGGGATCAGAAAGGGCGAGGATTATATGAAGAACTATTTTGTTAGCCGCTATGGGGCAATCAAAGATGTCGATTTCGCTCCAATTCTGGAAAAGATCATGAATCAGAGTGAGGTGAATGACAATGGAGGATAAACTGTATACCAAAAAATATACGATTTAAGTTGAGGGGGGAGACAGAAAAGTTGTATTTTGGCTGGCTTGGAAAGCAGATCAACGCATGCGAAGGGAGGGCTTTTAACGCCTCTATTAATGCCAAGGTGCAGCAGAGTCCTAGGAAGTTCTATAAAGGGTTGAACGCGAAAGCGACACCGCAGGTCATACATATTTGCGATGTCGAGAGCAACGAGCCGGTTCATGTAGACAAATTCCAAAACATCCTTTCAGAGATGAAGGAGGCGAAGTCCCAGAAGAAGATTTCCTATGTTCTCGGATATAGCAATTTTACATTTGAGCTATGGATGGTTCTTCACAAGAGGACTTGCAATGGCTCCCTCAGCCATAGAAGACAGTATCTTGCTCCAATCTGCGATGCATTTGGTGAGAAGTTCGAGGATCTTGACCACTACAAGCGGGAGGATGCTTTTGTCCGATGCCTGAATAAGCTGACTCTGGAGGATGTCAGGGCTGTAGTCCGAAGAGCGGAAACCATCACATCGCTCAATGAGCAGGCTAGGAAAGCGCTGGTACAGTACAAGGGATACTCATAC
>OMYM01000413.1 GCA_900315225.1 uncultured Erysipelotrichaceae bacterium | reverse complement strand
GCCCAGGTATTGTGTGATGTCGGTGCCCGGAGGGCAGACGATATCCACATCAATGGATGTTTTATCAAAACTTGTGATAACTTCTCTTATCGCAAGTAAAAGATTATCCAAAGTCGCCTCCAAGAGCATGTTGATTATCAGTTGTTTGACATTTCTACTTGTTAAAACGGCTTTGGATAATATTTCACTGCTTCCCCAGACTCTTCAGCCACATTCTTAAGTCAGAGTCTTTCTCCCAGGAGGTTTTGTTTTCCACTTCGGGAAGCACATCAGTATATGCCGATTCCAATGCAAGCCGTTTCTGCTTCGAGTCGGCGCGAGCATAGATTTCCGTTGTTTGTATGGACACATGTCCCAAGATGTCGCGGATATAGACCAGATTGACCCCGGCTTGTAACAGGTGCATGGCTTTGCTATGCCGCAGGCTATGCGGGCTGATTCGTTCCGGAAAGAGTTCCGGGTGTGCGGTTTTCGCCATTGCAAAGTATTGAGACAGGATATATGCGACCCCGGCTGTTGTGAGTTTGCCGCCCCTGTTGTTCTGGAATAAAGGCTGGTGATTGGCGGACAAGACATCCAGGCGATTCTCGACCATGTATGACTTTAGTAGTCCGATAAGTTGTCCTTGAAGAGGGATGAGTCGCTTTTTCTGTCCTTTCCCGAAAAGGGTGACATAGCATGGATTATCCAGATGCAGATCCTCAGGAGTCAAGTCCACCAACTCCTGTACTCTTGCTCCGCTACCATACAGTAATGCAATCATCGCTAAGTCCCGTCGGCCAGTGCGGGTTTCCTGCGGGATTTGTTCCAGAAGGGCTTTGATGCCCTCCGTTGAAAGAAAGTTCACACTGCGTTTTACCGTCTTTTTGATTTTAATGGAGAGGATGCTTTGCCACTGCTCCAGGTGAGCGACATCCTCGTACTGCATATATTTGGCGAATGCGTGGATGGCGGCCAGACGCTGGTTACGGGTTGAGTCTTTACTTCCTTTCTGTTCCTGTAGCCAGTCCAGGAACGAGACAACACTCTTTCGTGTCAAGTGATTCAGCGTCAACCGCTCAGCGGCCACATGCTGCATGGACCCCATGTAGTCCAGGAACGCAGCGAACGTCTCACTGTACGAACGTATTGTGTTGTGGCTTACGCCACGCTCCGATGACAGATACTCCGTGAAGAAGCCTGACAGGTATTTGGAAAAGTCATTCGTTTTCATCGGCTCGTTTCATTAATGCGATGGAGGGAAAGACATATGAGGAAACGGACTCCTCCAAATGGATGATGTCTGGGTACATTTCCTGCGTTAATCGGACATACCGTTCTGTTCCCATCAAAGTTTTATGGCCCATGTATGTAGCAAGGATTGGAAGGGCGCAGTAGATGTCAACACCTTCCTTAACTAGTTTCATGAGTGAATGAACTGCAAAAGTATGCCTGATGTCATGCACTCGCGGCCCCCGGTTGTCACCGATAAAAGGGATGTTACATGCCCGTAGCAGCTTTCTGTACCATCCGTAGAATGCGCACTTGCTTACAGGGGAGCCGCTGGGAGATATAAAGAAAGGAGCGTCCTTGTCGAACGTGTGGCGGATTGGCAGTTTCCCCTTGTAAGACACGTATTGCCGCAACACCTCCTTCAAGGAAGGTGTTATTATTACGATACGCTGCTGCTGATTTTTGGTTTTCCGGAGGAGGATGGTCCCTTCCTCAAAGTCCACATCGCCATTAGTCAATGAGATGGCCTCCCCGATTCTCAAACCAGTCCCGTACAGAAGCCGTAGCATCGCAGGAACGCAGAACATCTTGCTGTCCATGTTGTTATATATCATTGTGAGCCTGTCACTCGCATCGAAGATTGCTTGTATCTGCTCATGGGTAAAGATATATGGGATGAATGAGTTTTGGTTAAAGTGCTTCAGCGGCATAGGAGGCACATAACAGGGATAGCCAAGATGCCCCATATAGCGGGAGAACTGCGATATGATGGACCACTTGTCATACAATGTCCGTTCCGATTCATTCACCTTCTCCCTCCGCCATTTTACAATCAGCTGCTTCGTGATAATCGGTTCATTTACGGTCTCTTTGGAAAAGAAGATATCGAGTTCCTTGAATATGTACTCAATTTTCGGAGTCCTGTATCCCATGGCGTCCTTCATATGTATGAAGTCAAGGAAGAAACGAGCGAAGACGCTCTTGTAGGTGTAGTTAATCATAGAACGCCCCTCCATTCTGATTGTAGAAAGATTCTGGTACCGGAGTGACGTCCAGGGCACATTTTGCCAGACTGGTAACGTCAATCCTCAGATACTCACGCGTCGTTTCGCTGCTTTCATGCCCCAAAGCCTCTGAGATGATGGATATGGAGGCTCCGGACTTCAACATGTTGCTTGCAAGCGAATGGCGCATGGAGTGAGGACCAAACTTCCTGCCTTTAAGATTTACCCCGGAACCCCTCATGATTCGCAGAACTACGCCATTAAGTCCGAGCCTATTCATTGGACGATACGGAGCACATGCAGACAGGAACACATTGGGAAGATTTGATACCGGACGGCTATAGCGAAGGTAATTGACAATAGCTTCGCCGACTTCTGGTAGAAGCGGCAACTCAACGGGGTTCCCAGTCTTATGCTGCCTGAGGACGATCCTGTTATTGTCCCAGTCTATATTGTCGAATGTAAGACCGGCAATGTCTGATACTCGAAGCCCTAACCTTGATGCCAAGAGCAGGATTGCATAGTCACGCTTTCCCACCTTGCTGGACTGTTCGACCGAAGATTCTATCTGCTTGACTTCTTCTGCACTATATACGGACGGAAGTTTCTCTTTCTGAGGGAAGTTCGCGCGTTCGACTACATAGCCAAGATTTCTGGTCACGTGTCCGTGCTCATAAAGGTATTTGCAGAACTGGCGGATTGTATAAAAGTGATGATCCTTTGCAACTTGCGTATTGTCAACAAAGTCAAGTATGTCACGCTCGTCAATGTCAGAAAGGTGCTCCTTCCCTTTAGATTTCAGCCCGACGATGAAGTAGCTCAACATTCTTTGGTGATTGAGAATAGTCCCTTCAGACCGCCTTATTTCTTTCATGTACGCCAAATATGATTGGGCAATTTTCCCAATCTCGCCAGGTAATGTGTGGTCTACAAGATGAACAATGCGCCTCCTGACGTTGCCTGTTGCCAGGTATTCATCAAGGATGTGGATGTTACGGGTGCGAGCACGTTTTGTTGATGGCGCTGAGTTCTTCGTGGCACACGCCAAATAATCGGCGCCAATAATCGGATTGTATTCGACAATACCCCTCGATGCCATATAGGGAATGATCCCGTCATTCCACTGCCGACGGTGTACTGCAATGCAGGCCTCTGAATAGTTCAGTTGGCGCAGAAAAAACTCGCACTCCCGCACGAGTTCTTTGATGTTTGTTGTTTTTGGATGCATATACTGTTACTTATGATGTTTGGGCTCATACATAAGATAACAGTATTTTTATCAAAACAATATTATCAAAAGTAGTGTTGAAAATCAGTAAGTTATAGGAACTGAGAGGATGGTACTTTGGATAATCTTTTACTTGCGATAAGAAAAGCGCTCTATCAGGCCCGCCTTGGCCAATGTCGTTCCACCCTTGAAAACCATCTTCCCTGCGTAGGGAAGCGTAAATACCAATTGAAGAATCATGGTCACCCACAG
>OMYM01000260.1 GCA_900315225.1 uncultured Erysipelotrichaceae bacterium | reverse complement strand
TAACAGCACTGTTCCCTCCTTCATTCCCGATACATCAATCATCTGAAATAAAACCGCCTCCATCTTCTGATTACATCCTTCAGAGGCTCATCCAGGTAGGAATATGCCTTGTCCTTCATCCAGTCTGGAATGCCGTATGCCGCTTCGGCAATGCTGCCGGTGATTGCTGCCAGGGTATCGCTGTCGCCACCAAGGGAGATTGCGTTTCGGATGGCATCCTCAAAGTCCGTGCTTTCCAGGAAAGCGATGATGCCTTGTGGCACGCTACCCTGGCAGGTACTGTTGAAGCGGTATGTAGGACGGATTTCATCCAGCGTCCTGGATAAGTCGTAGCCGTATTCTTTTTCAATGTGTTCCTTGATGTGTTGCTTGCACTCTGCCGGATCATCATCGATGGGTTGTCCATAATCGCCGCAATAGCCACCGAAGTAATAACGGCACAGGAAGATCGCATCTGCCGTTGCCATCGCGCCTTTGATGCCATCCGGGTGGTTATGCGTGACCTCTGCCGAAAGCCTTGCGCAAGCCCTGCCGTTGGTTGGCCAAAATCCCGTTCTTGCACAGAAGCCGCAATCCATGATCCAGGCGCATGGGGAAACACGCATCGCCGAACCGTTTCCGTAACTGTTGTACGGTTCACGGTCATCGGAGTTGATCCATTCTCTGAATCTGTCTCCGTATCCCGCATACGGGTACATCCGACCGTATTTCTTCATGGCATTGATATAATCATCACGCTTGCTCCCGTTCATGACAGCCTCCGCAACGGCACAGGTCATGACGGTATCATCCGTGAAAAAGCAGTCGTCCCTGAACAATGGAAACTCCTTTGTCTTGATATTGTGCAGCTCGTAAACAGAGCCTATGATGTCGCCAACGATTGCTCCAAGCATGTCATTCACCTCTTTCTTTCCTGACAATAGACAAGTTTTTAGCCTAGAACGGTTTTCAGATAACCAATCATACAACAATAGTATACATTGTCGTTGACTGTAAGTTGGCTTTTTTCCGAGTGTTCTTGCCATACAGGATCTGGATCTTCATCGTGTGTCTCTTGTGGTCGTTCTTCATTCAGAGATACTATAGTACCTTGCCACCAGACACTTTGATTACCTGACCAGTAATCATTCTTGCCTGCTTGCTTGCCAAGAACAGAATTGTTTCAGCAATATCCTCTGGCTGGATTAACTTTTCCATTGGAATTAACGGAATGACTACCTTTTCATATTCTTCATCAATCCATCCTGTTTGTGTAGGACCAGGTGAAACACAATTCACAGTTATTCCATACCGTGCAACCTCAAGAGCAATACTGCGGGTAAGTGCCTCTAAGGTTGCCTTGCTGGCTCCATATGTAATCTGACCTGCAAATATTTGTGCCGCATCAGTGGAGATATTGATGATTCTTCCATCATCGCCATGGTGTTTGACAAATTCCCGCATCATCATGATGCTTCCACGAACATTGACCGCAAAGGTGTCATCAATCACATTTTGTGTAATGGTTTCAATCGTGTCGCAACCAGTTTCGTCATCCGTTGCGGCATTATTTAGCAATATATCAACTCGCCCATATTTTTCAAGGGCTGTGGAATAGATCTTCTTTACTGCATCCTCGTTTGAAATATCACTTTCTAAGACAAGATAGTCAGCATTCATTTCCTTTAGTTTGCTTTCCACCGCCTCGGCCGTTCCTGCATTTGCGCCATAATATCTGTCGGCACCGTTTTTATCCATCTTGGTCGCATCAAAAGGCCTAAAGACTCTTTTATATACCAAGACAACCTTCGCTCCTTCACGAGCAAAAGCCAATGCTGTCGTTGCTCCTATCCCCCACGGATTATTTGTCCCTGTAATGATAGCCACTCTATCTTTTAGTCCGTAATCAATCATATCTTTCTCCTCTGTAAATCCTAATTTGTCAATCATTTAAAATTCTGGGTACATTCTTCAGCGGTTCATTCAGGCATGTTCTACGAAAATACTCCTATGTCATTCCTCCGACTTTAAAAAGCCAATCGGCCAATTGTTCAAAGAGCCATACTTGTCAAAAGATGCAACGGATACCGTGGACTTAGGACAGCCTGGTTCTTTTTCGAACAATACGACATTGATGTCGTCCTTTGAGATTTCATTTCTTTGTATTCCCCTGCCAATCCTGTCCACGATTGTCTTGCTGTGGGTTTCGATGACCAGCCTAAGATTGGAGCCGTTCCCCTTTTTCACCGCAGCCATGAATGCCTTTGCCAAGGTTGCCTGCAGCTCTGGGTGAAGGTGAAGCTCAGGCTGTTCAATCGCAAACACAATCGGTATATCCGCATTCTTCCTTTGGCCATCGACCAACACCCATAATTGCGTCAGGATAGGCAGTATCTGGCTATAGCCAAAGCCCGCATCTATCAAATTCATGTGTTCCGAGCCATTTGCCGAGATTGACAACGAATAGTTGGCCGCCTCATC
>OMYM01000477.1 GCA_900315225.1 uncultured Erysipelotrichaceae bacterium | reverse complement strand
GAAGGATCTTCGTGATTATGATTCTAGGGAAGATATGCGAGCAACAATGACGGAGATCTATGGCACAGGGTCATATACCATGGATTCTTTAGCGACTTGGGAATTCAGTCATTCAATTCAGGTTGGCGATGTGGTTTTTGCCAAGAAGGGAAGAAATACAATCCTAGGAAAAGGAATTGTCACTTCAGAATACTATTATGAGCCGGAAAGAGGAGATTTCCCTCATGTCTTAGGTGTGCAATGGCTGAAAGTTGGCGAATGGAGATATACGAATGGATTGCTAGAAGTAAAAACATTGACGGCGATTTCCCCTGAGAAAGGTGATCGGGAAAGATTGGATTCCTTGGTAAATGGAAGACAGTTGGAAGAAAAATATACGGATGAAGATTTCCTGAACGATGTCTTCATGCCAAAAGAAAAGCTTGCCGAACTGAAGGATATACTGGAGGAAAAGAAGAACATCATCCTTCAGGGACCTCCTGGCGTTGGCAAGACATTCTCTGCCAAACGATTGGCATACGCCATCATGGGCGTGAAGGATGATGACTATATCCAGGTGATCCAGTTCCACCAGAACTATTCCTATGAGGATTTCATCATGGGGTACAAACCGACTGAAGCAGGTGGGTTTGAACTTAAGAATGGCGTGTTCATGAACTTTTGTGAAGCCGCAGCAGGTGATACCAGTCATAAGTACTTCTTCATCATTGACGAAATCAACAGAGGCAACCTTAGCAAGATCTTTGGTGAACTGATGATGGTCATTGAAGGAAGCTATCGCAATGAAAAGGTAAGACTGGCATACAAGAATGAGGAGTTCTCTGTTCCCGAGAATCTCTACCTCATTGGCATGATGAATACAGCAGACCGTTCACTTGCATTGATTGACTATGCGTTAAGAAGAAGGTTCAGCTTTATCACCATGGAACCAGGGTTTGATACGGAAGGATTCAAGAAGCGACAGTCTGATATACACAATGAGTCTTTTGACAAGCTTGTTGAAGCTGTCAAGAAACTGAATGAATATATTAAGGCTGATGGATCTTTGGGCAAAGGCTTTTGCATTGGTCATAGCTATTTCTGTTCTCTAACGCCGGAAAACTGTACAAAGAGAAAACTGATGCAAATTGTGAATTATGACCTGATCCCGACATTGGAAGAATATTGGTTTGACAATGCTGAAAGTCTGATCAAATGGCAGGATAACCTGAGGAATGCAGTCAAATGACAGAAGACAAAGGAATTCTCATCAAGAATATCTTCTACATGCTTACCTATGCCTTCAGGGTTCTTAACCAAACGAATTATGAAAACATCAAACCAGAAGACTTCAAGGATATATTCGACCTATTTGGGGAGATCCTTGCCCGAGGCATGTCCCAACAGATCAAGCAAGGACTCCATAAGGAATATGTCTTGAAGAACGATCATCTGATGACCCTGAAAGGCAAGGTGGACATGCTTAGTTCTATCCGCAATAAGATGAACCACAAGAACTATCTTGCCTGTGAATTTGATGAACTGTCAGAGAATAATCTCATGAACCAGATCATCAAAACCACAGCAGTCAGATTGTCAAAGCATAAAGACGTAATCAGGAGCAAAGCTTCATTGATGAAAGCATTAAGAGGCTTTGAGAAGATTGATGAAGTTGAAATGTCGTCAATTCCCTGGAGTACATTAACCTTCCAGAGGAACAACCAAAGCTACCGCATGCTGATATACGTCTGTTGGTTTGTGCTGAACAGGATGCTGTTGAGTACGGAAAAAGGTGAATACCGCATGCAACAATTCAATGAGAACAACATGGCCATGCTGTATGAATCGTTTATCCGTGAATACTACGTCAAAAACTACAATCATCTTCACCCTCAGGCCTTGCATGTTGATTTTAATCTACAAGGAGAAATCACCTCCGAAGCATTGGCATTCTTGCCAGAGATGAAAACAGACATCACACTCTCTAATGATATCAAGACATTGATCATTGATGCGAAGTATTACAAGAGGATATGGCAATGCTATGACATCGAAGATCCCAACACAAGCAAGACGATTCGCAATGCCCATCTGTATCAGATCATGACCTATGTAGGAAATACAGATAAACAGCATATTGGCAATGTTGGCGGTGTACTGTTATACGCTCAGACAGGCGAACAGCAATTTGACTTAGAATTCCCAGGCATCAATGGCAATCCGTACATTGTACGTACACTGGATCTGAACACGGATTTTAAAGAGATAAGAAATCAGTTGAATAAACTGGTGGATGACTATTTTGAATCTACGGTATTTTCATCAAAAAATTGAAAAATATATTTAAATCAAGCTCATGTTTATGGTAATATGATATGCAAGCATGGATAGGAGAGAATACATGGCAAACGAGAAAATCACAGTAGTAGGAACGAATATAGCGGAAAAAGCATCACTGATCTGGAATGTCGCAGATCAGTTAAGAGGTCCCTTTAAGCCTCATGAATACGGATTGGTCATTCTTCCAATGACAGTCATCAAGCGATTCCATGACTGTCTTCTGCCTACATGGCAGAAGGTACAGGATACATATGATAAAGTAAAAGGGCTAGCTGTCATTGATGGCTTCTTGACCCGTGCCTCAGGCTACCAGTTCTACAACACATCTCCGTTTACATTTGATAGACTGCTGGCTGATCCAGATAACATTGAAAGCAACTTCCGCAGCTATCTCTCAGGATTCTCGGATAACGTCCAGGATGTCCTGTCTAAGTTTGAATTTGACAATGTTATCAAAAGAATGGTTGAGAGCAATACACTCTATCTTGTCATCCAGGAATTCAACAAGCCCAAAGGATATCTTGGTCCAGACAAGATCACTGCCGTTGACTGCGGGTATATCTTCGAGGATCTGGTCAGAAGATTTTCTGAATCATTTGGCGAAGAGGCAGGAGCGCACTTCACCAGCAGGGATGTTATCTACCTGATGACAGATCTTCTGTTAAGTGATGCTGATCTTACTAAAGCAGGCAATGTTACCGTGTATGACATGACAATGGGGACATCGCAGATGCTCTCCTGCATGGAAGAGAGAATCCATGAACTGAATGAAAATACGGTGGTTACATGCTTTGGGCAAGAATTTAACCCTTCTACTTTTGCGATTGCCAAGGCAGATATGATGATCAGAGGCGGAGATCCCAATAACATGCGGTTTGGCGATACCCTGTCTGACGATAAATTCAAGGGCTATACGTTCAAATACTGCATCAGCAATCCACCGTTTGGCATTGACTGGAAGAGAGAACAGAAAGAAGTAGAAAAAGAAGCAGCCAAAGGTGAATTGGGAAGGTTTGCTCCAGGCTTGCCAAAGATCAGCGATGGACAACAGCTGTTTGTCTTAAACGGATTATCCAAGCTTTCAGCAGATGGAAAGCTTGCTATTATCCAGAATGGCTCGCCATTATTCTCTGGCGATGCTGGTTCAGGACCAAGCAACATCAGAAAGTATATCCTGGAGAACGATTGGCTGGATGCTATTATCCAGTTATCTACAGATCAGTTTATGAACACAGGAATCAGTACATATATCTGGGTGTTAAGCAAAGATAAACCAGCATATAGAGCAGGGAAGGTACAGCTCATTGATGCCAGCCATTGCTATGAACCAAGAAGAAAATCCATTGGTACAAAGAGAAATGACATTACCGATTACTGTAGGGGACTGATTGTACAGGCATATGGTGAATTCAAGAACAATGCAATCTATGGGGAAAAAGAAGGCATCTATTGCCAGAGCAAGATCTTCGACAGCATCGAATTCGGCTATTACAAAATCACAGTGGAAAGACCTTTAAGAGATGAGCAGGGTAGTATTGTCACTAAGAAAGGGAAACCGGTTGTTGATGCAGAGTTAAGGGATACTGAGAATGTACCCATGAAAGAAGATATTCAGGAATACTTCAAGAGAGAAGTATTGCCATATGCACCTGATGCCTGGATTGATACCAAGAAGACCAAAGAAGGTTATGAGATTCCCATGACCCGATACTTCTATGAGTATAAGACCCCAGAGAAATCAGAAGATATCCTTGTCCGTATTATGACGTTGGAGAAAGAAATCTCTGACAGTCTGCAGGCATTGTTCCATGAGGAGAAGTAATATGGCAAGGAAGATGAAGAACAGCGGTATTGAATGGATTGGAGAGATACCGGAAGAGTGGCGAATCGGAAGAATTGGTCAGCTATACAATGAACGAAAAGAAAAAGTGAGTGATTACGACTATCAGCCTTTATCGGTCACCATGAAAGGGATTGTTCCACAATTAAGTACGGCGGCGAAATCGGATGCTCATGATGACAGAAAGCTTGTGAAAAAAGGCGATTTTGCAATAAACAGCAGATCGGATAGAAGAGGATCTTGTGGTATTTCCTCTTATGATGGATCAGTATCACTCATCAATACTGTTTTGATGCCGAAAAGAGCATTGAATTCCGAATACTACGACTGGTTGTTTCACACGACAACCTTTGCTGATGAATTTTACAAATGGGGGCACGGTATAGTTAATGATTTATGGACGACCAATTGGCAGGACATGAAGAAGATGTCTATTCCGATACCGAACTATTTGGATCAGGAAAGAATTGCATCATACTTGAATAAAGAATGCTCCCGAATTGATGAGGTGATAGCAAAGACTAAGGAGTCCATTGAAGAGTATAAGAAGTTGAAACAGGCTGTTATAACGGAGGCTGTTACAAAAGGAATAAGACCTAATCGGGAAATGAAGGATAGCGGAGTTGAGTGGATTGGGGACATACCAAGTGATTGGAAAATGTGCAAACTAAGAAATATTGGCTCGACTCAAAATGGCATAAGCAAAAGCGGAGATTATTTCGGAGAAGGCTATCCTTTTGTGAGCTATGGAGATGTATATCGTAATTATGCATTACCTTACGAAGTTAAGGGACTAATTCAGTCAACCGAAGCGGAGCAATCATTATACTCTGTTCAAACAGGAGATATATTTTTTACAAGAACATCAGAAACGATAGAAGAAGTTGGGTATTCATGTGTTTGTGAACGGACGATACCCAAATGCACATTTGCTGGTTTCCTGATCAGAGTTCGACCCTATGATACAACACTGGATGTTGGCTTTTCTAAGTATTACTTTAGAAGTAATCATCATCGTTTCTATTTGGTAAAACAAATGAATCTTGTAACGAGAGCAAGTTTAGGGCAAACGCTTCTTAAAGGTATGACAGTGCTTGTGCCATGTAAAGAAGAACAAATTGAAATAGCTAGATATCTTGATGGTAAATGCGCTGATATTGATAAAATCATATTAGATAAAGAAACTCTAATAGGTAGTTATGAGAGCTACAAAAAATCCCTCATATTCGAATACGTCACTGGAAAGAAAGAGGTACCCGCATGAATGAAAATGCTACCAATGAATATCGTTTTGAATCTGACATAGAATCCTTCTTCCTATCTCCTGCAGGTGGATATGTCAAAGGAACAGATACGTATGACCCTAAGCTTGGACTGTATGTGAATACACTGATAGACTTTATCCAGCGTACACAACCCAAGGAATGGAAGAGATTTGAGAACTATAACAACATCAATACAGAACATAAGTTCTGTATTGCCTTTAACAATGCCTGTGATATGTTTGGCTTGATCCATGTCTTACGACATGGATTCAAGCATAGGGGCATTAGTTTCAAGGTATGCTACTTTAAACCAGAATCATCACTGAACCAGACTGCTGTAGCATTGTATGAGAAGAATCATGTTGCCTGCTACAGACAGTGGTACTACAGTGCAAGCAATCATAACAGTGTGGATATGGTGCTTGCACTGAATGGAATACCTGTCTTTACTTTTGAACTAAAGAATCAGTATACTGGACAGAATGTGGATGATGCCAAGAAGCAATGGATGTATAACAGGGATAAGAGAGAAATATGTTTCCAGTTCAACAAGAGGATTCTTGGTTACTTTGCTGTGGATCATGTGGAAGCATGGATGACAACCATGCTGAATGGGAAGGATACGATCTTTCTGCCATTCAACCAAGGTAGCAATGGTTCTGGTGTTGATGGTGGCAAGGGTAATCCTGCCAATCCCAATGGGTATCCCACATCATATCTCTGGGAGGAAGTATTCCAGAAAGACAGTATGATGGACATCATACAGAAGTTCATACATCTTGAAGAGACTACCGATTATGTATTACAGGATGATGGCTCAAGAAAGGCTGTGAAGAAAAAGAGACTGATCTTTCCAAGGTACCATCAGTTGGATGTTGTCAGGAAATTGATCGCTGATGTGAGGGAGAATGGGGCAGGAAAGAATTACCTGATCCAGCATAGTGCTGGATCAGGTAAATCCAATTCCATTGCCTGGACTTCCTATAGGCTTGCATCATTGCATGATGAAGAGAACCAACCCATCTTCTCCAGCGTGATTGTTGTAACGGATAGAACAGTTCTTGACCAACAGCTACAGAATACCATCAGTGGCTTTGATCATACCATTGGTGCCGTGGAAACCATCGGTGAGGACAAGACAAGCAAGGATCTCAGAGATGCTATTAACAACAAGATTAGGATCATTGTCACCACCTTGCAGAAGTTCCCTGTAATCTATACCGAAGTAGATGCTGCCAGGGGAAGAAACTATGCTGTGATTGTGGATGAAGCACATTCATCACAAACAGGATCTTCTGCCTTAAAGCTGAAAGCTGCTTTGGCAGATACAGAAGAAGCATTACGTGAATACGCTGATATTGAGGGAAAAGCGGAAGAAGAGATAGATCCAGAAGACAGGCTTGTCAAGGAAATGATTGCTCATGGAAGACATAAGAACCTATCGTTCTTTGCCTTCACTGCTACGCCAAAAGGAACGACATTAGAGATGTTTGGCACGGAACATGAAGATGGTTCTTTCCATCCTTTCCATATCTACAGCATGAGGCAAGCCATTGAAGAGGGATTTATCCTGGATGTCCTACAGAACTACATGACATATGATACATGCTTCAGGATTGCCAAGACAATGGAAGACAACCCTGATGTCCCTGGCAGCAGGGCTGCCAAGGTCATCAGGCAATTCCAACAATTGCATCCATACAATATCTCCCAGAAAGCACAGATCATTGTCGAGACATACATGAATACCACACGTCATAAGATTCATGGCAAAGGGAAGATGATGGTGATTACATCATCCCGATTGGCAGCAGTCAGGTATTGCCAGAAATGCAGAGAGTATATCAAGGAGAAGGGTTATGACAATGTTGGTGTTCTTGTAGCATTCTCTGGATCTGTCAAAGATGATGGAGCAGAATACACAGAGTCAAAGCTGAATGTCAGAGAGGATGGAAGCCATATATCTGAGAATCAGACCAAGGCAGAGTTCCACGATAACTATCATGTGTTGATTGTAGCGGAAAAATACCAGACAGGATTTGATGAACCCTTGCTACATACAATGGTTGTCGATAAGAAACTAAAGGGAGTCAAGGCTGTGCAGACATTATCCAGGCTAAACAGGACATGCGAAGGAAAGAATGACACCTTCATCCTTGACTTCATCAACTCCGTTGATGACATCAAGGATGCTTTCCAACCCTTCTATCAAGAGGCATTCCTTGAAAGCAATGTGAACACAGATCTACTGTATCAGGTTCAAAATGAACTTAGAGGCTATGGCGTATACGGGGATCAAGACATTGATGCCTTCTGCAAGGAATACTTTGCTAAAAAGAACGCCATGGGCAGAATGACCAGTATTCTAAAACCCCTGGCAGACAGATATAACAACCTACAGCCAGATGAAAGATATCAGTTCAGAAGATTATGTCGTAATCTGGTGAAGTGGTATGGATATATTTCTCAGGTTGTTAGGATGTTTGACAAGGATCTGCACAAGGAATACACCTTTGTAGCATACCTTATGAAACTCTTGCCAGAAGACAAGGTGTCCATGATCAACCTTGAGGACAAGCTCAGCCTTGAATACTACAAGCTGCAGAAGACATTTGAAGGTAGCATTGAGCTAGAGAACGAAAAAGGTTCCTATACCCCTGCCGATAACAAGGGAAAGGCTGTGCCAGAAGAAAAAAGACCCCTGGATGAGATCATAGAGAAGATCAACCAGATGTACAACGGTCAGTTTACCAAAGGCGACAGGGTGTTGGTCAATACCCTGGCACAGAAACTTATGCAAAATGAACAACTGGGAAACCTGGCAAGAACAAGCGACCTACAGATCTTCATAGAGAGCATCTTCCCCAAGATCTTTGCGGAAGTGGCGCAGGACTGCTATATCGAAGCACAGGAGACATACAGGTCACTGTTTGAGGATCTTGCCAAGTACAAGGCGATAATGAATGCCTTGAGCAGAATCGTGTATAGGGAATCGAGGAAGAATCCTTAATTGGAGGTATGATATGAAACTGATTAGGCTTAAATTGAAGAATTTCCGTTGTTTCGGAGATGAAGAGCAGGTGATTGATATATCGGATTTGACTGTATTCATTGGTAATAACAGTTCAGGAAAGACAGCAGCTTTAGATGCATTAAATTTGATGTTTTCCCCATTTTCATCGGATAGAATCTTGAAGAGAACTGACTTTCATCTACCGAAAGAGGTAAAAGCAGAAGAATTACCAGAACAAAAGCTTGCGGTAGAAGCAGTTTTCGGTTTTGATGAGCTAGAAGGGAATGAAGATCCTACAAAAGAAGATGCAATACCTATATGGTTCAAAAGCATGTATGTTGGAGGAGAAGGAGAAGCACCTATAGTGAGAATCAGATTAGAGGCTACTTGGTGTCAGTCACAAAATGCTGAAGGTGCAATAGAAAGCACAATTTATTGCATCAACTGTGCTGAAAATGTTCCGATAGAAGATTGCCATAGGAAGAGGATTGAGAGAAAATACTTGGATTATATTCGAGTTTTGTATATTCCAGCAGTGCGTGATCCTGCAAAAGAATTGAAGAATGTATCTGGCACAATTTTGAATCAATTGTTCAGAACTATTAACTGGACAGATGAAAGTAAGGATGAGATTCAAAAGCTAATTGGTGAACTAAACCACGCTTTTGACTTGCAGGAAGGTATAGCCAGTGTAAGAAATTCAATCGAGGATAATTGGAAGAGTTACGACCCTGATAAACGATTTGAAAATGCGAGATTATTATTCAGCAGTACTGACATTGCTTCTGCGATGAAAAATTCTACAATCGTCTTTTCACCAGGATATCAAGAAAAAGAAAGCACAATCAATGAGATCGGGGATGGACTAAGATCTTTATTTTACATTTCCCTGATGAACAGTGTTTTGGGCGTTGAAGAAAAGATCCGATCAGAAAAAGAAAATTCGAATACTATATTTAGTTATGCACCACCATTATTGACTGTGATTGCGCTTGAGGAACCAGAGAATCATATTGCGCCGCATTTACTTGGTCGGCTGATGAATAAGATTATGGCGATTGCTGAAAAATCGGAAGCGCAGGTCATTGTATCTTCGCATTCACCGTCTATTGTAAAACGTGTTGATCCACGTAAATTACGTTATTTCAGATTGGATTTGGATACTTGGGAAACGAGTGTAAAGGGAATAACGTTACCAGATGAAGAAAAGCAAGAAGAACAATTCAAGTACATAAAGGAAGCGGTTGCTGCGTACCCAGAATTATACTTTGCGAAATTTGTTATTTTAGGTGAAGGCGATAGTGAAGAGTTGGTGATACCGAAAATGTGGGAAACCATCCATGGCTCGATTGATTTAAGCTGCATTTCTGTAGTGCCTTTAGGCGGGCGACATGTGAATCATTTTTGGCGTTTGTTAAATGATCT
>OMYM01000259.1 GCA_900315225.1 uncultured Erysipelotrichaceae bacterium | reverse complement strand
TTTTTCCGCATCCTGAATATTCTCGAAAAACACTATAATCGCCGCATTGATTCGAAAGTCCCGATCAAAAGCAGGTGGCGATGCATATATACCCTTCATATTCTCTCCCTTTCTTTGTTAAATATCTACCATACGCATCATCGCCATGCTCTGTCCACGCCATATTCTGCTTGTTCATCGGTAAATCCTTCTTCGACCAGTTTGTCTACCAATTCTTCCCGGCTTGTTACGGAATCACGATAGTTTCTAGCGCATTTTTCAGCCTGAAAGTCCCAGTCGATCGCACTATGCTCAATCGCATAGTTTACTTCTTCCTCGGTAAATCCTTCGGATGTCAATTGGCTTGCCAAGCCTATGGCTGAGTATCCATAGGAGCGGGCATTTCTTCTGGCTGATGTCATTGCTTGCTGTTGCCAATCCACATACAGCTCGTTATCCACGACATTCTCTGCGACTTCACGGGAATATCCTTTTTCTGTCAGTTTTTCAATCAAGCGAATTCTTGAATACGGATATTCAATCATTAACATCTGTGCGTCAAATTCAGCCTTGTCATCATCTGGCAATCCATAGCTGTTCCAATCGATATCTATATCCCAACCATCGAAATCATCCCAGCCTTCAAAGGGATCCCAGTCAAGCAAATCCCCCCATTCGCCAAAGAGGTTAAAGATATCGCTCCCTTGCACATAGGATTGACTGCTTGTCTTAGCATTTTCAATCAGCGCAATGAAGTCATCGAAGTTCGTCTTGCCATTGCTGGTGGGTTCAATCATGCGGAAAGAGTATGCCGTCTCTTGCTCAGGATCTGTGATCAAGGCGAGATACACATCGACTTTCTTCTTTTCCTTTTTTCCTGTGTAACAAGCAAACAGTGATGGACTTCGCGTTGAGCCAAAGGAATGGCTCTGAACCTTTGTCAACACTTTGTCAGAGCTTTCCTTTGCCAAAGCAGCGATCCTTTCCTTTAACATGTCATCGGTTTTCACCTCGTCAGAGAGTTTGAAATCATCCGCATGAATGGAGATTTTCGCAATTCTATCATTTGCATTGCAGGAAAACTCTCCTTCATCATCCGGGTGCCACCCAAAAGGAATGGCATATCTCATGCCTTCCAGTTCATATGTGCTTTCATTCTGCCCATCATACGTCGATACCCTTTCCTTTCCCTTGGCTAGACAGACAAAATCCGACTCTTCGACCATCGTTTCAACGATATCAACGTTTCCAGTGAAACTTGAAAACACCATGGGCACCAAGATAATCCCCATCACCAACAACACGACAACAACCAAGCCTGTCAATGTCATGCGCCAATATTTCTTCTTCATCATCATTGCAGGCATGGGTTTGATTTCACTCTTTTTTTCTACGGGTTCTGCCTCCTTGATCTTGATTGGCTTGCGAGATGGATCTTCCTCAAAGAGGAATTCATCGTCTTCTTCCGTCAATGCCGCTCCACAATTGTCACAGAAATTCCCACTGGTGCGATGCCCGCACGCGGGGCATATGACCCACTTCTTATCTTCGTCCATTTCCATTCCTCCTATCCCAATCATCCCAAGCATTCTACCACAGTCCCAAGACAAAATCCATGGATATATAATAGACAAGTTTCCTAACCCAGAGAAATAATTGAGAAATCGAAAAAACTCAAAAAACACCAAATGGCTGTGATTCGTGCTATAATACTGGTTAATGAAACAGTGGAGACGGCAGCCATCTGATGACCTGCATATTGTACATCGACTCAACAGGTTTTGCACGCACGGGTTTCCCGCCGCCACTGCTTGAAAGGAGGGGCTTTATGAGCAGCAAGACCGTTGGCGCATATTCGGAAACAAGTTCCACAGGACATTCGGCATCCACAAGGCAGAGTTCAGGAGGCTCCTTGGCATCGTTGAATCGTGGATGGAAAAGAAGCAGAAGGTGGGAGCCCGTTCAGGCTTACGGCCTAAGACCGCCTTGCGATAACGCTCTTCTATACTTGGACGCACAAATAGGTAGAATTCTGCATCGTCTGCCTGCTGTTATATGCGGAGCGATTGTAAATATCTGTTCCAGTATATAATTGAACATAACATGGTGTTGATGTGTCTCAGTGATGCGCAAACACTTAATCAGGAAACAACCATACAAAACACGGAGGAATAAGGGCTATGGAAGATACAAAAAAGGAGCAGGAACGGGATGAACTGCACCGTGCCATATGGGCAATCGCAGATGAACTGCGTGGAGCAGTTGACGGCTGGGATTTCAAGAACTATGTGCTTGGCACCATGTTCTACCGATATGTCTCAGAGAATCTGGCTAACTATATCAACAACGGTGAAGCAGAAGCGGGCAACACCGATTTTGATTATGCTGCCATGTCAGATGAAGAAGCAGAAGAAGCAAGAGAAGGACTGGTTGAAGAGAAAGGGTTCTTCATCCTTCCAAGTGAACTCTTCTGCACCGTCAACGCCAGGGCAGCAAGAGATGAGAACCTGAATGAAACCCTTGAAAAGATCTTCGATCATATTGAGAGATCCGCAAAAGGAACATCCTCTGAAGGACAGTTTGCCGGTCTGTTTGATGACTTCGATGTCAACAGCAACAAGCTTGGCGCCACTGTTGCCAAGAGGAACGAAAAGCTCTGCAAGCTTTTAGACGGCGTTGCAAAGATGAATCTAGGTGATGTCAAGTATCATGACATTGATGCCTTTGGTGATGCCTACGAATACCTGATGACCATGTACGCCTCCAATGCCGGCAAGTCAGGCGGTGAGTTCTTCACCCCTGCAGATGTCTCTGAACTTTTAACCAGACTGGGAACAGTAGGGAAAATGGAGATCAACAAGGTCTATGACCCGGCTGCGGATCCCTGCTGTTAAAGGCAGAGAAGGTATTGGGAAAGAATGCCATCTGCAATGGTTT
>OMYM01000258.1 GCA_900315225.1 uncultured Erysipelotrichaceae bacterium | reverse complement strand
GAAGCAGCTTAGAGTATGGGGAGAGTATGGCTACAAGCCTGATTCTTTTTCAAACCCTTCTTAACAACTTGGTCAACAATACCAGACAAATAGGTCTGAAGCGCCAAGATTTCCATTGGAGTAGGCTCTCCTTCTTTGTTTATATAAACCTGCCCTTCTGACAACTTCATCTGAATACCAGCATGCCCAGGATGGCTATCTGTATACTTGGATATGACATCATGCTGTTTGTGTGAGCGAATCTTTTTTACACTCAAACTCGCCAAACCCCAAAAAGACTCACATTCAGCAAACCATTTCTTAATATTTTCACCATTAGATAGGGCATCATCCAGTGAACAATACCGAGCTCTCTCCACAGATACGTAGGATTCGTTCTTTCGGAATAGTTTGAAGCAATCTGGCGAAACACCTGTTATCTCGTTGTATCCTGCAGGGGACGATATCAAGCGATAGACGATTTCATCATCCCCTACAATCAATTTTGCTGTGTCCTGCTGATGTTCCGACATTAATTACGTAGTGCCTTAAAGAAATCTTTCATAGATTTCATATCGTCAGTATGACCTCTTCCCATTTTTTTTTTTTTTTTCTCCGTATTCACAATGGCATACGTATATTCATCACAGCCGATATCAACAGATGAAGTCGTTTTGCCAATAATAATTTTCAACATCACAGTCGCATGATCCGTGAGATATACTGAAGCTTTTGATAACAAAGAAGAGTCTTTACAAGCATTTAGAAAGATAAAAGCATTCTCAAATGTATCCAGGTCGGGCTTTACCTGCAAGTCAGACTGACGCTGAAGTTCACGAAGTTGTAGTTCCAATTCGAAAGCGGGCCTTACCTGCATATCATGCTCAGCCTCAGCTATCAGACGATAGCCCAACTCCCAACGCAGTGCTGCACTGGGGTTCTGGTTGGTGATATAGGCAAGCATGCCATCAAGTCCGGACTGCCTGCTTATAACTGCAACAGGTTCTGCCGCCTTCATGCCACTATCATCTATCTTTGAGGTATACTTATCGTCCATTTTACTTGCTTTCTTAATTATCGTGCAAAGGTACGAAAAGTTTTGGAAACTTGTTCGATATTGCATGGAAATTTAATTATTTCTCACAGATGGCACGGATGACACAGATTTTTGATTGTCACACGGAAATCACAGAAAGCACAGAAAGGACGGAAAACACAGAAAGCACAGAAAACATAGAAAGCACAGAAAGGCGTTGATTATACCTTTCGGCCTTTGCGCATGAGGTAGACGAACTTGCGTAGCTTCTGGGACTTGGGGTTGTGCGTCCTGACATAGTCCTTGGCGGCATCACGGTAGGAGGGGTCGTTAGTCGTGATATATAATGCTATCCAGAGGTAAGCCCGGGCATCTGTTGCAACCCTGGAAGGGCTGTTCTGGTTCATGTCACGTAGCAGACCGAGGACTTCTTCCCTGATATGCTCCACGGCATACTTGTCGTAACGCAGATGGGCGCAGATGAGCATCAAGGCACGGAAATGGGCGTGCGCCGACTTGTTCTCTACGGTATACAGGTTATAGTGGAACGCCTGGTTGAGCTTTCGCACGTCTGCTTCTTTCTCCTTGTCAGTGGCTTTGTCGCCGACTTTCTTCCCTGCATCTTTCACGCGATGCTCATAGACTGAGAGGATCTTGTTCTGGGCACGCTCGATGAAGTCGTCGGGAATCATGCCTGAGAAGTCGGAGTCTATCCTGACCACCTGACTGCTCTTGACATCTTTCATCTTTACATGCAGAAGGCCGGAGGCTATCTTGATGGTGAGCTGTAGGTTGACTTTGCCATTGACATGACTCGCCTTGACCACATCGGCCTCATGGCCCGTAAAAGGACCCGAGAGAATCTCCACCCGGTCTAACGAAACGATTTCCTCAACAGGAGGACAGACCTCGAAGTAGCCCCGGTAGCGGGTGCAGTTCTCGAAAAACTCCTTCATCTCCCTTTCGGGGACTGTGGCGGGACAGCCGTTGGTGTCATGATAGCGGAAGAGCTTATACTCATTCTGCCTGTTCCACGACATGATAAGGGCATTGATGTCATTGTCCTTGCCTCGCAAGAAGATGATTCTCTGGAAATCGTCTTGGATAACGGCGGGTGATGCACTATCCTTGCGCTTACTCAGGAAATCGTATGGATAGAACGGCTCAAACAGATAGTCGCCCTCATCGAGACGCTTTTTGTTCTCGGTGTCTAACCATGCCATG
>OMYM01000255.1 GCA_900315225.1 uncultured Erysipelotrichaceae bacterium | reverse complement strand
GCTCCCCTTCTCGCTTATCGGATATTGCGGATGGTCTGGATTGGTTTGTTGACCATTACGCCTCCCTGTCCATCCACAGCATCGCGTTTCCGCCTCTTGGCTGTGGCAACGGAGGATTGTCGTGGGAGGTTGTGGGTCCTTTGATCTATGAGAAGCTGCATGCCCTTCCAATTGACATCGAGGTTTATGCACCATACGGCACCCCAGTGGAACAATGCAACGAAGATTTCCTAAAGAAACCTTCTAGTTCTTCGAAAACGGTTGGAGCCATCCACGGACCCATCAATCCAACATGGAAACTGATCCTTGGAGCAGTGAGGGGGATCAATGCGCACAGGTATTCCGCCAATGTCGGACGCACAATGTATCAGAATGTTTGCTATTGCATCACCAGGAGTGGCGTTGACACGGGCTTTCATTTCCATAAGGGCTATTATGGTCCATTCTCGAACGAGGCAAAGGAATCGATCACTGTCCTGGCGAATGCGAACATGCTTATGGAGAAGCCATACGGCAAGAAAATAGAGATTTTCGTCCCGGATACAGTGCGCATTGCAAGAGAGGAGTTTTCTGTCGAAGAATGGATGGCAATGAAAAAAACAATTGAATTGTTCCATTGCATAAAAAGCACTGAACAGGCTGAAATTACATCTACTGTATTGTATGCGTTCGACCAGCTTGCAAAATCTGAGAGAAGGATTTGGGATACGGATGTCTATGCGTATGTCATGGATTGGAAGCCGCATTGGAAGGATAAAGAATTTGAAGTGTCCGATGCTATTACGAATCTTGCCATGATGAGATACATCAAGGTAGAATATAGCGGCAAGTTGATGAAGACACTGGAACCGTATTTGTACTAAGAAATCCAGTGTCTATCGGAACGTGGTCAACAATGTCATTCAAATGATAAATCGGACATACTCTTAGCATTCGGAATTACCGAAACTATCGAACTTATCCATGATACAGAACACTATTGCTATAGAAATATGATTGTCTTCTCCATTACAGACGACAATGAAATTCAGGTATTGACATGTGTTCATGTTATCATTACAATATATGAGAACGAGCGATCACTTATGAACCTGACAAAGTGATTCGTTGGTAATAGGAGTTATGGACAGAATGGGTATACAGAAGATGAATGACACTATGATTAATTGGGCGAAGAAGGAAGTTGATAACGACAGGTATGCAGGATGGTATCTGTCGTTTATCAAAGATGCCCTTGAGATTAGAAATTATATTGAGGTCTTTGGTGGTGACAGTGCAAAAGAATTGGGTGAGATGTACAGTGATGCGTTACAGAAGAGGATGCCTGCGAGAGGCGAATTAGTCTTTTACGATTATCTGTGCATCAGTGATGATGGTCCAGTGAATTGGGAATATTGTGGCGATCAGTTGGGAACATCCACACTACATAGGCTGTGTTCATGCGGAAAGGATTCTGGCACAAAAGCCAGAATAAGAGAATATGGCATTGCTTGACTATATTGAATCAAAACCTGTCATAGACACCGAAAGACTATGCATACGACCAATGACAGTAGAGGATGTCCCTTCTCTCAAGGAATGGATGCCAGATCCATCCATCTACACATACTGGGGGAAAAGACCTGGAAAAACCGATAAGAACCCAGAGCTTCTATTCATGAAACATGAAAAACCAAGCAAGAGTTTTCATCTTGGCATTGAAGAGAAAGCTTCCAGCAAGGTAATAGGGGATCTATGGGTGTATCTGATTGAGAATGATCGCATGGCATCCGTTGCCATAAGGATATCTCCCTCATGTCAATCCAAAGGATATGGCACAGAAGCATTGAAGGCTATGACACACTTCTGCTTTGAGCATACTGAGCTGCAGAGACTATGGGCAGAAGTGGATGTAAGAAACATACCATCGCAGAAGATGATGGAGAAATGTGGCTTTACAAAGGAAGGTCATATCCGACAGGGAAAGATGGTGAATTCTTGGTGCGACTACTATATCTACGGTATGTTGAAATCGGATTGCATGGAATACTAGCGGGAGTTTCTTTGTTATATCCTCATAAGGGACCATTCACCTTGCCTTTACGGCTATTTTGGTACCATATATGGCCTAGGCGTTGCGCAAGCTTCAGTCTGCCGGCAATCCTCAGGCATTCATTGACAGACGTGTTCTTGACGTAGGGGACCTTTGCGTCCTGGATCTTCTTCAGGACTTCCAAGTAGCTTCTACTCGTCTATGTTTGAGTATTGTCTTTCATTGTGAATCCCTCCCGTTAGTTAACCTAGATTTTACGGTTTCTGTGATATAATGCAAGTTTCATTGAACTGCAGATACTAAGAACTCAGTAAGTGATTGGAGTACCATCTCAATCATCCACATACACAAATCGCCAAAATAAAGTGGAATTTAACTTTATTCAGGCTCCTTCTGCCAGCACCGCATACGCTAAAAACGCTATATCTATATAGCGTTTTTTCTGTGTGTCAAGCATGAAAATACAGAAAAAAACGCTCTCCTTGGAGAGCGATGCTTTCAAACAACTAGTTGAGACGGTGATTGACAGATACTCAGCATCTGTCAATGCTCCAACAAAGTACTTGAATAGACTAGTTTCCTAACCCAAGAATAAGTTAGAGTGAGGCGTTTATACTTATAGGTAGAATCCTGCATGGTCTGTCTGTTGTTATATGCGGAACGATTGTAAATATCTGTTCAAGTATAACCTGTTATCTTCGTTTACCCTTCCAATGTATATACGCATATTCCTCAGTTCCCTTATTCCTGTATAGAATACTTGTTATTCCAATCTCCCGCACACCTGTGATTATACCCTTTACCGTCATATAGTGTCAACCCTCCAATAGATCCATAGAGAATTTCTATATTGAATGAAAATACTTGCAAAGTATCTAATGGTGGTCTATCATAAACATATCGAGGTTACAAAGAGAACTTCGATGCGCATCGAAGTCAGTTAGTCTTCCAAATAACAGGCAACCAAGTATTAATCTTTATTCGATTTGATCGACAGGTCTCTGTCGATCTAAAATTTTAAGATTCATCTGAGGATAGTGATGTGCTTCTACAGAGTTTCAAGAGTCAGGCAAAGAAGGAGGTTGTTATGACAAAATCATTTGTCACAAATATTCGCAGCAAAGTCCGCAATTACCCATTGACGAAGAATACTCCGTTAGTTCCATTGTATGAAGCGATTGTAAATTCGATTCATGCGATTGATGAGCGTAAAAGGGTAGATGGACCGTATGATGGACATATTGAGATAGAAGTAGTTAGAAAATACACGATATTCTCTGAATCGGATGATAATACAATTGACTGTTTCCAGATTACTGACAATGGCATAGGGTTTAACGATGTGAATATGCAATCGTTTATGGAAGCAGATTCTGAACACAAAGCTTCCATTGGAGGCAGAGGAGTAGGGCGCTTTGCATGGCTGAAAGCATTTTCCTCTGTACATATTTCCAGCACATACAAAGATTCTGATGGCTATATGACGCGAGACTTTGATTTTTCCATGGATCGTCCTGATATTGATGATTGTTTGACCACTGCGATGGATTGCAATGAGAGTAAAACAACCGTAACGCTAAAGGGTTATAAGAAGGAATACGAACAGGAAGCGCCAAAGAAACTTGACACAATCGCAACAAGGATCATCCAGCACTGCCTTGTATACTTCCTTAATGATTCTTGCCCTAAAATCTTCGTTTTCGATCAGGATAACAAGATCTGTCTGAACGATATTTTCAAGGAACAATTCTTGACGGATCAAAACATCAGCGAGTTCTGTGTTTGCGGCCAGGAATTCAAACTGTTGCATATCAAGATTTCAAACAGGGCTTTTTCACATAGAAACCAGCTTTACCTTTGTGCCAATGGAAGACTTGTAGCGAACAAGGAACTTGATAATCTGATTGTCAATTTAAGTCAAAGTATTTTTGATCAGGAAGGATACTGGTATCTCGGCGTATTAACTGGAAAATACCTTGATGACAATGTGAACATGAGCAGACTTAGCTTTGACATCGACAAGCAAAGCAAGCCATTGTTTCCAGAAGAACCAGGAATGGATGATATCATTTCTACTGTAGTACATCACGTTGAGCTTTATCTTCATGATTATCTAGCGAAAGTGGAAAAAGAGAAGAAAGAGCGTTTCGAACAATATATAGCAGAAATCGCTCCACAATATCGTCATTTGGCACATTATGTACCCGATCAAATTGCAAAACTGAAGCCAGGATTAACTGATTCGGAGCTTGACAATGAATTGCAGGAAATCAAGAGAAAATTTGAAAACACAACGCAAGCTGAATGCAAAGAACTCTTGGCAAAGCTTAAAAACGGTCAGATCAACACAGAGGAATACCAGGAACAATTTGGCAACACGATAAAGAAGATCAGTGATTCAAACCGCTCACAGCTTGCAAGCTATGTCGTTCATCGAAGAATCATCCTGGATTTGTTCAGGAATGGCCTGAATATCCAGGATGATGGGAAGTTCCAGCTTGAATCCTATTTACACCAATTGATCTATCCAATGAGATCCACTTCCGAAGACATGCCATATGACAACCATAACCTATGGTTAATAGATGAAAAGCTGTCATTCTTTAGGTTCATCGCTTCTGACATGCCTTTTAATAACGATATAAGGGAAAAACGTGCTGATATCCTTCTCCTTGACAATCCTGTTGTTGTAGCAGAAAGTTCAAACAACGGATATGCCTATGAAACAATTGTCATCTTTGAATTGAAAAGACCAATGAGAGATGATTACGATATGGAGCATAATCCCGTCACTCAGCTACAAGATTACGTAAAGAAAATCCGTGAAGGAAAAGCATATGACAGCAAGCATAGACCAATCAGGGTCACAGAAACAACACAGTTCTACCTTTATGCTATTTGCGATATTACCTCTTCCTTGGAAAGAGTCCTTGATTCATTATCGTTCGCAAGAACACCCGACCAGCTCGGCGCATATGGATACAACAATCGTTATCATTCCTACATCGAGGTTTTGTCTTATGAGAAATTACTGCATGATGCCGAGAAGAGAAACAAAGCATTGTTTTTCAAGCTGGGGATCTGAAAACAATGGGATAAAAGGTCGTGTGATACAGCCTAAAGGAGTTTCACTGTTGTGACGCTAACACAATAATTTCTATCGTCCAAGCTTAGCATTGTTTACTCCTTGCGCAGTGCTGGTTGCATAGGGGGTTCCCAAATAGAAAAAGGCCAGTTGGTGCGTTATACCTATTTGTGCATCTGAATATATTGGGCTTCGTCTTGATGGCTTTACCATTGAAAGAGGTCGTCTAAGGTCACTTGGTTGGATATAATGGAATTGGCTTTATGCCGTGAAAGTCGATTTACAAT